>CAMFAL010000025.1 GCA_945948185.1 uncultured Clostridia bacterium | reverse complement strand
CCGCTTCCTCGAAACCGTCTCGCTTTTTCCGCCCCCGGCGGCGCTTCGACGGTTTCCCCCTTGACTCTATGACATTATGATGTCATAATGGTTTTCAGAAAACGACATCAAAACGTCGCATTAACGGAGGAACTGTCGATGGAGCAGGAAAAGAAGGTAAAGCTGCTGGTCTACGCCACGGAGGACGAGCGGACCCGCATCAAAATGGCCGCCGCCAAGCTGCACATGAGCATGAGCCAGCTGATCCTGGACAGCGTGCTGGAGCAGGTGTCCAGCATCGAGGCGCTGGAGAAGAACGGAGGCGCCCAGGCATGAAAACCATTGCTGTCATGAACCAGAAGGGCGGCACCGGCAAGACCACCTCCGCCATCAATCTGGCGGGCGAGCTGGTGCGCCGGGGCAGGAAGGTCCTGATCGTGGACATGGACACCCAGGGCAACGCCACCAGCAATCTGCAGCTGACGGAGGTGCCCAATGCCACGCTGACGGACGTTATCGTGTCCAAAACAGCCACTATATCAGACACAATCTGCCATACCGGCACGGAAAATCTGGACCTGATCCGGGGCGGCGCCCTGTTGGCGCCCGCTCTGACCACCATGCAGGAGATGCCCTTTGGACGGGACACCACCCTGCGCCGCCTGCTGCCCCAGATCCCCGAACCATACGACTACGTGTTCTTTGACTGCTCCCCCTCTCTGGAGAGTCTGTTCAACATCAACGTGCTGGTGGCTGTCCAGTACGTCCTCATTCCCATCAAGGTGGACAAGAACTCCATCGAGGGCTACGACGTGATGCTGGAGACCATCCAGTCCGTCCGGGAGATCGCCAACCCCGACATCCGGGTGCTGGGCATTTTCATGACCGCCGTGGAGACCGGCTCCAGCCTGGACCGGGAGATGATCGCCAACTTCCCCGCCATGCTGCCGGAGCTGGCCTTCAGGAGCTACATCCGCAAGAACATCGACGTGAAGAAGGCGCCGCTGGCCCTCCAGCCCCTGTGCTTCTTCTCCCCCCGCTGCACCGCCACCGCCGACTACGCCGCGCTCTGTGACGAGATGCTGGCGAGAATGGAGGGCTGAGACATGGCAGGCAAGAAAAGTCCCTCCATCTTCTCCACCCTGCAAAAGACCACGGAGAACGCCAGCGGCGCCAACGGCGAGCTGACCCGCCAGCTGCCCATCGACTCCCTGGTAGACAACCCCCTGAACCGCTTCTCCATGGCGGAGGACGAGGAGTTCCTCTCCACCATGCGCTCCGTGGAGCAGGACGGTTTTCTGGAGGACATCGTGGTCACGCCCCACACCGATAACACCTGGCGCATCATCAGCGGCCACCGCCGGGTGCTGGCGGCCCGGAAGCTGGGCAAGGCCACGGTCCCCTGCAAGGTCCGCCGGTATCCGGACAGGCTGTCCGAGCTGCGGGCCCTGATGGGGGCCAACGTCCACCGCCGGAACATCTCCCCCTTTGACATGGCCCGCCAGCTGGAGACATTGCGGGACACTCTGGCGGAAGAGGAACAGCTCCCGGAGAACGTGAAGGAGCAGGCGGAGCTGATGGCCGCCCAGAGCGGCCTGAGCCGGGCCACCGTGGAGCGGTACCTGGACCTGCTGAACCTGGACGGGACCATGTCCGGCTGGGCCGAGCGGGGCGACATGACCATGACCGACGCCTACGAGATGGCCCGCCAGAAGAACGTCCACCTCCAGCCGGTGGTGGAGGAATACGTGGCCAAGAACGACGCCAAGGGCGACTTCCCGGGCCTGGTGCACCGGGCCATCGCCTGGGCCAAGGCCGCGGAGCTGCCTCCTCCCCCGCCGAAAGCCGCTCCGGCGGCCAATCCCCTGCGGACGGTGGACTCCTTCGGCCGTGCCGTCCGGCGCAGCACGGCCCAGCTGAAGGCCCTGGACCTGTCCGCCGACGTGGACAAGGTGACGGCCCGGAAGAAGCTGGACACCTGCCTGCAAAACCTGGAGGAGCTCCGCCGCACGGTGGAGGCCCTGAAGGCCGGGCTGGTGGATTAAAGCCTGAAAAACGGGCCGCGAAAGCGGCCCGTTCTCATACGCATTCATAGAAATCCCCGGATACCGTGCTGGTATCCGGGGGTTTTCTGTAAAGCGGTTTATTTCTGGTGGTTCCGCATCCGCCAGACGATGGCGGAGACCTGACCGCGGGTCAGGGTGTTGTTGGGCTTGTAGGTGCTGGTGCCGTTATTGAAGTATCCCTCCACGATGCCCGCCTCGTTCAGGACCTGGACGCTGGCGTCATCCGTATCGGTGAAGGGCTTCACGCTGGAGACGGCGCTCTTGTCCAGCTTCATGGCTCCGGCGGCCAGCTGGGCCACCTGCAGGCGGGTGATGGGCTTGCTCAGGTCCACATTGCTGCGGGTAATGATGCCCTCCGCCCGGGCCTTGGCCAGGTAGCCGCTGAAGGGGTTGCTGTCGGTGGGCTTCTGCTCGGGATAGCCCGCGGCCAGCATGATGAGCTTCAGGGCCGCGCCGTAGGAGATCTTGTTGTCGGGCTTGAAGCTGCCGTCGCCGTAGCCGTCGATGACGCTGGCGTCGGACAGCTCCGCCACGTACTTGTAGCACCAGGTGGAGGCGATCACGTCGCTGAATTTCTTCTGAATGTTCACCACGCCCAGGCAGAACTTGCCCACGCCCAGGGCCTTGCCGCTGCTGTCACAGAAGGCGTAGGGGATCTCCACGCTGCCGGTATAGCCCGTCTTGGGGACAAACCGGAGCTGGCTGATGGTCCAGGTGCCGCCGCTGTATCCGTACACCGTGCCGGTGTCCGCCGCGCGGCTGGTGCCGCTGCCCACATACAGGGCGCCCTGGGCGCTGGAGGGCAGGCGCAGAAGCTGGATGCCGGAGAAGCCGGTGATGCCGGCCGCGGCCGCCGCCGCCGCGATGGAGGGCGCCGGGAAGCTGACGGAGCTGCTCTTGGCAATGACGCCGTAGACCTCGGGCACCGCCTTGGCGGTGACGCTGATCAGCACCTTGCCGGAGGCGGACTTTCCGCCGCTGCCGAAGGCGGTGAAGGGGATGGAGGCGCAGTAGTTGGTGCCGGAGGGCACGTAGGTCAGCTCAGGCAGCAGGTACTGGGACGTGGAGCTGGGGCTGACATAGAAGGCCTGGCCGGCGCAGTTGGAAGCCGTCAGCTGCAGGCGTGCCGCGGTGCCGTACCGGCTGGCGCCGTAATAGTTGTAGTACAGGCTGCCCGCGGCAGGCACGCCCTCCAGCTTCACATACTGCAGGGAGCTGCCGGGATACCGGGCCCGCAGGAAGCGGGCGAAGTCGGTGGCTCTGAACCGCACATGGGTGCCGGTGGTGGTCTGATACAGCACATCGCCGGAGGCGGCTCCGGACACGGCGCCCGCCTTGGGGACGATGGCCAGCGTGCCGCTGACCTGGCGGCTGGAGCTGTAAGAGGCCGTGAAGTCCATGGTGACCTTGGTGTCAAAGGACTTGCCGCCCACGAAGCTCAGGTCCTCCAGCAGGTAGCAGTTGGTGTCGTCCTCGGGGATGTCGTCCTCGTCATAGTAAAAGACCGCTTTTTTCAGGGTGGTGGTGCTGAGCTTCTTCTGGTAGGACCGGCCGTAATCCAGGTACAGCTCTCCGTTGCCGGAGCCAAGGTTCTCCGGATTTTTGAACGTGACGTACTTGATGTCGTAGCTCTTATAGGTTTTCTGGAAGAAGTCGTTGAAGTCGTCCTCGTCGAAGGGCGTCTCCTTTTCCGGCGCGCCCTCGTACTCGATATCGGCCTTGCCGGAGGAGGCGGTGCCGCCGCCCAGTTCAATGATCAGGGTACCGCTGGCCTTTTTGGTGGCCGAATACCAGGCGGTGAAGGCGATCTCCACCGTCCGCTTGGCGGCGCTCTTGGGAGCGGCGAAGCTCAGGTCCTTCAGGGCGTAGTCGCCGTAATCCTCGTCGCTGTAATAGAACTTGTAGTCGTCGATGGTGCTCTTGGTGAACGCCTTCTCGTCAGAGCCGTCATAGTCGTAGTAGACCGTGCCGGCGGAGGTGCTGAGGGTGTCCTTGGTGGAGAAGGTCACGTACTTGATGGTGGACGTGGAGTTGGCCTCGCTCTGGAAGAACTTGTTGAAGTCCTTGCGGTCAAACGCCGCTTCCTCGCCGGGATTCAGCTTGTAGGTGATGTCCCCCTTGCCGGAGGAGGAACTGCCGCCCACCCGGACCTCCACCGTGCCGTCCACATAGCGGCTGCTGGAATAGTAGGCCCGGAAGCTCAGGGTCACGGTGCGCTTGCTGCCGCCGGAGACGAAGGACAGGTCATTGAGGGCGTAGTCGCCGTAATCCTCGTCGCTGTAATAGAAGCTGTAATCGTCGATGGTGCTCTTGGTGAAGGCCTTTTCGTCGGAGCCGTCATAGTCGTAGTAGACCGTGCCCGCGGAGGTGCTGAGGGTGTCCTTGGTGGAGAAGTCCACCCAGCGCACGGTGTAGGAGGGATACTTCTTCTGGAACGCCTTGTTGAAGTCCGCCTTTTTGAAGGCCACGCTGTCGTCGGTGTCCACCGTGTAGACGATGGTGGCGGACCTGCCGCCGCCGCCCTCCTCGATCTCCAGGATCAGCTCGCCCTGCACGTAGCTGCCGGCGCTGCGGTAGGCGGTGAAGCCGATGGTCACGGAGTCCTCGTCGGCGTCCTCGTCCGCCACGAAGGTCAACTCGTCCAGGTCGAACTCGCCGTAATCCTCGTCGCTGTAATAGAAGCTGTTGTTGTTCAGGTCGGAGCGGGTCAGCTCCTGCTCCTCGCTGCCGCCGTAGTCGTAATAGAGCTTGCCCTCAAAGCTGGTATAGGCCTTGGGCGCGCTGAATTCCACCCAGCGGATGGAGCTGCTGGTGTCCTTGCCGTCCTGATAGGCCTCGTTGAAATCCCCGGCGTCCAGGTCCTCCTGTCCGCCCGGCTCCGCGGTGCAGGTGATGGTCTGGGTCCCGGTGACCTGATAGACGGCGTAATACGTGGTGTCGCTGCTGACGGCCCGGGAGGCCACCTGGCTGGAGGTATAGTAGGTCTGCCCGGTGTAGGCCGCCGTGCTGCCGGGGTTGGAGGTCACCCAGCCCACGAA
Source organism: uncultured Clostridia bacterium (assembly GCA_945948185.1). Lineage (GTDB taxonomy): Bacteria > Bacillota > Clostridia > Oscillospirales > Oscillospiraceae > Oscillibacter. The sequence goes on along the minus strand of CAMFAL010000025.1, from coordinate 17,186 downwards.
GGCGCAGTCCCCGCTGCCGGGATAGGTGGGCGTGCCGGGGTTGTCCGGGGTCCCGCCCTTGACCACGTTGGTCTGGGTCTTGAAGGTGCCGCTGCCGTTCTTGAAGGTCACGGTCACATAGGGAGACCCCATGTTGTACCCGCAGGTGTCGCACTTGCCGTTCAGGTCCTTGTCGATGTGGCCGCCCTCATTGGCGCGGTAGCCGCAGGTCCGGCACTGCTCCCAGTGGCTGGAGCCGTCCTTCTGCCAGCCGGTGAGGAAGCCGTGGGCCTCATGGGGCTGCTGCACGTTGCAGACGGCGCAGGTTTTCCAGTGGGAATCCGCGTCCGTGCTGTATCCGGCGGACCAGCTGTGGGCCGCGGTCTCCTTGCCGGAGCAGCCGCTCACCAGACACTGGCGCTCGTGCTTGCCGCTGTCGGTGGTGGATTCGTACCAGGCGCCCCACTGGTGCTGGCCGCTGGGGCAGTCCGCCGCCATGGCCGCCGGCACCATGCCCAGCATCATCACCATTGCCAGCAGGATCGCCGGCAGCCGTTTCTTCCAGAAATTCTTCATAAGCTCCCCTCCGAAAATCTTGGTCTGAGGTTGATACTTCTCTTCTTGTACCATACCTGAAACAGCGGCGTTAATCATGAACAAATTATGAACGAAAACGGTTTCTTTTGCAGACCGCCCATAAAAATCGGGAGAGTGCCTCCGGACCGCGGGGGCTCTTCCCTTTTCCCCTCCTCCGTGCTATCATGGTCTCATTCTGTCGAATCTGAGGAAACCGCCATGAAACACCTTCCCAAACTCCTGCTCTGGCTCCCCGCCGCCCTGTGGTACCGGGTGATCTGGGGCTTTTCCGCCCAGACCGCCGCCGTCTCCGGCGGCCTGTCGGACCGGCTGCTGTGGCGGCTGCTGGCGGCTCTGTCCCCCGCCTTCGCCGCCGGGGACTTTACCGCCCAAAACGCCGCTGTGGAGCTGCTGTCCTTCTTCGAGCGGAAGGCGGCCCACATGTTTTTGTACTTCGTCCTCATTCTGCTGCTGTGGCTGGCGCTGCTGCCCCTCCTCCGGGGCAGAAAGCGGCAGGCGGGCCTTGCCGCCGCCCTGTGCGCGGTCCTGGCGGGGCTGGACGAGGTCCACCAGACCTTCATCCCCGGCCGCAGCGGCGAGCTGCGGGACGTGTGCGTGGATCTGGCGGGGGCCGCCGTTGCGGTGCTGCTGGCGGCGGTCCTGCTGTGGGCGGCCCGGCGGCGAAGAGCGGGCCGTCTCACACGGCTGGGCTGGCTGCTTCCGGGTCTTTGCGCGCCGCTGGCGGTGGCCGCGGCGGCCTTTCCGGCGGACTTCGCCCGGCTGGCTCCCTTTGCCTGGGCGGTCCGGCGCTTCGTACCGGGTTTTTCCGCCCTGGATACCGCCGGGCAGACCGCTTTGCTGGCGGCCCTGTCCCCCATGCTGCGGGAGACCTGTTTCCCGGCCCTCTGCGGCCTTCTGGGCGCTTTGGCGGTGCTGGGGGCATTCCTCTCCATCCGAAGGCCTCTCCGCGCTCTGGCGGCCGCCCTGGGCCTGTCTCTGGCCTTTTCCGTCCCGCCATCCCTTCTCTGTGGCCTGCCGACCCTGACAGCCGCCGCCCCGGCGGCCCTGGGGTGGGCCGTTGGCGCCGCCCTGTGGCTCCTCTGCCTGGCGGCAAGGCGGCTGGCGCCCTATCTTCTCTGAACGCACCTTCACAATGCCTGGCTTTTTTGTCTGCTTGCAGCCCAAAAAGCTGCCGCTGCGCGGCGCAAACGCCTGCTGCCGCGGGCTTTTTGCAGGCATTCGATTCAACGCGGGGAGGCTCCCGCCCCCTCGTACTCCCCCTGCAAAATCCAACCCTTTTGCTTCAAACGAGGGTTTTTCGACAAGCTGTGTGCCCGGTGCGACCGCACCGGGCACTTGCTTTTTATCCCCAAATTTCTATCATCACGCCGCCGGTAAGCGCCGCCCGGTGAGGGGCCTCCAGGGCCGCGCCCGGCAGCACCTCCACCGTCAGATGGGCGGGCTTCAGCCGCTCCGCCGCCCGCTCCAGCGGGGCGGTGTCCTCCGGGAAGCCGCCCCGTCCCACGGCAAACGCCGTGACGTGCCAGTTCGGGAAGTCCTCCTCCACCTGGCCCCGGGCGGCGCCGCCCAGGGTGACGCACAGCTCCTCCAAAAAGGCGGGGGTCAGGGTGCGGCCTCCGGCCATGGCGGCCAGAACGGCGGCCCGGCGGTCCTCCGGAGAGGCCCCCTCCCGGACGGGCAGGCCGTAGTCCTGCTCCCACAGGGCAAGGCCCCCGTCAGCGGAAGCCACGCTGACCTGGGCGTTTTTCTCCGCCACGGCGTCCGCCATGGCGCTCTCGCCCTGCTCCAGCGCCGCCAGCGTCTCCCGGAGGGGAGACAGCTCCGTCAAAAACTCCGGCAGTCTCACGCCCTCACCTCCGTCAATGTCAGGGTACCCGCCACGGGCACCGCCCCGGTCTCCAGTTCCAGGTTGTCCCCGGAGCCGTTCATGGTGAAGCCGGACACATCCGCCACGCCGTCACAGTCCAGCAGCAGCCGCAGCACCTTGCCGTGGCTGACCACGCCGCTCCGCAGGGCGGTGTCCCGGCAGAAGTCCGCCAGCGACTGGGAAAAGGCCGTCCTGACCGCTTCCAGATCGCCGCTGTCCATCAGCTTCAGGCCGGCGGACACGTTCACCGCCGTTTCGGCGGCCGCGATCACCCGGGCGTCGGCCCCCACGGGCCGCTCCCGGTCCACGATCTCCTGGGCCTCATCGATGACGGTCTGGGCGGGGGCCCTGCCGTCCAGGCCCACCGCCACGATGTCCACGGTGCCGTTTCCCCTGGCCAGGGGCAGCACCTTCACCCGCAGGATGTCCTCCGCCCGGCCGCACCAGGCGGCGTAGTCGTCGGCGTTGCCGGAGGCGGGGGTGGCGGCCAGGGCCGCCAGGGTGCGGGAGCGGAGTTCGTCGTCCGTCTCCCCCTCCCGGCGGTTCACGCCCCGGTCGGCGCAGACGGCGGTGAGCCAGTCCCCCACGGCGGTGGACACGAAGGCCCGGCGCTCCAGGCCGTCGATGTCCATGCTCCACATCTGGGCCATAGCGTCGGCGCAGGCGCGGAGCACATCCCCGACGAAGGTGCCCTCCTCCGCGCTGCCGGGGCCGGTATAGGCGGCTGAAAGCAGCCGCAGCAGTTCTTCTTTCGTCATCCGATCAAAACCTCCGTAGTTTGGGTAAACGCCTCATAGACGGTGTGGACGGTGAACCGGGCCTCCACCCGGCTGCCGGTCTTGGTAAAGGAGAACCCGTCCACCTCCCGGATGTAGGGCGAGACCAGCAGCGCCTCCCGTATATACTGGCGCACCTGGCTCTCCAGGATGCCCTGGTCCACGCAGCCCCCCAGCAGGGAGGCCAGCTCGTTGCCGTAGTCCGCGGACCAGGCCGTATAAACGAACCGCCGGCTCTCGGGCCGCAGGGCCTTTGTCACCCAGATTTTCAGTGCCTCGTCCCCGCTGACGAGATACGGCTGGCCGCCGCGCAGGGCGAAGGACCGGTTCTCCCAGTCCACGGCCCACTCCCGGAACATCGGCAGGGCCGCCTCCTCCGAAGCGGTGTCGGGGGTCTCCCCCCAGTCGGGAAAGATCATGCCGTTCCACCTCCCACAAAGCCTAAGATCCAAAAGCCCTCCTCACAGGGCAGCAGGGCCACCTCCCGGCCCACGTTCTCCTCCCGGAACACGGTTCCGGCGGGGTAAAACAGCCCCTCGGCCAGCGCCGTGCCCCGGACGGTGACGGTCAGGGGGGAAACCGCCGTCAGCGTGCCGAACAGGCCGCCGGGAGTGTCCTCCCGCTGGGGGCGCAGCAGCTCCAGAAGCTCACTGTAAATGTTCATCCGTTGATTCCCTCCAAGCTCAGCGATGTGGTAAACAGGCCCCGCTCCCAGCGGTGCTCGTGGGCGGTGACGGTGTAAAGCCCCTCCAGCCCCCACTGGGGGGTGTGGGCCTCCACGGTGCCGCCGCAGCGGTAGGCCAGGTTCCCCAGCAGGGTCACCCGGGCGGAAAGCACCCGCCCTTGCAGGGCGGCTTTCGCCTGGGCCGCCGGGTCGCCGTCCTTGCCCAGCACCTGCTGGAACCGGCCGTAGGCGGCCATGTCCCCGGCGTTTTCGGCGGCGGCAAGGCGGTTTCCGTTCCGGCCCACCACCACGGCCCGGTTGACCATGTCCCGGAGGGTGGCCCGGCTGGTGACCTCCAGGATGTCCCGGACGGGCAGCGCGTACACGATGGGGTCCCGTTTGGTGACGGTCAATGTCCCGTCCTTCACGGCGATCTCCCGCCCCTCCCCCACGGCCTTGCGCAGGATGGAGAAGGCGGACATCCCCGCCCCGGTGACGATGGTGCGCCGCAGGCCGTCGTCCTCCACGGCGCCCAGGGGGATGCCCAGCTCCCGGGCGACTCTTGCGGCGATGTCCCTCCCGGTGCCGGAAAAGACGCCGTAAAGCTCGTTCCTTGTCAGGTAAACGCCCCGGTCGCAGGCTGTCAGGGTGACGGCCTGCGGGTCCCGGTCCAGCTCCTGGACGCTGCCAAGGAACACCTCTTGCCCCTCGCCGTCCAGCAGCCGCACCACGTCCCCCACCGCCATGGACAGCTTCAAAAAGTAGGTGTCCGCCGGGGCGGTGAGCACCGTGGCGGTGAGGGTGGCCGCCGCCTCGGAGCGGGTCTTGCCCAGGCCCACGGATTCCAGGGCGGGCAGCACCATCTGTTGTCCGATATACAGCTTCACAGCGTCAGCACCTTCCCCACTTGCAGTTTCCGGGGGTCCGCCACGCCGTTTTTGGCGGCGATGGCGCGCCATTTCGTCCCGTCGCCGTAAAAGCGGCAGGCGATGTCCCACAGGGTGTCCCCCTTTTTGACGGTGTAGGTCCGGGGCATGGCCCGTTCGTCCGTCCGCTTTCTGGGTGCGGCGCTGCCGCTGCCCCCGGCCAGGGCCGCCAGAGCCGACTTGAATTTATACTCCCGCAGTGTCAAAGTCAGCCCCACGTCCCGGTCGCCCTCCGCCAGGGTCTCGGACACATCCTCAATGAGGAAGGCGTCGTTGATGTCGCTGCCGGAGATGATGAGCCGCACGGGGTCGCCGGAGTCCTGCCAGCTTTTCAGCATGGCCAGGACGGTCTCCGGCTCCTGTCCCGTGTAAAAGGGCGAGCTTGCGGCAGGCAGAAAGGTGGTCAGTCTGACCTCCCGCAGCCCCCGGCCGCCCCAGATATTCACCGTCCCGCCCATGGCCAGGCTCCGCACCCGGTTTTCGTTGGGCCGGGTGACGGTGAGCCGGGCGGGATTGACTGTAAAGTAGATACGCTCTTCACCGTTGTTGTGCCAAAGCAAAACGGTCCTGGTGTTCATGAAAAACCCCCTATCTCACCGCCGCGGCCCGCCGGAGGCCCTCCAGCAGCCGTTCCGCCACCCGCTCCGCCAGTTCCGACGTGATTTCGTGCAGCCCTTCCCGGCGGTTTCCGTCAAATTCCGACGTGGTTTCGTGCAGTCCCTCCCGGAATTCCGACTTGGTTTCGTGCAGGGCCCGCTGTCTGTTTGCCGGAAATTCCGACTTGATTTCGTGCACACTCTCCGGGAATTCCGACTCAGTTTCGTGCAGAAAATATGCCGTCTGCGCCTCAAAATCCGATATCAGTTCGTGCAGGGATTCCGGAACTTCCGACTCGGCTTCGTGCAGTCCCGCCATCCGTCCGGATACTCCCGCACCATCCCCGGACAGTTCCAAAGGTGACATAAAATCACCGTTTTTCTCGGACAACGCAAGATTTTGTGGTTCAAAATCCAAAACAGCCCCCATGCTTGGTGTCTCCCGGAGAGAGGCCTCCATCCCGGAAAACTCACGTGAGACCTGTCCATCCGCCGGAGCGTCCTCCGGGAACTGCACGTTTTCAGGTCGGATTTCGGAGAACTGGTTCACTGGTTTCTGCACGGAAGCAAGTCGGTTTTCCTGCTGTGCCAACAGTTCCTGCACGTCCCCAAGTCGGACTTCAGAGAAATCCTTCCCAAATTCCTGCACGGATTCAAGTCGGTTTTCGCCGCTGTCCGGCGTCACGCCGCTGAGGGCCAGAACCGTCCGGGCGGCAGCCAGGGCCTCGCCGTCGGACACGTACGCCGTCACCTCATCCGGGGTGAACAGCCGTTTCTCCCGGCGCAGGGCCTCGCCGGCCTGCTGCAATTCCCGGCAGGCGGCGTAGAGCAGGGCCCGGCCGCCGTCGGCCATGCCCAAGGCGGCGCACTCCTGTGGGGACAGGGCCTCCACGGTCACCGTGCCCAGCGCGCCGCAGTCCACCTGGGCCGTGCGGCCCCTGCGGGAGACCCGCTCCCGCAGGACGTCCGCCAGGGCCATCAGTCAGCGGCCTGGATGCGGTCCAGGCACACCAGGTCGGAGGGGCGGAAGGTGAAGGGCAGCTTCTGCTGGTTGACCTCGCCCATTTTGTAGTTCATGAAGGGCAGCTCGGCGAAGGCCACGTTGTCCACGCTGTACCGCTCCTCGGCGCCGTGGTTGGCGTCGGGGTCCTTCAGGGCGGTGGTAATGGTGCAGCGCTTGTCGATGCCCTTCTTGGCCTGTTCCAGCACCTCGAAAAAGCGGGTGTAGACCTGCTTGAGGGTCATGGTGCCCTCGCCGGAATAGCCGGTGATCTTGCTGTCCACGTCCATGCCGAACTGGACCTTCTCCCGCTGGACCTTGACGGTCAAAGTCAGCTCGGACAGCTCCGCGATGCGGGCGCCGTCCACCCAGACCTCGGCGAAGGAGCCGGAAAGGGTTCTGTTTGCCTGTAAATTCGCCATAAATTCCTCCTAATTACATGGAAATCATCAGCGACAGGTCCTCCATGGCGTCGCAGAAGGTCAGATCGGCCTCCAGGAACACCTGGCTGCCGGTGTTGGCCCGCAGGATGTCGGCGTCCTTCATGTCGCTGGTGTCGGTACCCTGGCTCTCCAGCCAGCTCCGCTGTCCGGACAGGGACACGGCGCAGCGGTTGTCGGCGGTCTTGTCCAGCACGTCGCCCTCCAGGCCCTTGAGGTAGGCGTTGATGGCGGTGACCAGCAGCAGCTTGTTGTCGTAGTCGTTGAGGACCTTGCCCACGTAGCCGCTCTCGAAGGCCTGGGCGATGTCGGTGCGGATCAGGTCGATGCCCTCGACGATCTTGATTTTCTGGAAGGGCGCGGCCTTGTCGGGGGTCAGGGTGGTCAGGGAGTTGACGGCCCGGCCCAGGCGGTAGCCGTCCCGGCCGGAGACGATGATGAGCTTGCCGCCGTCCACGCCGCCGTTGGGGTCGTCCAGAGCGGCGCAGCCCACCACCTCCGGCAGGGACACATAGGTGGCGGAGCGGGTCAGGGGCAGGGCGGCCAGCAGGCCCGCCACGCGGACGGCGTAGTTTCTGGCGTCGATGGCGCCGTCGTCCAGCACCAGGTCGGACGCGCACAGGTTCACGATGCCCTCGCAGTCGGGAGCGGCGGCATTGGCCACCACGGCCTTGACGCCCCGGCCCGCGCCGCGCTGGCTTTTAATAAAGGAGATGACCCCGGCGTCGTCCAGACCGGGAGCCGCCAGCCAGTCGAAGGTCAGGCGCTCCAGGGCGTCGTAGACGGCGCTGCCGTCGCCGCCCACCCGCAGGACGCAGACCTTGCTGGGAGCCGCCAGAAAGGCCAGCTTCAGCAGGCGGTAGCTGTCGGCGGTGAACTGTTCCTCGGGCACCTCCGCCAGGCTTTTGTACACGGCCTCAGCCGCGCCGCCCCCGGTGGCGTCCGTCAGCGCCACCGCCAGCACGCCCCGGGCGGACCGGGTGATGGCGGACACAGCCGCCGTCTGGAAGTTGATAAAAATTTCAGGTAGACCCATACATACCTCCAAAATCGTAAGATTTGATATTTAAACGCCTAAATGGAGCGTCCCCATGGTCTCGGTGGCCTCTTCTCCAGTGCTTTCCTCGGGCGGCACCGGCACGCACAGCTCCAGGGAGAAGGTCAGCTCCTCCCCCTCGGTTTTGACATCCAGCGGGTGAAGCGTGCGGCTCCCGCCTGCCGTCTCCATGGGCACGCCCCGCAGCAGGCAGGGCGCCAGAGACGAGAGCAGCGCGGTGTTTTCATCCCGGTTCCGGTCCGATGCTGCGGTGACGGTCACCCGGTAGGTGTGCTCCGCCTGCCGGCCGCCGTCCACCAGCACGGTGCCGTCCTCCCGGACGGCCACCGCCAGCAGGGGGTATTCTCCGGCCACCCGGGTCCGGTCCGCCACGGTGCGCACGCCCGTGGCCTTCTGCAAATACGCCGTCACGGCGTCCTGAATGGCTTTCATGCGCTCCCCTCCCCCGTCTCACGTGAGTCACGTCCGACCTCCCGCACCTCCACCACCGTCACGCAGTGGGAAGGATATCGAAAGCTGTCGGAAGTCCGCCCGTGCCAGACCCGGCCATCCTCGCCGGTGACCTCCACCCGGTCCCCCAGGCGGAAGGCCAGCTCCGGGCGGGTGTACAGGGAAAGCCTGTACGATGCCTCCGGGAGCGCGCGGGCGCTGTCCGGGGGCGTGGGGGCGCTGGTGTGGGCGGAGCGGCTCAGGGTGCAGGGCGCGGCCTGGCAGAGCCGTTCCTCGCCGCCCTCCGCTGTGGGGCGGTAAGCGGTGACGGCGTGCAGATACGTCCGGGCCAGAATGGCCGCCATAGCGCTGTCCGTCATGCGTCATCCCTCCCCAGCCGCCCCAGCCTGCGCCAGGGAGCCAGCCCCGCCAGGGCGGGAGAGCCGTTCTCCCCCACGGCGTAGGTGATGGACGTGTCGCCCCGGGTGACGCTCTTGACGGCGCCGCCGCTCTCGCCGCCCTCCATGGCGAGGACCAGGGCCGCCACGGCCTGCTCCATCTCCTCGGGGATGTCCTCCCGGCAGCACCAGGCGCAGGCCCGCTGGGCGGCCATCTCCGTCAGGGCGGCGCCGTGGTCCCCCAGGCTGCGCCCGGCAAGGGCTTCCGCTTTCGCCCGGATGGCGGCCACCTTGTCAGCGCCGGTCATCAGGGGGCCACCACGGCGCCGATGGAGGCCAGGCGCTTGGAGGGCACGAACAGGTCGTACAGGTAGCGGGCCTGGATGGCAGTGCCGTCGAAGAGCTGGTTTTCCTGGGGTGAGAACTGCTTGATGGCGTCCAGCTTGCTGACGGCCAGGGGGGTCTCGCAGTGGGTGATCAGGCAGAAGATGTCCTTGGCGCCCTCGCCCGCCACGATGCCGCCGCTGTTGCTGTCGCCGCTCTGGACGGTGATGGCGGTTTTCATGCGGCTCTGGGGCACGAAGATGCAGGGCAGGTCGTCCAGCATCATGACGTTCTCATAGGTAATGCCGTTGATGGCCACGGCGTTGCCGAAGGAGATGTCGTGGTAGGTGCCGTTGGCGGCCTCCAGGAAGGCGGTTTTGTGCTTGTGGCTGATGAGGGCCACGTAGCCGTCCATCTCCTCGGCGTCGTCCCGGACGGTCTGGAGCAGGCCGCTGACGGTGGAGATGGCGTTGGCCTTGGTCAGGGTCGCGGACACGATGTGGCTAGCCTTGTGATCGGTGTCAGCGTTGGCCAGGGCGTACAGGCGGTGGATGCGGTAGGTGTCCTGCTCCTTCACCAGGGCGTTGCGGGCGAACTCCCGGATGACGTTCTCGGCGGTGACGATGAAGCCGGTGTCGTTGGGGTCGGTGCGGTCCAGGGAGAACTTGACGCCCCGGTCCATGGACAGGGTGTAGCTCTTCCAGCTGTTGGTGACGGTGCCCTGGGGATAGGCGGAGCCGTCGGCCTTGGTGGCGTCGTAGTCGCCCAGGCCGGTGGTGGACAGGGTAGAAATTTCGATGTCCCTGCCGCCGGTGAAGCGGACTTTGCCCGCCTCGGGGATCATCCAGGCGGTGGCGGAGGCCGCCGCCAGCTCCTCGTCGATGAACTGCTGGTAAGCCTTTGCGTAATCAAATGCCATTTTTATACCTCCGGTATTCGAATTTCCGGTCTTTTGGACCTGATGGACCCACGATACCGGAAAAAAAGCGTCCCGCCTCGGGAATTGCTTCCCAAAAGCAGGACACCATATCTCCGCCCACGGGCGCAAAAAAAGGACCCTCTCCCCCCTGGGAGAAGGTCTTTAAAAAAAATAAAAAAAATTTTTCCGTTTGTTGCACGCTGGCGTGCAAATTTTGGGGGAATTTCCCCTATTTATAGAAGGACTTCTTCGAAGAACTCCCTCCCTGGCCCGCCCCGGCCCGCCGTGGTACGCTCCGGATACCAACTTCAAGAAAGGAGCTGCCTATGAAATTTCAAACAAACACTTCCCCCATGGCGGGTGGGCGCCCATGAAGGACACCGGAGCCTTCCGCAAAGCCGCCCGGGACCCGGCGGAATTTGGTAAATATTACCTGTCCCACTACTTCACCCGGCCCTCGCCTCCCTTCCACCGCCAGCTGTCCGAGCTGTGGCGCCGGCGGGTGATGAAGGGCAAGGACCCGGTCAGTGACTGTGCCGCCATGCTGACGGACAAGGGCACCCGGTCGGCCGTCGCCGCCCCCCGGGGCCACGCCAAAAGCACGGTAATGAGTTTGCAGAACGTCCTCCACGCGGCGCTGTACGGCTACAAGCGGTACATTCTGCTGGTGTCGGACACGGAGGCCCAGGCCGTCAGCTTTCTGGACGCCATCAAAAACGAGCTGGAGACCAACGACCGGCTGCTTCGGGACTTCGGGGAGCAGCCGGGAAAAACCTGGAAAACATCCTCCATCCTCCTCTCCAACGGCTGCCGGATCGACGCCGTGGGCAGCGGTCAGAAGCTGCGGGGCCGGCGCAACTACCAGCGCCGCCCGGACCTGATCCTCTGCGACGACATCGAGAACGACGAGGGCGTCCGCACGGCGGAGCAGCGGCAGAAAACCGCCGACTGGTTCTGGAAGGCGGTGTGCAAATCCGGGGACAGCTACACGGACATCCTGGTCATCGGCACGATCCTGCACCACGACTCCCTGCTTGCGGGCCTGCTGGAAAACCCGGGCTTCCAGAGCCGGAAGTACCAGGCGGTGCTGGCGGATTCCCCTTCGCCCCTGTGGGGGGACTGGGAGAAGCTCTTCACCGACCTGGCCGACCCCAACCGGGAAAAGACGGCCCACGCCTTCTTCTACAAGCACCGCAAAGAGATGCTGGCGGGGACAAAAGTCCTGTGGCCGGAGAAGCTCAGCTATTACGACCTGCGGCTCATGCGGCTGACGGAGGGGGAATCGGCCTTCAACTCGGAGATGCAGAACCAGCCCATCGACCCTAACGCCTGCCTGTTCTCGGCCCAGTGGTTCCGGTACTACAACCCCGCCGGGATGGATTTCCGGGCCCCGTCCTTCCGGTTTTACGGCTACTGCGACCCCTCCCTGGGCCGGACGGCCACCAGCGACTACTCGGCCATCGTCACGCTGGCGGTGGACGGCGACACGGGCCTTGCCTACGTCTGGGACGCGGACATCCAGCGCCGCCATCCGGACCGCATCATCGCCGACATTCTGGAGAAGGAGCGGCAGCTCCGCCGGGAGGCGGGCCGGGGCTACACCCTGTTCGGCGCGGAGACCAACCAGTTCCAGTGGTTCCTGAAGGAGCAGCTGGCCCGGGAGTCGGCCCGGCAGGGGCTGTACCTGCCCATTCAGGGGGTCCGGGCCACGGAGGATAAGACCATGCGCATCGAGACCTTGCAGCCCGACGTGAAAAACGGCTACATCCTGTTCCGGGCCGACCAGACGCTGCTTTTGCACCAGCTGTCCCAGTTCCCCCTTGGCGCCCACGACGACGGCCCCGACGCCCTGGAGGGCGCCCGGACGCTGGCCCGGAAGCAGAGCCGCGCCGCGAACCTGGCGGGATTGCGGCTGTAAACACCCTCGGCCCAAAGGAACGGGCCTCGGGAGACCCCGCGGGAAGATGCGGGGCCTCACATGAGACTTGTCCGACTTCATCGCACACACCACACACGAAAGGAGAAATTTACCTATGTCAACCCCTTACATGACCACCGCCCGTCCCATCCGCATGACGGACATCCCGGAGGAATACCGGGACATCGCCGAGGCCATCGGCCTGGAGGCCTTCACCCAGCTGACGCTGCTGTGCGGCGGCCAGAGCCTGTACATCCCCAAGCGGGAATCCCTGGAGCGGGGCGCCCGGGACCGGGACATCCGGGCCCGGTTCGACGGCGGCAACTACCGGGCCCTGGCGGTGCAGTTCCGCCTTTCCGAGCGGCAGATCCGCAAGATCATCAACGGCACGCGCTCGTGACAAGCTCCAGATCCTTCGCTTCCGCCCGCCGGCAAAAACTCACGTGAGTTTTGTCCGGCCACCCAATTCTTACAACTTTGTTACAAGCCAACTTTTTCTTTCCTTTTTCCCCCTTTTATGCTACACTATTCTCGAAAAAATATCTCTTTTCCTGAAAAGGAGGGACCTCTCATGGCCCAGCTCCCAGAGCCTATCGAACAGCTGAAGGACGCGCCTCTGCGCTTCCTGGAAACGGAGCAATTCCAGGAGATGCTGTCCACCTACCAGAAGCTCAAGCCCCTGGAGCAGGCGCATCCCCGCAAATTCAAAAACCAAATGAACACCTACGACTTCGGTGACATCTACCCCCTGCTGGACAGCTACCTCCAGACCCACGACCTCAGCACCCCGGAGGCCATCTCCGCCGCCGTCAAGGCGGATGAGGCGGAGACCGCCGCCCTGGCGGCCACCCTGCTGGACATCTTCGAGACCACGGTGGCCGAGCGGGTGCAGGAATACGACGTGCTGGGCAACAGCCCGGCGACGTACTTCATCTGCGGCGTGTGGGCCAACATGAAGCGGGGCCGGGAGTTCCACCCCGCCTCCAACGGCATCACCGTCACCTACGACCAGCCCGACGCCTACGGCAACCAGAACATCCGCTACCGCAACAAGGACTACGAGATGACCCTGGTGTTCGAGGCGGTGACGGAGTACACGAAGAACCTGAGCTGGACGGCCCACCGCCTTCTGATCTACACCCTGATGCGGGGCAACGCGGACAACTGGCGGAACAACACCGCCACCTTCTCCATTGAGGAGTACATGGCCTGGGCGGGCCTGAAATCCAGGGACGCGGCCTACCGCCAGCTGAAAAAGGACATGCAGTCCATCACAGGCATGAAGATCACCGCCGAGTCCTTTAAGAAGTACTTTGAATCCTTCTACATCACCCACCTGGCCACGGAGGCCTCCATCAAGAAGTACACCGGCGAGGTCCGGATCTCCTTCGCGGAGAATGTGCGCCACTTCCTGACCCAGTATTACCAGCTGATTCCGGACTGGATGGGCCAGCTCAGCGAAAACGCCTACCGCCTGGCCTTCTACCTGTTCTACCGGGCCAGAAAAGCGCCCATCGACGAGAACGGCACCTTCCGGGTGAAGATCGAGGACATCATCCATTACATCGGCCTGCCCACCAAGGAGGAGGTCAAGAACCGCAACTACGACGAGGCCATCATCCGCCCCTTCAACAAGGCGGTGGAGGAGATCGAGAACATCTCCGGCGGCTCCATTCACATGGACTTCGACTACGACGACATCAACACCTTCCTGGGCGGCCGCATGAACGTCGGCATTGACGAGACCATGCAGAGCTACATTCAGAAGATCGAAAAAACCAAGACCGCCAAACAGCTGGAGGCGAAAAAGCCCCGGAAAAAGAAGTCCGCCCCGGAGGAAACCGCCTGACACGCCCCTTTTATCTGCACGAAACCACGTCTGAATTGCCTGAATTACTTCCCGCAAAGAGAGCCGGTCAGCCCCCTGCTGTGCATGTAGTTCTTCACAGAAGTCCGGAAAAAGCCGCGAAAATGCCCGGACACACCCTGTTTTGGGCCACTTTTCACCGGAGTTCTCCACAATGGAGGCTCAACTGTGGAAAACAGGCCCTCCGCGGGCTGTCCAATTCCGACCCCGCTCCGTGCCAGGCCGACTTGAACTCGTGCAGTCACGACCCGGCATCGTGCGGCAAGGCTCAAAACACCCCTGCCAGTTTTCCCGGTTTCTGCAACGTTTATACCGGAAATTTTCCAAAAAAACTGACCGCATACTGCTTATCTCCCAACTTTTTCAAAATCTTCTTTTTTGCGGCAAACACCCCCTTATAGATATATTAAGATATCTTACTGCCCCGGGTCGCTCAGCGTTCCCGGGGCGGTTATGCTATACTTTATGAAAGGCACCCAAAGAACTTTAACAAGCGTTCTCAAGGAGATTTGCTATGGCCGATACCTTTGATTCTCTCCGTCCCCGGATCGTGGACTACCTCCATGAACGGGGCATCAACCCCCGGAAGCGCTTCCGCTGCCTGAACCCGGCGCACCTGGACCGGGATCCCTCCATGGGCTTCGACCCGAAACGGAATAAGGTCCATTGCTTTGCCTGCGGGGCCGATTACGACCTCTTCGACCTGCTGACCATCGACGAAAACCTGTCGTCACCCCTGGAAGCCCTGACCCTGGCCAGTAAGCGCTACGGCGACTCGTCCTCACATACTCCGCTATCCTCGCATTTGCCTGCCGGCAAACGCTCAGACCGCTCCGTTGCTCGTCCTCTCCCCACCGGACCCGCTCCGCTGGGCTCCGGCGCGGACCGTCCCGCCAGGCGGGCCGTTCCTGAGTCGGGGGGGAGCAGGGGGGAGGGGGGCTCCGCCCCCATCGTTTCCGGTGAAGAGACGGTCTCTCCCGCTTATTTGGATATCTGCTTCGCCCACCGGGCCGAAACTTCCTATTTTTACCAGCGCGGCCTGTCCATGGACACCGTGGACCGCTTCCGCCTGGGCTACGACCCCAGGCTCGGCTGCGTGGTTCTGCCCTGCGAGGGCGGGCGCTGCGTCCGCCGTTCCGTGGGGGAGAAGCGCTATTTGAACGAGAAGGGCCAGCCCTCGCCCCTGTTCCAGCCGGAGCTGCTGCTGTCGCATAGTCCGCTTGGTTCCGGTTCCGCCGCTGGCGAAACCTCCGCCCGCTCCCTTGCTCCGCGGCTTCCCACCGCAAACGCTTACTCGCAAGGGGCACGCCGCATCTGTAAGGCGGCAGAGCCGCCGACGGCTGCGCAGCCGCTGGTTTGCGGCGGGAGCCCTGTTTCGGCAGGGGAAACCCCGGTGTTTCTGCTGGAAGGCGCCTTCGACGCCCTGTCCGCCGAGGAGCTGGGCCACCGGGCCTGCGCCCTGAACGGCTCCGGCAACCGGGAGAAGGCCGCCGCCCTGCTTCGCCGGCTGCCCAAGCCCGCCCCCATCCTGATCCTGACGGACAACGACACGGCGGGGGAGGCCTGGGCCAGGGCGCTGACGGACGAGTTCCCCTGGCTGTACCGCTGTCCCCCGGTGCCCCAGGGCAAGGACCTGAACGAGTATCTCTGCGCGGACAGGGAGGGGGCCGCCCGGTTCCTGTCCCAGTGCGTGGCCGATTGGGCCGCCAGTCAGCCGCCCCCCTACACCGAGAGCTCGGCGGCCGGACAGATGGAGGCCTTCCTGGCCTACATTGAAAAGCAGGCGTCCCGCCCGGCGCTGAAAACAGGTTTTCCCAAGCTGGACGAAGCCCTGGACGGCGGTCTGTATGACGGCCTGTATGTCATCGGCGCGGTCAGCTCCCTGGGCAAGACGGCCTTCTGTATGCAGATGGCGGACCAGCTGGCCATGGAGGGGAGGGACGTGTTGATCTTCTCCCTGGAGATGATGACCTGGGAGCTGATGGCCCGGTCCATCTCCCGGGAGAGCTTTCAGCTGGACACCAGCGCCCGGCGGCGCATGGCCAAGACGGCCCGCGGTGTGCTGGACGGCAAGCGCTGGGCCAATTACACCGCCCAGGAGACCGCCCACCTGGAGCTGGCCCGGACCAAGTACGCCTCCTACGCCGGGCGCCTGTATTTCCGGGAGGGCGACCACGAGACGGGCCTGGACTACATCCAGAAGGAGGTGGCCCGCCACATCGCGGAGACGGGCGTCAAGCCGGTGGTCCTCATTGACTATTTGCAGATCATCGCCCCGGTGGACGTGCACTTCACGGACAAGCAGAACCTGGATAGGGTGGTCTGCGCGCTGAAAAAGCTGTCCCGGCAGTACGAGCTGACCATCTTCGCCATTTCGTCCTTCAACCGGGAGAACTATAATTTAGAGGTGTCCATGAACGCCTTCAAGGAATCCGGCGGCATCGACTACTCCGCCGACGTACTGCTGGGCCTCCAGGCCCGGGGCGCGGGCAAGCCGGGCTTCAACATCGACGAGGAGAAGCGGAAGGACCCCCGGGAGCTGGAGCTGAAGATCCTGAAGAACCGGTCGGCGGCCCTGGGAGCGCCCATTCCCCTGCGGTACTACCCGGCCTTCTCCTGCTTCGAGGAGGGGTAAGGCGGCCGTTCCTGCGGACTCACGTGAGTTTTGTCCGGGCATAGGCTTGACATCCTCCCGTCAGGTCTGCCGGGCGAAGTTCCTTTGGAGCGCGGCAGGGCAATGGCCGGGAAAAGTTCCGACTTACCTTCGTGCAGGGCCAATTCAGGGGAGTAAGTGGAGAGAACGGTGAAATATTACAGTCGTGTTACAAAAGCTCGAAACCCCTTGCCAATTCTGTTCCCTTTTGCTAAGATGCGACTGTGGAAACAGTCCGTCCAATGGAAAGCCGGCTCAGATACGGGTAGGCTAGCCACGGTATGTGTGCCGGTGGTTCCGGCGTCCGGGGTGGTTCCGCAAATCTCAAATGCCGGGCAACCGGCAAATTTTAAAGGAGGAAACCCCCATGAAGAAGTTCCTTTCTCTGGTTCTGGCTCTGGTTATGACCATGTCTCTGGTCACCATCAGCGCCGGTGCCAAGGACTTCACCGATGACAGCACCATCAACTATGCTGAAGCTGTCGACGTGATGTCCGCCGTGAAGGTCATCGGCGGCTATGCCGACGGTTCCTTCAAGCCCCAGGGCGGCCTGACCCGCGGTGCCGCCGCCAAGATCATCTGCAACATGATCCTGGGCCCCACCACTGCCGGCGCTCTGAAGGCCGACTCCGCTCCCTACAAGGACGTGGCTGTTGACAACACCTTCGCTGGCTACATCGCTTTCTGCGCCAAGGAAGGCATCATCAGCGGTTACGCTGACGGCACCTTCCGTCCCGCCGCTCCTCTGTCTGGCTATGCCTTCATGAAGATGCTGC
>CAMFAL010000024.1 GCA_945948185.1 uncultured Clostridia bacterium | reverse complement strand
AAACACCAGTTCTCGCTTTTTGAGAACTGGTGTTCTTTGACAGTCTGAAAAACACGCTGTGCATGACGCACAGCGTGTTTTTTATCCCATTCACAGGGTCTTGATAAATTTTTCCACCCGGTCCAGGCCCTCTTTCAGGTCCTCATCCGAATAGCAGTAGCTCAGCCGCATATAGCCCTCGCAGTCGAAGTAGCAGCCGGGGATCAGGCCCACCAGGCCCTCCTTCAGCATCTTCTCACAGAAGGTCAGAGAGTCCATACCGTACTTCTTGATGTTGATGAACATGTAGAAGGCGCCCTCCGGCTCCTGGACCTCCAGGCCCATGCCCACCAGACGCTTGTATACGTAGTCCCGGCGCTTGCGGAAGACCTCCACCATGCCGCTGGTGTCGCTCTCCAGAGCCGCCACGCAGGCAGGCTGGACAAAGGAAGGAGCGGAGACCACCATATACTGGTGGAAGATCTGCATCCGGTCCCGGATGGGGGCGTCCGCCAGGCAGTAACCCAGGCGCCAGCCGGTCATAGCGTAGGGCTTGGAGAAGCTGTTGATGACGATGATGCGGTCCCGCATGTCCTGATACTCAGAGAAGCTGTGGTAATCCTCGGTATAGACCAGGGTACGGTACACGTCGTCACACAGGACAAAGATGGGCTTATCCACCAGGATATCGTGGATGGCGTCCAGGGTCTCCTTGGTGTAGATGCAGCCGGTGGGGTTGTTGGGGGAGGTCAGAATGATGGCCTTGGTCTTGTCGGTGATGGCGGCCTTCAGGGCCTTCGGGTCCACCTGGAAGTGATTGTCCTCCGTGGGCAGGTTCACGGGCACACCGCGGCACAGCCGGGTGATGGAAGCGTACAGGCTGAAAGAGGGGGTGGGGATGATGACCTCGTCGCCGGGATTCAGTACGGTGGCAAGCGCGATATGCAGGCTCTCGGTGGCGCCGATGGTCAGGATGATCTCCTCAGGGTCATAGTGCAGCCCATGGGCCTTTTCCTCGAATTTGGAGATTGCCTCCAGCATATAGGGATAGCCGTTGCCGGGAGGGTAGTGGGTATCGTTGGCATCCAAAGCGGCCTTGGCGGCCTCTTTGATAACATCCGGGGTATTCAGATCCGGCTCGCCGATGGTCAGGGCACAGGCGCCGGGCGTACCCCGCACCAGGAAGGTAAAGCGGCGGATGCCGGACAGCTCCTCCCCCATCACCGCACGGTTTAACGTCAATTCCATGGGACTCACGCTCCTATTTTTCGATTTAAAGTAAGTATATGCGCATCCCCAAACGTTGTCAACGGCCAATTCTCCATGTAAGAAGAAACGGAGCGGATTGACCGCTCCGTTTCTCAGGGTTCTGTTTCTTACGCTCTGCTCTCCAGGGGGAAGTCGTCCGTAGGTGCCTCTTCACCCTCAAACCGGAAGTTGGTGGCGGGGACGATGCCGTTCTCCGGGAAGGAGGCCTCGTCCAGCCGGTAGGTGTACCAGATGCTGTCGCCCACATCCAGCAGGACGGCTCTGGGCACCTCCGCTGTATTGAAGTCCAGATAGCCCAGGCTGTGCTCCATACGGATATAGTAGTGGGTATTGCCGCCCACCACGGCACTGCGGATCTCAGCGATGATGCCGTGCTCCTCCTTGGCCTCGCCCTGATTCACCTGGACGTCACCGGCGCCGATCAGGCCCGCGTTTGCCAGGGTCTTGCGGTAGTTGGTCTCGCACTGGGCCACAGTGCTGCCGGTCTCCACAATCTGATACTGCTGCACGTTGACCATGGCGTACATTTTCACCAGGCCATCCTCGCCTTTCAAAGACATGAAGTAGGTGGGCTGGTCCGCAATGTTCAGCAGCAGGGGGAAGGTGGCCACATAGCGCATCTGCTGCACCTGGCTCTTGGCGGAGTCCATGGCAGAGGTCTCCGTGGCACCGGCGCAGGGATAGAAGTGGGTCTCCTTGGTCCGCTGGTTGGAGAGGATGAAGCCGATGTTGGACTGGTCGGAGGTAACGGAGGTAACGCCGGTGTACATATACACGTCATCGTCAATGGCGATATAGTTCCAGCCCTCGGTGGTCAGCGTCACATCCCGCTGGCCGAACAGAGAGTTCAGGAAGCCGTTGTGATACATGCCGTAATAGTCGTACTGGTCCATGATGATGTCATAGGAGTACACCCGGTCCACCCAGTTGGGGACCTCCTGGTAGTATTCGCTCTCACCGGTAATGGCATTCACCAGCACGGCGCCCTCCACATCGGTGCCGCCGAAGAGGCCGATGGTCTTGACGATACGGGAGCAGACCCAGTAGGGGATGCCGTCCTCGTCGATCTCAAAGACCGGCGCGTCAAACATCATGGTAGGGTACTGGAATCGCAGGTGGCGGTACAGGTTCCGGCCAAAGTGTTCCGCCACGGTGTATTTCATGCCCTCGTTCAGCCGCACCACCTCGGCCTCCTGGGTCACCATGTCGATGATGATATAGGCCGGCAGACCGTCAGAACGGTTGGTGAACCACTTGATGAGGTCGCCGTAGGCCAGGGAGGTAACCCGGACCGGACGGCCCTGATAGTTGATCTGGGTATAAGAGGACAAAATCTCGAACTGGGACACCATGTCCGCCAGCTCGCCCAGCTTCCTGCTGCCCAGCCGGGCGGCCGAGTCGGCATCCAACATGGGAATCTGGTCGTAGCTGATCTCCTGTATCTCCGAGGTGAAGTCGCCGCTCTGAATGGGCAGCAGCTCGCTGTAGCTGGAGGCCCGCAGCACCACCCAGGAACTGATGGCGCCCACGGCAATGACGGCGATCAGGCCGATGAAAGCCAGGAAGGGCACAGTACACTGCTTTTTGACAAAGTGGACGTAACCTCGTACTCCCTCTCCCTGGAAGCCGGAGGTCAGCACCGCGCAGACGCAGTACACCGCGCACAGCAGGAAGGCGAACACATAGAACTCCTCCGCGTGGAGGTTGATGGCCGGCAGCTCCACATAAAAATACACCAGGCCGAATACCAGCGTCACCGCCAGGTTAATCAGGGTGCGGGTGAAGGCGTTGCCGATGGGCTTCCGGGGCTTGCGGGCCTTCTTGGGGCGGGGCGGCGTATAGCCTGCGTCTCCCTGGCCTTCCGCGCCGTTAAAGCCGCCGAAGTCCCCGGGATTGAAGCCGCCGAAATTGAATGTAAACGGCATGAGACATGCTCCCTTCTTTGTGAAAATTGAAATTATTACATATCATACAGGAAAAGTATGAACAAATCAAGGCGATACAGCTTGCATTTTCTCCATCTGTTCTGAAGAAAGCCACACGCCCAGTCTCACATCAAAAAAGGGCCTGCCATGCGGCAGGTCCTTTTTCTTACTTACTTGGTGACGCAGAGCTTGTTGTCCTGTACCGTCAGTCTGGCGGTATCGCCGGCCCGGAGGGTGCCGTCCAGCATCTTCTCGGCCACGGCGTCCTCCACCTTGCTCTGGATGGCCCGGCGCAGGGGACGGGCGCCGTACTTGGGGTCGAAGCCCTCCTTGGCCAGCTCGGCCACCGCCTCGTCGCCGGCGTCCAGATGGATACCCATGGTCTCCATCCGGGCGGAGACAGTCCGCAGCATCCGGCGGGCAACCTCGCGAATGTCCTCCTGGGTCAGGGAGCGGAATACGATGATGTCATCGATCCGGTTCAGGAACTCGGGACGGAAGGTCTGGCGCAGCTCCGCCATGACGGTCTCCTTCGCCCGCACAAAGGCCTGTTCGGCATCGGGGTCCCGGTGCTCCTCGGTGTTGAAGCCCAGCTTGGCACCGGCGGCAGTCAGGGCCTTGGCGCCGATGTTGCTGGTCATGACAATGACCGCGTTCTTGAAGTCCACGGTGCGGCCCTGGGAGTCGGTGATCCGGCCGTCATCCAGGATCTGCAGCAGAATGTTCCATACATCCTCGTGGGCCTTCTCAATCTCGTCGAACAGCACCACGGAGTAGGGCTTGCGGCGGACCTTCTCAGTGAGCTGGCCGCCCTCCTCATGGCCCACATAGCCCGGGGGAGAGCCGATCAGACGGGACACCGTGTGCCGCTCCATGTACTCGGACATGTCGATGCGGATCATGGCGTTCTCGTCGCCGAACATTGCCTCCGCCAGGGACTTGCACAGCTCGGTCTTGCCCACACCGGTGGGGCCCAGGAACAGGAAGCTGCCGATGGGCCGCTTGGGGTCCTTCAGGCCCACACGGCCACGGCGAATAGCCCGGGCCACAGCCCTGACAGCCTCGTCCTGACCAACCACGCGGGCATGGAGGGTCTCCTCCATGTGCAGCAGCCGCTGCCCCTCGTCCTCCGTCAGGCGGGTGACGGGGATGCCGGTCCAGCCGGACACCACGGCGGCGATGTCCTCAGCGTTGACGGGCCGGTGCTGCTGTGTGTTCCTGCGCCGCTTGTCCCGCTCGTTCTCCACCTGTTCCCGGTAGTTCTTCTCAATATCCCGCAGCTGGGCGGCCTTCTCATAGTCCTGGTTCTGGATGGCGTCGTCCTTCTCCTTCACCAGAGCCGCGATCTTCTCCTCCAGGCTCTTCAGCTCGGGAGAGATCTCCTCGGTCTCCATCCGCACCCGGCTGGCGGCCTCGTCCATCAGGTCGATGGCCTTGTCAGGCAGGAAACGGTCATTGATATACCGGGCGGATAGCTGGACCGCCGCCTCCAGAGCCTCGTCAGTGATGGTCAGCTTGTGGTGCTGCTCATACTTCTCCCGCAGGCCCTTCAAAATCTCCAGAGACGCCTCCCGGCTGGGCTCGCCCACCTGCACCGGCTGGAACCGGCGCTCCAGGGCGGCGTCCTTTTCGATATACTTCCGGTACTCATTGAGCGTGGTGGCGCCGATCACCTGAATCTCACCGCGGCCCAGGGCGGGTTTGATGATATTGGCGGCGTCCACGGCACCCTCGGCGCTGCCGGCACCCACGATGGTGTGCAGCTCGTCGATGAAGAGGATCACGTTGCCGGCCTTTTTGACCTCCTCCATGACCTTCTTGATGCGCTCCTCGAACTCGCCCCGGTACTTGGTGCCGGCCACCATGCCGCTGAGGTCCAGGGACAGGATCTTCTTATCCAGCAGGTCGTCGGGCACATCGCCCATGACGATCTTCCGGGCCAGGCCCTCGGCAATGGCGGTCTTGCCCACGCCGGGCTCGCCGATCAGGCAGGGGTTGTTCTTGGTGCGGCGGGACAGAATCTGGATGACCCGCTGGATCTCCTCGTCACGCCCGATCACAGGATCCAGCTTGCCGGCCCGGGCGTCGGCCGTCAGATCACGGGTGAATTCCTTCAGCGTCTTATTCTTGCCGCTGTCCTCCTTGGCAGTGGCAGCGGCGGTCCTGGCCTCGGCGGCCTTGCCCCGTGGCGTCTCGTTCAGCTTCTGCATGAGGGCGGTATACAGGTGCTTGGCCTCCACGCCGGCAGCCCGCAGGATGCGGACGGCCATGTTGTTGCCCTCCCGCAGGATGCCCGCCAGCAGGTGCTCGGTGCCCACGTAGTTGTAGCCGCCCCGGACGGAGTCCTCCATGGCGATCTCCACCACCCGCTTGGCGCGGGGGGTGAGCCCCTGGGCGGGGTTGCTGCCGGGCAGCCCCACTCCCACGCTCTTCTTGATGATCTCCACGATCATGTCATCGGTCAGGCCCGTCTCGGTGAGGACGGTATGGGCCATGCCCTCTTCCTCCCGAATCAGGCCCAGCAGCAGGTGCTCGGTGCCCACGTACCCGTGGCCCAGCTCTCCGGCTGCCTCCTGGGAAAGCCGCAGGGCCTCTTCGGCCCTGGGCGTAAATTTGTTTTCATTCATTGTTGTCTGCCTCCCCTCTGGGAAATTTTCAGTTTACTTGCTCTCCTTGTGTTCCGCTTCCAGCTTGTGGATCTCGTCCCGCAGCTCCGCGGCCCGCTCGAAATTCTCCTGATGGACAGCCTTCTTCATTTCCATCCGCAGGGCGTTCAGCTTCCGCTGATAGGAGAACCAGTTCTGGTCCTCCTGACCCACCAGGTCATCCTGCTTCTGGCTGGTCTGGACCTCCTGCTGGGCGGGTGCCGCGCTCAGCGCCGGCATATCGGCGAAGAAGTCGTCGAAGGGATCCTCCAGCATCCAGCTGCCGCGGCCCAGGAAGGGCTGGGGGCTGAAGAAGTCTCCGAAGAGACTGCCGCCGAACATATTGCCGAAGCCCTGCATCATCCGCTGACTGTGGGCCGCCAGCTTCCGGGTGTAGCCCAGCTTCTCGGCACACTCGCTGCACAGGTGCTTCTCGGTGACTTTGCCGTTGATGTTGCTCTGATACATAAAGGTGACTTCATTCTTGCCACAATTCTCGCATTTCATAAATACAACCTCCAATATATAGAAAATATTTTTGTTGACCGTTTGATGCGGTTCTCTTTTACACCTGTAAAATGAGGACCTGCTTCATGATATCTGCCCGCACGGCATCCCGGTTCTCCCGGGAGACGGCCCCCAGGGCCTTGCCGCCCACGGCTGCCAGCAGCGCCCGGCCCACGTCCTCGCTCAGCGCCCCGGACTGCACCAGGTTGCTGAGGATGGCCCGTGCCGATGGCAGGTCCACCCGGTCGCCCAGGGAGTTGATAACGTGCATCAGCAGCGTCTGCCGGTCCACCTGCACCCGGGTGATACGGATGTACCCGTTGCCGCCCCGGCGGCTCTCCACGATATAACCCCGCTCCGGGGAAAAGCGGGTGCTCATCACATAGTTGATCTGGCTGGGCACACAGTTGAAGCGCTGGGCCAGGTCATTGCGCTGGACCTCCAGCACACCGTCCTCCGCCTCCTCCAGGCTCTCCTGCAGGAAACTGGCGATCAGATCCGAAATACCCACTTGTTGACCATTCCTTTCTGACGAATGCCATTGTCTTTCTGACTTTGACTTTCTTTAACCTTTCGTTCTGACGCTAGTATACCACGCTGCCGCCGAATGTCAAGGAGTTATGTTTGACTTTCTTTGATCTTTTTGAAAACAAATTGTGAACATGCTTTTCAAATCCTTGCGGATTTTTTAACGACATGGACTTGCATTTTCAAAATTGTATGGTACAATGAGAATCACAAATCTTATGGAGGTGCTTCCCATGGCCTACAAAATTACTTCTGCTTGCGTGAGCTGCGGCTCCTGCGCAGACGCTTGCCCCGCCGGCGCCATTTCTCAGGGTGACGATCAGTATGTGATCGACGCTGCCGCTTGCCTGGACTGCGGTTCCTGCAGCGATACCTGCCCCAACGGTGCCATCGTCCCCGAGGACTAATTTCAAAGGGATACATAAAAGTCCCGCAGGTATGACCTGCGGGACTTTTTGTGTCCTCTTTCCCCATCTCTTGCACTCTAAAACCATTTCCGATATAATACTACTATCTTTCTGGAGGGGAGGCGGCTTATGGAACACTGGGAAGCTCTCTGCTCCGGCGGATACCGCTTCGTCTACGATGACGCGCTGTTTCGCCCCGGCACGGACACCTTTCTGCTCTCCTCTCTGCCCAGGCTGAAGTCCGGCCTGCGGGTCATCGACCTGGGCTGCGGCACCGGGCTGCTGGGACTGCTTTTGCTGCAAAGGCAGCCGGAGTTATCCGTCACCGGTATCGATATTCAGCCCGCCGCCATCGGTCTGGCCGAAAAAGCAGCGGCAGAGAACGGTCTGACAGATCGCCTGACCTTCCTCACCGCCGACTTACGGGACGTAAAGTCTCTTTTCCCCACCGGCAGCTTCGACCTAGTGGTCTGCAACCCGCCCTACTACCCACCCGCCAGCGGCGCACTGGCAGTGGATGACGCCCTCCGCACCGCCCGGGCAGAGGTGGACTGTACCCTGGAGGAAGTATGCCGGGCGGCGGCATACCTGCTGCGCTGGGGCGGCAGCTTCTGTCTGGTCCACAAGCCGGAGCGGCTGACGGATCTGCTCTGTTCCCTGCGGGAGGCCTCCATGGAACCCAAGCGCCTGCGGTCTGTCTGCAAAGCAGCGGGCAGTGCTCCCTCCCTGGTCCTGTTGGAAGGCCGCCGGGGCGGCAAGCCGGGGTTGAGGGTGGAAGCCCCTTTGATTTTACAAAAGCCGGACGGCACCTCCACCGCAGAGGTGGACGCCGTCTATTTCAGACAACAGGAGGACACACCATGAGCGGCACGCTGTATCTGGTCGCCACCCCCATCGGCAACCTGGGCGATTTTTCTCCCCGGGCCGTAGAGACCCTGGAGACCGTGGACTTCATCGCGGCGGAGGACACCCGGGTGTCCGTGAAGCTGCTGAACCACTTTGAAATCAAAAAGCCATTGGTCAGCTACCATGAGCACAACCACGTCTCTGCCGGCCAAGCCATTCTGCAGCGGTTGCTGGCGGGAGAATCCTGCGCCCTGGTGACGGACGCCGGCACTCCCGCCGTCTCCGATCCCGGCGAGGACCTGGTGCGCCTGTGCGCTGAAAACGGCGTGGAAGTGCTGTCCATTCCCGGCTGCTGCGCCGCCGTCAACGCCCTGGCTGTCAGCGGCCTGCCCACCGGCCGATTCGCCTTTGAGGGCTTTCTGACCGTCAACAAGAAGAACCGCCGGGAGCGGCTGGAGGCACTGAAAAGTGAGGAGCGCACCCTGATTTTCCACGAAGCCCCTCACAAGCTTCTGACGACCTTACAGGACATGGAGGCCGTGTTCGGCTCTGACCGCCGCATCGCCCTGTGCCGGGAGCTGACCAAGCTCCACGAGGAGACCTTCCGGACCACCCTGGGCGGTGCCGTGGCGCATTACACGGAGAATCCCCCCAAGGGAGAGTTCGTCCTGGTGCTGGCCGGAGCTGAACCCCGGCAGGAGGCTATGGTTACTCTGGAGGACGCCGTGGCCCAGGTTCTGACCCTGAAGGCCCAGGGCGTTCGCCTGAAGGACGCCGCCAAAGAAGTTGCTGACCACACCGGATTCTCCAAAAACGAGCTGTATGCAGCCGCGCTGGAACAATAAAGGGATACAAAATATAAAATGCCTCTGCGGAACATCCGCAGAGGCGTTTTTTCATAGCTATTACAGGTTCTTCAGTTCCTTCAGACACTTAGGGCAGACATTTTTGCCCTTGAACACGGTGATATCCTTGGCGGCGTCACAGAAAATGCAGCTGGGCTTGTACTTTTTCAGAATGACAGAGGAACCTTCCACATAGATTTCCAGTGCATCCTTTTCCGCAATGTCCAGTGTGCGGCGCATCTCAATGGGAAGTACAATCCGCCCCAATTCATCCACCTTTCTCACGATCCCCGTTGATTTCACAGCATATCTCCTTTTCCAAAAATGCGAATACATTTGTGTGACATGAACATACCACATTCTGTCATATTTTGTCAATTCCAAAGAGAAAAGTTTAAATTTATTTCACAAAGTCAACGAAAAGGATGGTGGTTTCATGGCAATGGCCTGGATCTGGACCGGGATGGTGGTGCTGTCCCTGATCTTCGGTGTCCTCTCCGGAAATCTGAATGCGGTGGCCAGCGCCGCCATGGCGGGTGCCCAGTCAGCCATCGACCTCAGTGTCTCCATGGCCGGGATGCTGTGTTTGTGGAGCGGTATCATGGAGGTCATGAACGTCTGCGGCCTCTCCCATGGACTGGCCCGGGCCTTCCGTCCCCTGCTGCGGCGGCTGCTGCCCAACGCCAGCCGGGATGAAGAGACACTGGCCGTCGTCTCCGCCAATGTCTCGGCCAACCTGTTGGGCCTCGGCAACGCGGCTACGCCCCTGGGCATCCGGGCCGCCCGCCGGATGGCCAGGGGCTGCGAAGGTGTGGCCAGTGACGAGCTGTGCCTGCTGGTGGTGCTGAACACCGCCTCCATCCAGCTGCTGCCCACCACCATTGCCTCCGTGCGGGCAGCTGCCGGCTGTCAGACACCCTTTGACATTCTGCCGGCCGTATGGTTCGCCTCTGTGCTGTCAGTGGCGGCAGGACTGCTGACGGCCAGGCTTCTCTCCCACTGGGGAAGGGGGCGGCTATGAATCTCAGTTCTCTGGTGGTCCCGCTGCTGATGGCCTTTGTGGCCCTGTTCGGCATGGGAAAGCGGGTGGATGTGTACAGCACCCTCACCCACGGAGCGGAGGAAGGCATCGGGGTACTCCTCCGCATCATCCCGGCCCTGGTGGGACTGCTGACCGCCGTCAGCATGTTCCGGGCCTCTGGGGCCATGGAGTGGCTGTCCGGTTTCTGTGCGCCACTGCTGGAGCTGCTGGGCATCCCGCCGGAAACCACGCCGCTGATGCTGATTCGCCCGGTCTCCGGCAGCGGCGCCATGGCTGTGGCCAGTGACCTGATGGCCACTTACGGTCCCGACAGCTACGAGGGCCGGGTGGCCGCCGTCATGCTGGGCAGCACGGAGACCACATTCTATACCATCGCCGTCTACTTCGGTTCCGCCGGCATCCACCGCACCCGCCACACGGTCCCCGCCGCCCTGGCAGCTGACCTGATGGGCTTTTTCGCCTCGGCCCTGGCGGTACGGCTGTTTTTCGGCGCATAAGAAAACAGGCGGGAACTTCGTCCCGCCCGTTTTTTCAGTTCATGTAGGGCCGCGCCACATTGACGGAGCCGTAATATTCCGCAAATTCGCCGTCCACCAGATAGCGGGTCTCCCCCACGCTCTCCAGAGAGCCCAGAGCCTTTGCCAGCGCCCGCAGAGCCGTCGCCAGTCCACTGTCCCCGGAGACCGTTTCCAGCATGCCCGAGGAGAGGTTCACGTAACACACATCCTCCTCCAGCCACACCGACTTTACCCGGAAGCCCTCCGGCAGGACGGGCGAAAGCTGCTTATCCAGCGGTCCGTTTTCCATGGCCCGAGCCACCGCGCTGACCTGGGTATCACCCTCGTAGAGGTCCAGCGTCCGATGCTCCGGCTGCAGGTAGCCCTTCCCGTCCAGGAAGTACAGCGTCACCTCCACTGTGCTGACTACGTCGCCCTCCGGTGCCAGCAGCACATCCCGGGCCGTAAAGACCTGCTTTTCCCGGTAGGCCAGTTCCCGGCCCCGGACCGTAATTCTCACGGACAGAACCTCCGCCAGCTGGGTCAGGGTCAGGGTAATGGCCTGGTCCGCCAGAGTCAGCGCCACCCCGGATAAGGTCCCGTAAGGTGTGGACAGGTCCACCAGCGCCCGGGACCCCTCCACACGCAGGGACAGCAGCATCGTCCCCGACGGGATGGTGCTCTTCAGGGTCTCATCCTGAGGGCCGGCCAGCAGCTCCTGCATCAACAGCGCCGCCAGGGTCTCCGTATCCGCGGTCTCCGCCTCTGGCAGCCAGATACTCTCTGTCCGCAGGGCCCCGCCGCCCGGCACGGATTCCAAATCCTGCTCCAGGAAATAGAGGAGATAGCCGCCCGTCTGCTCCGGCTCCTCCCCAGTCCCGTACATGGCATAGCCGCATACCAATACCAAACACAGCGCCAGAAGGATCAGCATCCACTTTTTCATGACGCATCTCCTCCTTCCGCCGCGGGCCACCGAACAGTAAACACCGATCCGCCGCCGGAGCGGTTGGCGGCCTCCACCGTGCCGCCCCGCCGCTTCACCGTATCACTGACGATGGAGAGACCCAGACCTGTGCCGCCGGCAGCCCGGGAGCGGGCCTTGTCCACCCGGTAGAACCGCTCAAAAATTCTGGGCAGGTCTGCCTCCGGGATCCCCGGTCCCCTGTCCGCAACGGACAGGACCACCTGTCCGTGCCGTTTTCGCAGGGAAACCTGCACCGGCCCCCCGGCGGAGTATTTCAGTGCGTTGTCCGTCAGGTTGGAAATGACCTGATGGACCTCGTCCCGGGTGGCCATCACCAGACAGCCCTCCTCGGCGGAAAAGGTCAGTTCCGAGCCCTTCTCCTGAGCCACCAAGCTCATCATCCGCATAGCCTGTTCCAGCACCGGTAGCACATCCACCACCACGGGAGCCTGGATGATGCCGCTGTCCAGCTTCGTCAGCTGCAGCAGATCCTCCGTGATGCGGCTGAGGCGCTCCGCTTCCATGCCGATATCCGCCACGAATTCCCGGGTGGTCTCCCGGTCCATGTTGTCGGTCTGCAGGATGGAGTCCGTCAGCAGGCGGATGGCCGCCAGCGGTGTTTTCAGCTCGTGGGATGCGTCGGAGACGAACCGCCGACGGGCGTCCTCCGTGGTCTGGAGCCGGTCCGCCAGGCTGTTGAATGCGTCGCCGATCTGGGCAATCTCATCGCCGCCCCGGATCTCCGCCCGGTGGCTGTAAGCGCCCTCCCGGACCTGCCGGATCGCCGTCATCAGGCGGCTGATTTTCTCCGTCAGGGCCATGGACAGCAGCATGCTCAGTGCCAATACGCACACCCCGACCACGGCGGAGATACGCAGCAGGTTGGACTGCAGTCCCTCCAGCAACGCCGCCTGCTCCACGTCGTACTCGTAGGCGTATACGGAGCCGATGATCTGGTTCTGATACAGCACCGGTGAGGAGGCGCGGCTGCGGAAAGCCCCGTTCCGATAGCTGCAGGAAAAGGCGTCGTTGCCCATCAGGGCCTGTACAATCTCCGCGTACAGCACGTAATTTCCCACGGCGCTGCCGGTCTCACGGGTGTCATAGAGGACCTTGCCTGCTCCGTCCGTCACCAGAATACGGGAGAGGCCTGTCTCCTCCACCACCGCCATGGCCGCTGCTACATTTTCCTCATTGAGCCGGTCCAGGCCAGACAGAGAATACACCATCACGGAGACACTGCTCTGCATGGTGGTCTCCTTGGAGCGGAACACCATGTTCTGGGACACCAGCAGCGGGTACGTGTTCAGCAGCAGCAGGACCGCTAGGATAATGAGGATGTAGCTGAGGCCGAATTTGACCCGCAGGCTGTTCCATACCCGCTTCTTACCCTTTGAAATAGTACCCCACTCCCCACTTGGTCATGATATGGTCGGGCTCTGCCGGATTTTCCTCCAGCTTCTCCCGCAGGCGGCGGATGTGGACATCCACCGTCCGGTAATCTCCGGAATAGGTATAGCCCCACACCACGTTCATCAGGTTCTCCCGGCTGTACACCCGCCGGGGATTGCGCATCAGCAGCTCAATGAGGTCATACTCCTTGGCCGTCAGGTCCACGGTCTCCCCGTTTCGGATGGCCACCCGCTCTTCGGTGTTCAGGGAGATATCCCCCACCGTCAGCACGGCACCCCGGACCCGCTGGACGCCGGCAGCCCGCCGCAGCAGCGCCCGGACCCGGGCCTTCAGCTCCAGGATGTTGAAAGGCTTTGTCAAATAGTCGTCCGCGCCGCACTCAAAGCCCATCAGCTTATCCGCGTCCTCGCTCTTGGCGGTCAGCATAATGATGGGCACATTGGAAAACTCCCGGATGCGCATACAGGTTTCCAGCCCGTCCAGCTCCGGCATCATCACGTCCAGGATCAGCAGGTCAAATTTCTCATTGCGGGCCAGGTCCACCGCAGAGGCGCCGTCATAGGCGCACTCCACCTGATAGCCCTCGTTCTCCAGATTGAATTTGATCCCCTTCACCAGGGTCCTTTCGTCATCTACCACCAAGATCTTCATGTCGTTCCCTCATTTTCAACAGTGACACGGCCTTCCAGCCCGTCCAGCTTTCCCTGACCGATACCAGAGACCTCCATCAGTTCCTCCACGCTCTCAAATGGGCCGTGCTCCTCCCGGTATGCCACGATGCGGCGGGCCAGCTCCCGGCCGATACCCGGCAATTCCGTCAGCTCCTCGGCCGAAGCATCGTTCAGGTCCAGGGGCGCCAGCTCCGGCATAAAGGCCTCCTGGGGCATCTCCACATCGGTCTCCACGGAAGAGGACGCCAGCGCCGCCCGGTCACAGGCATACAGTGCCAGCAGACCGCACAAAAACACCGCCGTCAGACCCAGCAGGAGCCATTCGGTTTTCGTGATTTTTCCAGCGGCCATATTGGTTGAACTCCCGTATTTTTTTTGATATACTATTGTCAGATCCGCTCGTTTCCTGCCGGTCTCCCGGCAGTGAAGCGTTTCTGATATCGATTATAACATATTTCTCAGGAGATAGATATGAAAACGAACCGCTTTTTTGCTCTTTTTTTGGCTCTTGTCCTGAGCCTCTGCCTGTTCCCCACCGCCTATGCCGCCGGTGACGAAAAGCCGGAACTCCCTGCCGACCCGGACATTCTGGCCAAGGCTGCCCTGCTGGTAGATGCCAATACCGGCGCAGTCGCCTACGCCAAAAACGAGCATGAGGAGCTGTACCCCGCCAGCCTGACCAAGATCATGACGGCCCTGCTGACCCTGGAGGCCATCGACGCGGGAAAGCTGTCCATGGACCAGGAACTGACCGCTACTGCCACCGCTCTGGAGGGTCTGTCCTCCGACGGCAGCTCCGCCGGCATCAAGGTGGGTGAGACCATGTCGGTGCGGAACCTGCTGTACTGTATGCTGGTGGTCTCCGCCAACGAGGCCTGCGACATCCTGGCCGAGGCGGTCTCCGGCTCCGTGCCCGCCTTTGTGGAGGCCATGAACGCCAAGGCAGCAGCGCTGGGCTGCGAGAACACCCACTTCGTCAACCCCAACGGCCTCCATGACCCCCAGCACTACACCTCGGCCTGGGATATGTACCTCATTACCCGGGCCGCCATGGAATACCCGGATTTCATGACCATCTGCGACACCGCCGCCTATACCGTTCCCGCCACCAATATCAGCGGCGAACGCAAGCTGTATACGACCAACCACCTGCTGTCCAACTGGCGGGTCATTGGCTACCGCAACACGGAGGCCCATGGCATCAAGACCGGCTCCACCGACGCGGCGGGCCACTGTCTGGTTTCCTCCGCCATGCGTGGCAGCCTCCACTTCATCAGCGTTGTTCTGGGGGCCGACCGGGTGGTGGAAAACGGCGTGGGCAACATCCGCAGCTTCTCTGAGACCACCCGGATGTTCAACTATGGCTTTGACAACTTTACCTACAAGACCATCGTGGAGGAAAAAGAGATCATTCAGGAGGTTCCCGTCTCCCTGTCTAAAATGGACCATGTGACCGTCCATCCCGCCCGGGACATTGAGGTCCTGCTGCCCAAGGTCCTGGACGCGGAGGACCTGGAGCGGACCATTACTCTGGAGGAGCCGGTGGAGGCTCCGGTGGAAAAGGGGCAGAAGCTGGGCACCATGGTGCTGAGCTATGACGGCGTCACCTACGCCTCCGTGGACCTGCTGGCCAGCTTCGACGTGGAGGCCAGCAAACTGATGACCTTCTGGCGGGATGTGAAGGCCTTCTTTGCCAAAACCTCTGTCCGGGTGGGGCTCATTGTCCTGGCGGTGCTGATCGTGGTGCTGGTACTGTGCAAGCTGCTGTTCGGCCGGCGCCGCTACCGCTACGGCCGCAGCGTTGGCCGCCGGGGCGGCGGGAACTACCGTGGCCGCCACAGGCATTGATCGCATATAAAAACTGAGACTGCGAAAGCAGTCTCAGTTTTTTGCGTGGGATTACAGGTACTTCACCAGCTCCTCCAGGGGCTTGCGGGAACCATGCAGCCGGGAGGGATGGGCGCCCTCGGCGGGATAACCCAGGGTCAGCATGGCCACGGGCATGGTGCCGTGCATCTCCGGGAACGACGCCCAGAGCTTTTCAGGCTCGAACATGCCCACGTAGGTGGTGCCCAAGCCCAGGTCCGCCGCCTGCAGCATCATCTGGGTGGCGGCGATGGCAGCGTCGATCTCACCGTGGTTCTTGCCGTCGGTCTCCCGCTTCCAGGCCTCATCGGCGTCATAACCCACCGCCAGGATCACCGGGGGATGGAAATGGGAACCCATGCAGCCGTCGGCCTTTTCCAGGGCCTCGGGACTCTGGATGACGAAAATACGCTGGGGCTGAAGGTTGTGTGCGGTGGGGGCGTTGCGGCCGGCCTCCAGGATCAGAGCCAGCTTCTCCGGCTCCACCGGGCGGTCACTGTATTTCCGGAGAGAATACCGTGACCCGGACAGCTTTTCAAAATCCATGGGAACTTCTCCTTTTTCTCTTGTGATACCCGGATTTTAGCACACTCCCCCCCGCTCCGCAATCTTTTTTTCAGCGGCGGGGCATACCGCCCATGGCACCGCTGCTGATACCTCCGCCCATTCCGCCGGACATGCCCATGCTGTCGCTGATGCCGTTGCTCTGCCAGCCGTCCTCCCGGAGCAGCTCCGCGCACCGCCGGCGGCGCTGGATGTCGTAGAACTCGATGAACTTCAGCGAGTAGTAATCACTGACGATATAGCGGTCCCGGCTCTCCTGATAAATGGTGAGATAGTCGTTGCCCACATCAAACAGGATGCCCTCCCAGGACACGGTGTTCTGGGTGCCCACCAGGAAGGTTGCCACCACGTAGCTGCCCTCATAGCGGGAGAGCAGGGCCTTCCAGGACCCCAGGTACGCCTCCTCCCGGGAGGTGGGGGCCTCGATGACCTCCACCGGCAGCCGGTTATTCATATCCGAAAGCTCCGGAGCAGCCGTCATGCCGGTCCCCCGGTCCATGGTCCCGGTCATGGTGTCCCGCCCGGCAGTCACGGGATAGCGGGGCTCCGTGGGCTCCCGGCTAATCTCCCCGGACCAGTCCATCCGGTCCCGCTGGCGGTCCCGGTCTGTCATCCGCGGCATGGCCGCAGGCTCGTAAGTATTCTGCAAACGCTGCATAATGACACCTCTCAAGTTTTATAGTACGCATCTGTGGGGTTATAAAAGCAGTGGTCGCCGATCCGCGTCTGCCAGTACCCCACGTTCGAGGGAAAGAAAGATCTGCACTGGGGGCCAAAAGGGTTGTAAAACCACAGGGACTCCGCCACGTCCGGCAGCCGGTTGCCCGCGATGGCCCAGTCGGCAATATCGTAGTGAATCTGTTCAGGCCGCATGTTGTAGATATTCTGAGGATTGTAGGCGCCGCCCTCGGTCTCACTGGCGCAGACGAACTGGTAGGGCTGGAAGATGATTTTGCGGATGCTGCCCTGGCCCACTCGGGCGTATTCTCCGCCTTTGGCGTGGACCCGGTTCATCACCACACCCGCCACGGCTTTCATGCCGTTCTCCCCTTCCCCGCCCGCCTCGCACTGGATCAGACGCGCCAACAGCTCCCGGTCGGAAAATGCCATGGTGTATCTCCTCACTTCCTTTGCTGTGCCAGTGTATGCAAAAGCACGGCCGCCCGTGCGGGCGGCCGTACTCAGGTCCGTTGTATTTAAGAGTGTGCCGTTTCCCTGGCCGTGCCCTTCTGCTCGGCGATGGCCATCTGGAACATCTCCTCCGTTTTTTTGATGGATTCCTCCAGAGCGTACTGCTTGGCGTGCTCGGCGTAGCGCAGCTCCATGGTTTTCCGCTCCTCCGGATGCTCGATCCACCAGTCGATCTGGGCCGCCAGCGCGGCGCTGTCCCCGGCGGGGAACAGGCTCCGGCCATCCAGAGCGAACTGGGGCGTGGCGGACCGGGAGGATTCCGCGATGATGGGCACCAGGCCGCAGGCGAAGGCCTCCATACAGCTCATGGCCTCGATCTCCGCGTCGGAGGTATGCACATACAGGTCCGCCATGTGCAGAATTTCGATCAGGCGCTCCGGCTCATAGAACTGCATAACGATGGGGTTCTGCAGCTTTTCCGCCAGCTTCCGGTACTTCTTCTCCAGCGGGCCCTTTCCCGCCAGGATCACCTGGATCTCTTTGGCGTGGCGGCTGCGGGCACATGCCTCGATCAGCACGTCCTGCCGCTTCTCTCCGGCGTAGCGTCCCACCATCAGCACGTTGAAATAGCCCTGCATCCAGCCCTCCTTGGACTGCTTTCCGTAGAAGTACTGGGGGCTGATGCCGTTGGAAATTACATGGAGCTGGGCCGTATAGCCATGCTGGCGCAGCTGGTTTGCAATCATGTTGCTGGGGCAGTGGATATGGGTGAACCGGTTGTAGAAGGTGTCCCGGAATCCGCTGTAAAGCAGGTCATTGGCCCGCTTGCTCCTGCCCAGGTGGAAGGTATAGGTAATGTTCTCCG
Source organism: uncultured Clostridia bacterium (assembly GCA_945948185.1). GTDB lineage: Bacteria > Bacillota > Clostridia > Oscillospirales > Oscillospiraceae > Oscillibacter. The sequence continues at coordinate 5,728 of CAMFAL010000024.1, read as the reverse complement.
GCTGGCAGTGGAAAGCCGCCGTGTGGGGGATTCCCAGCTTTTCCACATGCCGCAGCCCCGTGACCGCCAAAGGCGAGGGCATCATGAAATGCACCACGTCCGCCCAGGCCGCCGCCTTCTCAAAGACATGCTTGTTGGGGATGGCCAGCCGCATGCCCTGGCTGGTAACCAGGTGCTCCACTACCGGCGTGAACTTCATCTGCCTTACCGCGTATTTATAGTCGGCGGGCTTGCCGATGGCAATGACCCGGACCTCGTTGCCGTGGTCCTTCAGTGCCTTGGCAAAACGGCGGGCGCTGATGGTAGTTCCGTTGTTGGCGTCGTCAAACTGGTCGATCACCAGTACGATTTTCATAAGCCTCTCCTCACTGTTTCTCCAGCGCGGCCTCCAGGTTCCTTGCGAACTGGTCCGGGCAGGAGGTGTCCTTAAAGCCGCAGCGAATGCCCCTCAGCCGCTCGATGGCCTCCCGGGCGGGCATACCCTTCACCAGGGAAGCGATCCCCTGCAGATTGCCGCTGCAGCCGCCCAGTACCCGCAGTTCCTGAATGACACCCTTGTCATCCACGTCAACCTGCATCTCCTGGGAGCAGACACCCCGGGGGCAAAACCGATAAGTCATGCGTTCTTTCTCCTTTTGTTCAAATATTCCACTTTAAGATACCACATCCGTTGAAAAAAGGCAAGGCTGCAAATACCCCGTCGGGCATTCCATCCGACCCCTTTGGAATAACACTCCGCTTTTTCTATTGACATTAACGATATTCGATATTATACTGGTCTTAGAAATAACGATATTCGATAATAGGAGGTGTCCTATGGCCCGGGAGAAATTTCAGACCCTGACGGAGCAGATGTTCTACATCCTGCTGTGTCTGCGGCAGGAGTGCTGCGGCACGGATATCATGGCCCGGGTGGCCGAACTGACTCACGGCAGGGTGGCAGTGGGCCCTGGCACCCTGTACAACCTGCTGGAGAGCTTTGTCCAGGCGGGCTATATTGTGGAGACCAAGGTGGAGGGCCGGAAACGCAGCTACCTCATTACCGAGGCGGGCCAGAAAGCCCTGGAGGACGAATACTGCCGCCTGCGAACCCTGGCGGCAGACTATGAAGCGCTGACGGGAGGTGCGAACGCATGAGAGACGCGAAACGGGAATTCATGCCCCTGTACAGCTACCTGGACCGGACTACCATTGCCGCCCATCTGGCAGACATGGCCGCCAAGGGCTGGATGCTGGAAAAGATCGGTGCCTGGAGCTGGCGCTACCGCCGCGTGGAGCCGCAGAAGCTGCGGTTCGCCGTCGTCTTTTTCCCCGCCGCCTCTCAATTTGACCCCATTCCCTCCGAGGCACTGGAAACCTACCGGGACTACTGCGCGACGGCAGGATGGCAGCTGGCGGCGGAATCCGCCCAGGTGCAGATTTTTTACAACGAGGATGAAAACGCCGTCCCCATTGAGACAGACCCGGCGGTGGAATTGGCCAATATACGCCGGTGCATGAAAAAAAGCTTTCTCGGCAGCTACTGGGCACTGCTGGCCCTGTCCCTATTCCAGATCATTTTCCAGTTCCAGAGAATCTGGACAGACCCGGTGGACACCCTGTCCAGCACCGCCAGCCTTTCCGCCATTTTAAACTGGCTTCCTCTGGACCTGCTGATCGCCGTGGAGCTGACACGGTATTACCACTGGCAGCGGCGGGCAAAAGCGGCAGCAGAAGCCGGCTCCCCCCTGCCGGATCTGCGGAGCATCCGGTGGCTGAGCATTTTGGTGCTGGTGTGGTCCGGCGTCATCATTCTGTGGCTGCTGGCCTCCTATTGGCGCTCCCGGGGCATGTTCCTGCTGATGGTTGGGATGGTACTCTATATGTGCCTGATGAACTTCCTGTCCTTGGCAGCCAAGGACGCCATGAAGCACCTGCACGCCCCCCGCTGGGTAAACATCGCCGTCACCTTCGGCATGATTATCGCCCTGACCGTGGGCGGCATGGCGGGCATGACAGCCCTGATTTTCCACAATGGCACCGCTTGGCTGGAGGACCATTCGCCGACGGAGACCTACGAATACAGAGGCATGATCTGGCGAGTCTACGACGACCCCATCCCCCTGCGGATCGAAGACCTGGTGGAAACGGACTACGCCCAATGGAGTACCGAGGCCCAGGTGGACAGTTCCTTTCTGCTGACCCACGAGACCTACACCCAGCGGCCACGGATGGACGCACTGGACCAGCCGAACCTGGAATACGAACTGGTCATTATGAAGGCCGGGTTCCTCTATGATCTATGCAAAAACGACTTCATCTCCTGGGTGGAGCGGGACAACGGCAAACTTCCGCCGGAACACTGGGACGAATACCGTCTCATGGACGCCCCTTCCTGGGGCGCGGAGGATGTCTACCAGCTGTACTACTCCGGAGAGCCTTCCAATCAATTCCTGGTCTGCTGGCCGGACCGCATGGCGGAAATCAAGTTCGACCGGGACTGGACCGTCACGGAGGATATGATGGCCACCGCTGCCGAAGCTCTGAAAGGAGGTGTTTGAGCCATGCTGGCCAAAAAAAGGGAATACATCCTCTACTCCTTCTACGACCGCACCGGCATTGAGCGCCATCTGGAACAGATGGCCGCCAGGGGCTGGATGCTGGAAAAGATGGGCCGTTTCTTCTGGACCTACCACAGGATAGAGCCAAAGGCCATGCACTTTTCCGTCATCTACTTCGCTCCCGCCTCAGAGTTCGACTGCGCCCCCGGCGAGGAACAGCAGACCTTCCAGGATTACTGCGCCGAAGCCGGTTGGACCCTGGCTGCCAATTGGTCTCAAATGCTGATCTTCGCCAATAGCGCGGAACCCCCCATTCCCATTGAAACCGACGCCGCGGTGCAGGTGGGAACCGTCCACCAGGCCATGAAGAAGAATTTCCTCATCAGCTACGGCATCCTGCTGGCCCTGTCCCTGTTCCAGCTAATTCGGGTGCTGCTGGACTTTTGGCGCCATCCAACGGACAGCCTGGCCAACCCCGGCTCTCTGGGTATGCTGGTGCTCTGGCCTCTGCTGGCCCTCTTCTGCGCCACGGAGATCGCCGCCTACTTTCTCTGGCTCCGAAAAGCATTGCGGGCAGCAGAAGAGGAGGGCCGCTTCACCCCCACCCGGGGACACCGGCGCCTGCGGCTGGTCTATGAGCTTCTGACGACTGTCTCTCTGCTCTGCATGTTCTTTTCCTTCAGTACCCAGATGTCATTTATCTTCGCTGGCGTCTTTGTGGTAATCGTTGCCCTCGAGGGGCTGCTGGCCGGGCTGCGGCACCTGATGCGGCGCACCGGCTGGTCCACGGAGGTCAATCGCCTGGTGACGCAGGTCCTCAGCTTTCTGGTGGCCTTCGCGGTCATCGGCGGCGTGACCTGGGGAGCCTTCCGGCTGATGCAGGATACGCCGTGGAGGGAGACCTACACCTGGCAGGGCGACGAATACGACGCGGATCCCATCGACCTGCCCCTGACCCTGGCAGACCTGACGGGGCAGCCCTATGAGCATGTCTCCCGGGACCGGCTGGAGACCCGGACCTTTTTCCTGGCCCGCCGGAGCTGCAAGGAGACCGTCGGCCAGCCCCAGAAGCAGCTGACCTTGTGGTATGAGGTCACGGATATCCGCCGGCCCTGGCTGCGGGAAATGGTGGTCCGGGACTACCTGGAAAACACCGGCGATACGTTCTCCGCCGGCCAGATCAAGTTCACCATCGACTGGGACTGGGTCCCGGAGGAGGACCCCGGTGCCTGGGGTGCCGGTGCGGCATATCGGCAAGTATACATTGACGATCAGGACGGCCACCGGAAGCCTGTTAACACCTATCTGCTCTTCTACGGCGATCGGATCGTGGAGCTCACCCTGCCGGAAGAGCCCACCGGCGCCCAGCGGGCCATGGTTGGGGAAAGGCTCGGAATCCATATATAAGGAAAGGGAGAGGCAAATGCCTCTCCCTCCGTTTGCGCTTCTCAGCCCAGCAGGCCCGTGCCGTTTTTCTTCTCCAGCAGGAGACGGTCAGCGATCATGGCGATGAATTCGCTGTTGGTGGGTTTCCCCTTGGTGTTGGACACCGTGTAGCCGAAGTACTTCTGCAGGGTCTCCGTAGGGTTTATTGCTCTGTTTATAGCTATAAGGTACTCTCATTTATTGGATTCTTGTAGTAAGCGTACAGCATGTACATGTAAAAGTCAATGGTTATTTTTTGTGCTGTCACTGTTATCTACGTATTTCCAGTAAAATCCACCAGCCGATTTACGATTGCCCGCAGCAGCTTCCCGGATGTGCCCAGCATTGATGTGTAGCATTTTTGCCTCAAACGATGCAGACGGCCATGTATGAATGATCTCACCTGTAACCATGTCTATCTGATGAACAGGCTTGCTATTGCCGCCCCAAACAATGACGTTCTTCTTTCCTCCGCTCTGGCGATTGTAGCCGCCGTGCAGCAAATCTGCATGATAGAAGGACATATACAATATTTCTTTTAGGTCTGCTTCCTTCTCACTAAGTCCGGTTTCAAGGACATACTTCCCGAAATTCTCCCATCCATAGGTTTCTCGGATAGCTGTATCTAAAGGTTTATTATGTGTATAACTCAATCCGTTGTCCCAACGATCTTGTATCAGTTGGTCAGTTGATCCAACGTACGTTCTGCCTTCGGGGTCACGCAATAGGTAAACACTCCACTTATTTGTCTCGGTTCTCTGCTTCAATGGCTTCGGATAAGTAACAGGGTGTTCTAATTCTGTCATATAGACCTCCAAATATCATGATGAAATATACGAGGGCGACTTTTGCCGCCCTCTTTCGTATTCTTCATAGTGTCCAGGTTCCTTATAAGAGAAAAACGCTAAAACCATTGCAATTTAAGCACTTTTTTCGATTTCTGCGAAGTCCCTTTTCGCAATTTCCACAGCGCCATCCCTTAACCACATTTTAAGTAAGTCCCTCATTCTTCGAGATGGTATATAAATGTGAATGCTTCTATCATCAGCTCGGCTATCTCTAATACGGCTCCTAAACATCCATTGTATAAGTTCCGATAGCGCCCATTCATTCTCATTGATATGAATATCTTTCTGTGCAAAAAAATGTTTTAGTCCCGGATTTAGATGTCTGTCAATCAAATACAACAGATGATACCTGTCTTTATATGCTTCCGTTGCCTTGCAACTGCATGCCACAAATGCTCACAGGCTCCCGGAAATCTCTGCGGCGATCAGGACAATTCGTGCTCATGCGATCTACTTTTGCGTAGAAGCTATATTTGCCCCTGTCCTGCAAATCGCAGATATAATGGCGAATAGTCTGTTCCCTCACTTCCAGAGGGCTTTCTATGCCCTCCTGCTCCCTCGTCCAGCGTTCAAACAAACGTAGGGCCTGTTCGTAACTGCTCATGGTCTTAGGCCGCAGACGGCGACTTTGGCAGTAATATAAATACTCGTCTATGTAATAGTCAAAATCCTTCTTCACAACACTTTTCCGCACATAAAAACACTCCCAACTTACTGGATTTGATACCCAATAAATTGAGAGTGTTTATCGCTATAAACAGAAAAGTTTATCGGCATGACAGGGCTATTTCATAGGTACTTTCACAGTGTTTATCGCTATGAGCCCAATTTCTTCCAGCCCTGTATCCCTTGCGGTGCAATCAGCCCAGCAGGCCCGTGCCGTTTTTCTTCTCCAGCAGGAGACGGTCAGCGATC
>CAMFAL010000023.1 GCA_945948185.1 uncultured Clostridia bacterium | reverse complement strand
TCCTATTATACCAGAAGAACCTCGCCACCGGCGAGGTTCTTTGACAAGCTGAAGTCCCCATCCCGAACGGGATGGGGACTTTTTTCTTTTACATCCTGCGGTCAGCACAGGCCGGACAGCAAGTCCTGGCTGGTGGAAGCCCAGTTATCCAGGCAGAGCTGTCCCACTCCGAAAGCCCGGACCATCTGGAGACGGGCAGCAGCCGCCTGCCGGTCCAGATACCAGACCACCACCTCTTTGCTGCCCACAGTGCCGGTGAGATAGGCGCAGGCGTAGCGGTCGGAGTAGTGTGTCCCCGTTTTGGGGTCAGCCAGAAGGTTCTGATACTCCTCCGGGGTCAGGGCGTACGGTCTCTGACCGCTCCAGGCCGAGAAACCGGTGGTCACCATCAGGGCCAGCTTTTCGCTGTCGATGCTGTCACAAAGGCTGCCCAGGGCGTAGTAAATCTCCTCCAGAGGGTCCACCGGAGCGGTTGGGAAGCCGTCTGAGAAGGTCTCATAGGGGGCGATCCGCAGTACCAGCCGGTCCGCCGCCGCGGCCAAGGCCTCATACTCATAACCATAGGTCGCGCCAACCCGGGTGGGCGCCTCCGCCATTACGTACAGCAGCTTGTCTCCCAGGGCCGCGTCCAGTGCTTTCACCAGATCAGTCATGGCGCCGCTCTTCCTGGTGCTGAGTTTGGGCACCTCCAGCAGCACACCGTCATAGCCGCCGGCAGAAACCTTCTCCGCCGCAGCGGCCGCAGTCCCAGCAGCAGTGCCATTCAGCGCTGTGGGGCCTCCAGTGAGATACAGCAGTTTTTTGGCGCCGGCCTGCCGGGCGGCCTCCAAAACAGAGTCCGTTACCGTTTCATCCATAGTCGTATTGACCATAGGCTTGCCGCCGGCAATGAGCAGTCTGCCCGCCGGTACAGCCACCGCTTCCAGCCCGGTAAAATCCCCGGGTGCGGAGGCCACGGCGATCCGCCCCGGCCCCGTCTTATGGAGCTTGTCGTACAGGCGCATCAGAATCACGGCCACCTGCTCCCGGGTGGCCGCCTGTTCCGGGGAGAAGGTATCCGCCGCAGTACCGCTCACCAGTCCCAGGTCATAGGCCATGGTGATGTAGCCGGTGTTGGTGGTCACATCCCGGAAGGGCATCGGCAAATCCTGTGCAAGGCCCGCGATGGGGCCGTAGCCCATGGCCCGCACCAGCATCACCGCCAATTCCTCCCGGGTAATGGGATCGTTGGGGCGAAAGCACTCCCGCTGGTCGGTGAGCGCCCCATGATTGTAAGCAGCCTTCACAGCACCGGCATACCAGGCATCCGTGGGAACATCCTGATAGACAGCTTTGGTAGGAGCGATAGTCTCCCAACCGAAGAATCGGCACAGGACCACCGTGAAAGCAGACCGAGTCATCTTCTGTCCCAGGCCGAACCGGGAAGCCGACTGCCCCTGAAAGAAGCCCAGTTTCACACAGCGCTGGATGCTCTCCGCAGCCCAGTGGTTTGCCGGCACATCGGCAAAGCCCGCCGCGGCGGCGGGCGCCGCCAGGCTCCCGGCCAGCAGGGCACATAAGGCCAGACAGCTCAGTAGCCTTTTCAGTTGCTTTTTCATCATTCTTTCGCTCCTTTGGGCACATTTTAGTGCCAAATTATTCTTATTATACCAGAATTTTTACTGTCCGTCAAACCAAACCTGTCGAAGGTGGGTACCCTATTCATAAGTTTCAAAATTCATTCTTTACCTGACACTGCTTTTCTGCTATAATAAATTAGTTATTTTAGATTCATTTTTTCCATGTTCGGAAAGGAGGGACATCCTGTGAAATTCAAAAAATGGAACATTGGCTCGCCGCAGGAGCAGGATGTGGCCCTCCTGCGGAGCTCCGGGTATCCCTACCTGCTGTCCACCGTGCTGGCGGCCCGGGGAATCACTTCGCCGGAGGACGCGGCGGAGTTCCTGGACCATGAGCGCCATCTGACCATTTCCCCCATGCGGATGCGAGATATGGATAAGGCCGTAAGCCGCATCCAGCGAGCCATCAGTAATGGGGAGACCATTGCCGTTTTCGGCGACTACGATGTGGACGGCATCACCTCCACGGTGCTGCTGCTGGACTACCTGAAAAGCTGCGGTGCCCACTGTCTGCGCTATATTCCCCGCCGCATTGAGGATGGCTACGGCCTGTCCAAAGACGCCATTCTGGGACTCCACAACCAGGGAGCCTCCCTGATGATCACTGTGGACTGCGGCATCACCGGCAACGAGGAAGTTGACTTTGCCAATTCTCTCGGGATGGATGTGGTGGTCACGGACCATCACGAGTGCAAAGAGGCCCTCCCCAGCGCCGTGGCGGTTGTAGATCCCCACCGGCCGGACTGCCCCTACCCCTTCAAGCATCTGGCCGGCGTGGGCGTAGCGCTGAAGCTGGTGCTGGCTCTGGGCGGCGAAAACCGCGAGGACGCCCTGTTTGCCCGGTACTGCACCCTGGCCGCCATCGGCACCATCGCCGACGTGATGCGGATGGAAGGGGAAAATCGCACCATCGTGTCCTGTGGTCTGGAGGCCCTGCCCCACACGGATTTCGTAGGCGTTCACGCTCTTTTGAAGGAGGCCGGCCTGCTGGGCAAGCCCATCACCTCCATCCAGATTGGCTTTGTCCTCTCCCCCCGCATCAACGCGGCGGGCCGCATGGGCGCCGCCGACCTGGCGGCGGATCTGCTGGAGACCGACGACCCTGCCCGGGCGGAGGAACTGGCCAGGGAACTGTGCGACCTGAACCGGGAGCGGCAGGCGGTGGAGCAGGCCATCTGCGCCGACGCCATCAGCCAGATTCAAAAGCTGCGCAGCGAGGAGCGCAGCGCACTGGTGTTGTCCAGTGAGGACTGGCATCAGGGCGTGGTGGGCATCGTGGCCTCCCGCCTCAGTGAAAAATACTCCTGCCCCAGCTTTATGATTCATCTCAAGGACGGCACGGGCAAGGGTTCCTGCCGGTCCTACGGCGGTTTTAACCTCTTCGCGGCCCTGGAGTCCTGCTCCGACCTGCTGGACGGATACGGCGGACACGAGCTGGCCGCCGGTTTCACCATCCCCGAGGGCAATATCGACGCCTTCCGCCAGCGGATGAACCGCTATGTCCGCTCCGCCATGGACGGCGTGCTGCCGGTCTCCTCCCTGGAGCTGGATGCCGCCATCACCTGTCCCAGCGAGGTGACACTGGACCAGGTGGAACAGCTGAGCCTGCTGGAGCCTTACGGTGCCGGGAACCCTCGTCCCGCCTTTGCCCTGCTGGGCGCCACGGTGGACGCCATTCAGTCCGTGGGCCAGGGTCGGCACCTGAAGCTGCGGCTCAGCAAGGGCACCTGCCGGTTTGACGCCATCTTCTTCTCCGTAACGGAGCAGGAGTGCGGCATTACCGCGGGCAGCCGGGTGGACGCGGCCTTCTACCTCCAGGCCAACACCTTCCGCGGTAACACAACGCTGCAATTGCAGTTAATTGATATCCGTCCCTCCCTGTTTCCCAGCCGCCACGAGGCAGCGGACCTGGAGCTGTTGGACCGGCTCATGACCGGCGGCGCCGTCACGGCCCAGGAGACGGCCAGGCTGTGCGCCTCCCGGGACCAGTTCGGCGCCTGCTGGCGGGTGCTGGAGCGGCACCTGCGCCAGGGGAAAGCGGAGGAGGACACTCTTCCCTATCTGCGGCAGCTGGCGGCCCAGTCTGGCGGCAGCGAGAGCTTCCTCCGCACGGCCCTGGCTCTGCAGGTCTTCCGGGAGCGGGGATTGATCTCTATGACAGTCCAGGGTGACCGGACGACCCTTTGTCTTAATACCACCCAGGGCAAGGTGGACCTGTTCGCCTGCCCGTATCTCTCCCGTTTGCGGGATGACCCTACCAATCGGAACCGAGGTGACTAGGCATGACCCTGCAGGAACAATACGATCAACTGGAAAAAACCATCCGTGGCTATAACGCCGCGGCGGATTTCGACCAGATCCGTGCCGCTTTCGAATATGCGGACAAGTGCCACGAGGGGCAGAAGCGGAAGAGCGGCGAGCCCTATATCATTCATCCCCTGGCGGTGGCCCAGATCGTGGCGGACCAGAAGCTGGACTCCGAGTCCATTATCGCCGCCCTGCTCCACGACGTCATTGAGGATACGGAGGCCACCCACGAGGATGTGGCCCGGCTTTTCTCCCCCACCATCGCCAACTTGGTGGAGGGCGTCAGCAAGCTGACCCGGATTCAGTACGCTACCAAAGAGGATGAACAGATGGAGAACCTCCGGAAGATGCTCTTTGCCATGAGCAAGGACATCCGGGTCATCCTCATCAAGATCTCCGACCGGCTCCACAACATGCGGACCATGGAGTATCAGTCCCCGCCCAAGCAGAAGCAAAAGTCTCTGGAAACCATGGAGATCTACGCTCCCATCGCCCACCGTCTGGGCATGCAGCGCATCAAGTGGGAGCTGGAGGACCTGTCCCTGAAATACCTGGATCCCATCGGCTACGCGGAGATTGTCTCCAAACTGGATGCCAAGAAGCCCGAGTACGAGGCTTTCATGCAGCGCACCCGGGACCAGGTCGATCAGCGGTTGAACGACCTGGGCATCCAGCACATCGTTTACGGCCGCATGAAGCACCCCTATTCCATCTACCGGAAAATGTTCAACCAGAACAAGTCCATTGATGAAATCTTTGACCTGTTCGCCTTCCGGGTCATCGTGGAGAACGTAGGCGACTGCTACAACGTACTGGGCGTCATTCACGACCTGTACAAACCCATTCTGGGCCGGTTCAAGGACTATATCGGTACCCCAAAGCCCAACGGCTACCAGTCCCTGCACACCACCGTCATGGGCAACGACGGCTATCCTTTCGAGGTGCAGATCCGCACCCGGGAGATGCATGAAATCGCCGAATACGGCGTGGCCGCCCACTGGAAGTACAAACAAAACGGCCAGGGCGCCGGCACGGAGGGTCGTTACGAGTGGGTACGACGCTTACTGGAGAACCAGGAGGGTGCCGATGCCGAAGAGTATATCCACTCCCTGAAGATCGACATGTTCTCCGACGAGGTGTTCGTCTTTACCCCCAACGGCGACGTGCAGAACCTGCCCGCGGGCGCCACCCCCATTGACTTTGCCTATGCCATCCACTCCGCCGTGGGCAACCGGATGGTGGGTGCCAAGGTGAACAACCGCATTGTGACATTGGACCACGTGCTGAAAAACGGCGACATCGTGGAGATCCTCACCGCCAAGAACGCCAAGGGCCCCAGCCGCGACTGGATGAAGATCGCCAAGAGCAGCGAGGCTCGCAGCAAAATCCGCCAGTGGTTCAAAAAGGAACGCAAGGACGAGAACATCGCCAACGGCCGTGCCTCCTTTGAGGCGGAACTGAAGCACTGCGGCCTCTCTATGCGGGATGTGACGGACCCAGAGGTCCTGCCGGGCATTCTGAAAAAAGTCTCCTATCCCTCCCTGGACGAGATGTACGCCGCCATCGGCTACGGCGGCTTCTCCGCCCAGAAGGCCGTCAGCCGGATGCAGGGCGAGATTCAGCGTGTCGCCAAGCAGCACCAGCTGGAACAGCAGGCGGCGGAGGCCGAGGTCAAGCCGCCTAAGGAGGAGCCCCGCACACCGGAGTCCAAGAAGGTCAAGAGCGAGCAGGGTATCATTGTGGAGGGCCTGGACAACTGTCTGGTGAAGTTCTCCAAGTGCTGCACCCCGGTGCCCGGCGACGAGATCGTGGGTTTCATCACCCGGGGCTACGGCGTGTCCGTCCACCGGGCAGACTGCCCTAACGCCTCTCCGGAAAAGCGGGCTGCCCCCGATCAGGCAGGCCGCTGGATCAAGGTCTCCTGGGGCAGCGACACCAACGAGAGCTATCCCACCATTCTGGAGGCCCTGTGCAAGGACCGCCACAACCTGCTGCTGGATATCTCCGCCGCCCTGTCCACCACCAATACCTTCGTACTTGGCATCAACACCCGCTCCACGGAGGACGGCTTCGCCATCTGCCGTCTGGAGGTCCGCATCCGGGACGGTCAGCAGCTGATGACACTGATGAACAAGCTCCATCAGATCTCCGGCGTTTTGAGCGTTACTCGGCCCTCGGGTTAATTTGAGGGGGAGCAGGCTCCCCTTCGACCTCCCCCACCACCAGTGACGCCACGTCACTGGTGTCGCCGCCCAAGGCGGCTGGGTCAAGGTATTTTCTTCTTTCGCCTCCGGTGAAAGAACTGGGGGAACCATGAGGTTCCCCCTAGTCCCCTTTCCCAGTGAAATAAATGGAGCGGCGGCGGAAAGAGGGGCACGTCCATTTGACAACTACCCCGAAAGCAAACCGGAGGTTTCAGCTTGCGGCGGTGGGCTATCCCTGTTCCGCCAATATTGGGCGCACCCGGCACAGGCTGCCGGATTACCGTCGCACCGTCTCGCTCGCCCCCACTTCTTCTTTTTTGGACCGCCCAGCGGCGGAGCCGCATCCCCCGCGTGCCCCGGCAGGGGCACCAGAAAGGAGCACCTATGCGCGCAGTCGTCACCCGCGTGAAGCACGCCTCCGTCACCATTGACGGGAAAATCAACGGCCAGATCGGCGAGGGCTATCTGGTCCTGCTTGGGGTCGCCCCCAACGACACACACGAAACCGCCGTCAAGCTGGCGGATAAGATCTGCAATCTTCGCATCTTCGAAGATGAAAACGACAAAATGAACCTGAATCTGGAGCAGGTAGGCGGCAGCCTGCTGGTGGTCTCCCAGTTTACCCTCTTTGCCGATACCTCCTCCCGCCGCCCCGGCTTCTCCGGTGCCGCCAAGCCGGACCTGGCCATTCCCCTGTACGAGGACTTTATGGCTCATTGCCGGGAGCGGGGCTTCACCGTGGAACACGGCGAGTTCGGCGCCAAAATGGAGGTCGAGTCCCTGAACCACGGCCCCGTGACCATTCTCTTTGACACAGACCGCCCCTGAAAAGGAGACGCTTATGAAAATCAAGGCCTTACAGGTGGGGCCCATTGGGACCAACTGCTATATCCTCTGCGATGAAAAAGAGAAGCTGTGTGCCGTCATCGACCCCGGCGGAGACGCCGTCCGGGTGGCCGCCGCCGTAGAAGAGACCGGCTGCACTCCCTGCGCCATTCTGCTGACCCACGGCCACTATGACCACACCGGCGGCGTGGCGGACCTGCAGGCCCGGTGGCCGGAGGTGCCCACCTATCTGAGCCGCCGGGACCGGGGCATGGAGGACAGCTACATGCGTCAGCTGTTTCCCCCGGTAGCCAACGCAAAGGACTACGATGAGGGCGATACCGTCCAAGTGGGCGGTATCACGCTGGAGGTTCTGGCCACCCCCGGCCACTCCGAGGGCAGCGTCACCCTCCGCTGCGGAGATGTGCTGTTCTGCGGTGATACTCTGTTCGCCGGCTCCTGCGGCCGGACCGACTTTCCCGGCGGCAGCGTGAAGAAGATCATGGCCTCCCTGAAACGGCTGGGAGAGCTGGAAGGAGACCAGAAGGTCTATCCCGGCCACATGGAGGACAGCACCCTGGACCAGGAGCGGTCCTGGAATCCCTATCTCCGCCAGGCCATGAACGGATAAGGAACGGATATGAAATTGGTATTACAGGGCCACGACGAGCGGTACGTGGTGGAGCAGAGCCTGATGAACCTGTTCCCCGGCGAGCTGCCCGTCTACGAGCCCATTCTGCCCGGGGACGACACCTGGGCCATTATCTCCCTGCGGGAGGACGGCAGCCGCTGCCGTGTCACCGCGGAACTGAGCGTTCACGGCAAGGCAGCGACGTGTCCCCTGGACTGCCTCCTCTCCGGCACGGACTTTGAAAAAGAGGGCCAGCGGCGCCACGCCGTCGCCCGGTGCTTCTTCCTGGCCGCCCGGGCCGTTACCGGCGTCACGCCTCCCTGGGGGATGCTGACCGGCGTCCGGCCCGACAAGCCCGTCACCTGGGCCCTGGCCGAGGGCAAAAGCCCGGGCCAGGCCCGCGCCATGCTGGAGGACGAATACTTCGTCACCCGGTCCCGGGCAGACCTGGCCCTGGAAACCGGAGCCATGGCTCTGACCGCTGCCCGGCGTCTGGAGCCAAAGGACATTGATCTCTATGTGGGCATTCCCTTCTGCCCCACCCGCTGCGCCTACTGCTCCTTCGTCAGCCAGTCGGTGGAGCGGAGCTTTTCCCTGGTGCCCCCCTATGTTGACGCCTTGATTGAAGAGATCAAAGCTGGCGGCCGGATGGTGCGGGAGCAGGGACTCCGGGTCCGGACTTTCTACATGGGCGGCGGCACCCCCACCACCCTGACGGCGGAGCAGATGGACCGGGTGCTGACGGCCTTTGAGGAGTCCTTTGACAGGCTTCCCTGTGAAGAGATTACGGTGGAAGCAGGCCGCCCGGACACCATCACGGCGGAAAAGCTGGCGGTGTTGAAGTCTCACGGCGTCACCCGGGTCTCTGTGAATCCCCAGACCATGGAGGATCACGTGCTCCGGGCCATCGGACGGCACCACAGCGCCGGAGACATTGAGGCCGCCATGGAGCTGGTGGACAAATTCAGCTTTCCCCATGTGAACATGGATCTGATCGCCGGCCTGCCGGAGGATACCCCCGAAGGCTTCCGCCGGTCCCTGGACCGCTGTCTGTCCTTCGGCACGGACAACGTCACCGTCCACACCCTGGCACTGAAAAAGGGCAGCCGCATTCTGACGGAGGGCCTGACCATCCCCGGCCCGGAGGCCGTCAGCGAGATGCTGGACTACGCCGCCCCCGTGCTGCGGCAGGCGGGCTACGCCCCCTACTACCTGTACCGGCAGAAGTATATGTCCGGCAGCTTCGAGAACGTGGGCTGGAGCAAGCCCGGAGCGGAATGCTGGTACAACATCGACATCATGTCGGAGCTGTGCTCCATTTTGTCCTTCGGCGCCGGCGGGTCCACCAAGATGGTGGAGCCCGGGACCAACCACATCGAACGGGTATTCAACCTGAAATACCCCAAGGAGTACACGGAGCGGCCCGAAAAGTGTCTGGCAAATCAGGCGGCCTTCGCCGCGTTCTATGAAAATCTGAATCTTTGAAAGGAGCGTTTCTCATGGCATACTCTCTGAAGCAGCTGAATGAAGCCATCCGCAGCGACCCCCAGGCCTTCGTGGATGAGTGCGACGCCGCCTTCCACAAAAAGGTGGAGACCGCGGCCCAGAAGATCGCCGACCACCGCAGCGAGTCCCACATCATCCTGCTGTCCGGCCCCTCCGGCTCCGGCAAGACCACCACGGCCCTGAAGATTGAGGAGCAGCTGGAGAAGATAGGCATTGAGACCCACACGGTCTCCATGGACAACTACTTCAACACCGTGGACCCCGAGACAGCCCCCCGGAACCGGGAGGGTGCCATCGACTACGAGTCTCCTTTCTGCCTGGACGTGGACCTGCTGAACCGGCATTTTGCCATGCTGGACCGGGGTGAGACCATCCACGTGCCCAAGTACGAGTTTGCCCGCCAGATGCGCTCCGACATCATGTCCCAGCCCATGCACCTGGGTCCCGATGAGTTGGCCATCTTCGAAGGCATCCACGCCCTGAACGACATTATCGTGGGCAAGAACCCCCGCGCCTTCAAGCTGTATATTGCTGCCCGCAGCAACCTGCGGGACGAGGAGAACGGCGTCACCGTATTCGACCACGCCTGGCTGCGGCTTTGCCGCCGCATCGTCCGGGATTACCAGTTCCGGGGCAGTGACGCGGTCTTTACCCTGAAGATGTGGCCCAACGTGCGCCGGGGCGAAAAGCTGTACATCTCCCCCTACAAGGAGAATGCCGACCTGATGTTCGACTCCTCTCTTGCCTTTGAGTTTGCCGTGCTGAAGCCCATGGTAGTGCCTCTGCTGGAGGTCGTTCCCGCCGGAAAATACGAGGTGGTGGATGACATGCTGAAGGCCTTCGACCAGATTGAAGCGCTGGACAGCAAGTATGTGGCACCGGATTCCCTGGCCCGCGAATTCATCGGCGGTTCCACTTACGACAATCATTAAACAAAGACGGGGACTTCGTCCCCTCTGCCCCCTCCGCTGTATGCGGCAGGGAGATTGGAGGAGCTTATGAACGAAAAAATGGCAACGTTACTGGAATCTGTTCAGCGCACCGCTGTGCAGGCGGGAGATGTGGCCGCGGATGTGGCCTTCGGCGTGGGAAAAAAGGCCGGAGAACTGCTGTCCGTGGCAAAGCTGCGGGTACGGATTGCCTCCCTGGAAGGGGATGTGAAGGACCGCTTCTCCCAGATTGGAGAACTGCTGTATGCCACCCACACCGGCGCCCCCACAGAGTCCGAGGTCCTGCTGGTAAAGCTCCAGGAGATCGACGGTCTCAAGGCGGAGATTGCCCGGATGCAGGCCGAGATCCGCAAGGAGGAAGAGGCCCACACCTGCCCTACTTGCGGGGCCTTTGTGAAGGAAGGCGACGCTTTCTGCGGTGCCTGCGGAGGGAAGCTGTGATGGAACAGTACACATATCATCAATATCAGGAAAGCGCTGATGCCCTGCGGGTCCGGCTGGCCGGCTTCCGCCCCGATGTTCTGCTGATCCTGGGCTCCGGCTTGGGTGCCCTGGGTGATGAGGTGGAGGCCCCCATCGTTGTATCCTACGGCGATGTGCCCCACATGAAACACTCCACCGCTCCCGACCACAAGGGTCAATTTGTCTTTGGGCGGCTGGCAGGCCGGAACGTGGCCGTCATGCAGGGGCGGCTCCACACCTATGAGGGCTGGTCCTTCGCGGACGTCAGCTATCCCGTCCGGGTACTGCGGCTGCTGGGAGCGGAGACCCTGATTGTCACCAATGCCGCCGGTGCGGTGAACACTGGCTTTTCCGCCGGAGACATCATGCTCATCACCGACCACATCAAGCTCTTCGGTGTCAGCCCTCTTTGCGGCGCCAACATTGCCGAATTCGGTCCCCGTTTCCCGGATATGAGTCAGGTATACACCCCCGCCCTGCGGGAGATAGCCCGAAAGGCCGCCGAAAACCTTGACATTCTCCTGCGTGAGGGTGTATATATGTACTTCCCCGGCCCCCAGTACGAGACTCCGGCGGAGGTCCGGGCCGCCCGCATTCTGGGTGCCGACGCGGTGGGCATGTCCACCGTACCGGAGGCTATCGTGGCCGCCCACTGCGGGATGAAAGTTCTGGGCTTCACTCTCTGCACCAACATGGCCGCCGGTGTGCTGGACCAGCCTCTGGACGGAGACGAAGTCATTGCGGCAGGCATGGCGGCAGGGCCCAAATTCACCGCCCTGGTAAAGGCGTGCCTGGCAGAGGTATAAAGGTCTTCCGCCAGCCATAGATTAATGAGAACCCCCTTGCGCATTTTTCTGTGATTTCGAGGTAATCTGTTCATGTCGAAACAAAAAAAGCAGTCCTTCCTGGGCGGTGCTGCCATTCTGACGGCGGCGGTCGTGATCGTCAAGCTCATTGGTGCGGTCTACAAGCTCCCGCTGAACAACATCCTGGGCAGCGTGGGCAAGACCTACTTCGATACCGCCTATCTGATTTACAACTTTCTGATGATCTTCTCCACCGCGGGCCTGCCTCTGGCCATCTCCAAGCTCACCAGCCAGGCCCATGCCCAAGGCCGGGAAAATCAGAAGAGGAAGATTTTCAGCACCTCCGTGTGGCTGTTCTTCATTCTGGGCCTGGCGGGCTCCCTGCTAATGTTCTTCGGTGCGGAGCAGCTGGCGGCCTTCGAGGAGAACCCCATGGCCGCTCAGGCCATCCGGGCATTGGCCCCCGCGGTATTCTGCGTGTGTCTGCTTGCCTGTATGCGGGGCTACACCCAGGGCCAAGGCAACATGAAGCCCACCGCTGTCTCCCAGGTGCTGGAGGCTCTGTGCAAGGTCTGCATCGGCCTGCCCCTGGCCTGGTTCATCCTGCAGAAATGCCGGGAGCCGTCCATCTCCCAGCAGCTGGCGCAGACGGGAAGCGACGGCGTGGAATACGTAGCCGCGGGCGCCATTCTGGGCGTCACCGTGGGCACTATCCTCTCCCTGGCTTTCCTGATTGTCTATCTGGTGACCCACCGCAGCAAAACGGAGGGGCTGGACACCCCGAATTCCAGCGGTGCCATCATGAAGAGCGTGCTGGCCATCGGCATTCCCATTACCCTGGGCAACTCCGCCCTGGGCATCATCAACCTGATCGACACCAAGATTGTCATGGGCCAACTGCAGAATGCCCTCCTGCTGAGCGAGACGGAGGCCGCCCTGCTGAACGGCCAATACCGCATGGCCATGGATATGCCCAACATGGTGGCCTCCTTCGTCTATCCCGTCACCATGAGCCTCATCCCCTTCGCGGCGGCGGCCATGGCCCAGAAGGACACCGCCAAGGCCAACAGCATCATCTCCTCCGCATTCCGGCTCATCGCCATCCTGGCCCTGCCGGCGGGCGTGGGCCTCTCCGTGCTGTCCACTCCCATCATGCGGCTGCTCCTGCCTACCCAGCAGAAGGACGCCCTGGCGGCAGGCCCCCATCTGCAGATTCTGGGCATTGCCCTGGTCTTTATCTGCCTGATGATTCTGACCAACGCCATCCTGCAGACCTACGGCAAGGAAAAGCTGCCCATTTTCACCGTCATCGCCGGCGGCATCACCAAGATCGTGATGAACTACATCCTGGTGGGCAACTCCGACATCAATATCCACGGCGCTCCCATCTCTACGCTGTGCTGCTACATGGTCATCGTGGGTCTGAACCTGTTCTTCGTTTGGAAATACTCCCCGGAGAAGCCGAAATATCTCCAAATTTTCCTCAAGCCCGTGGTCGCGTCCGTTCTCATGGGCGCCGCCGCCTGGGCGGTCCACGGCTTTGTGGCCCGGGCCCTGGCCGGGCACTCCGCTTACCTGGCCAACGCTGCTTCCACCTTCTGCGGTATTCTGGCGGGCGTGGCAGTCTACGCCGTTCTGGTCATTGCCCTTCGCATTCTGCGGGCGGAGGATGTCCGTTCCATCCCCCATGGGGAAAAGCTTATTAAACTTCTGCACTTAAAATGAAAAACTTTGAGATTTCAAGGCTTTCACCGTTGAAATTCCTTGCAAAGGCGGTTAATCTATGGTAGATTTTCAATGTAAGCCCCGGTATGGCTGGGAGGATTTTCTGGAGATTATGCGCCTGCTGCGCGCTCCGGGAGGCTGTCCCTGGGACGCTGAGCAGACTCACCAGTCCATCCGGAGAAATTTTCTGGAAGAGACCTATGAGGTCCTGGACGCTCTGGACCGGGATGATCCCCACGCCATGCGCGAGGAGCTGGGGGACGTTTTGATGCAGGTGGTTTTCCACGCTCAGATTGAAAAGGAGCTGGGGCGGTTCACCATGGACGATGTGGTGAACGAAATCGCTCAGAAAATGGTCTACCGCCACCCCCACGTGTTCGGCGGCACCATGCAGGCGGACACCAGTGAGCAGGTCCTGGTGAACTGGGAGGTCCTGAAACGCCGGGAAAAGGACCAGCGGTCCACGGCGGACGCCATTGAGGCCATCCCCCACACCCTGCCCGCCCTGTGGCGGGCGGAGAAGACCCAGAGCAAGGCCGCCAAGGCGGGCTTTGACTGGGACGGAGCCATGGGTGCGCTGGAAAAGCTGGAGGAAGAGGTCCAAGAGCTGCGGGCCGCTCTGGAGGCCGGCAAGTCTGTGGATACCCCTCACGGCATTCGGGAGGAAGTGGGCGACACCCTCTTCATGGCCGCCAAGGTGGCCCAGTCCTTCCAAGTGGACCCGGAGGATGCCCTCCATCGTGCCTGCGACAAATTTGATGTCCGCTTCCGCCTGGTGGAGGAAGCCGCGGACAAGTCTCTGGCGGAATACTCCCAGGAGGAGCTGCTGGCTCTCTGGCGGGCCGCCAAGGAGCATGAGTCTTAACACGCGATCCGCGTTAAGAAATAAATGCTGTTGAAACAATTTTACAGGAGGATACAATCAAATGAACAAAGCTGAACTGATCAATGCTGTTGCCGCTACCGCCGAGGTCTCCAAGAAGGACGCTGAGGCTGTTGTTTCCGCCACTCTGGACGCTATCACCGCCGCCCTGACCGAGGGCGAGAAGGTCCAGCTGGTGGGCTTTGGCTCCTTCGAGGTGAAGAAGCGCGCCGCCCGTATCGGCCGCAACCCCAAGACCAAGGAGTCCATCGAGATCCCCGCCTCCGTGGTGCCCGTGTTCAAGGCCGGCAAGGCTCTGAAGGACGCTGTCAGCAAGTAAAGAGGGGACTTCGTCCCCCCTTTAGATTCCCCCACCAGTTTACGGACTGGTGTCGGCGCCCAAGGCGCCTGGGGGCAAGGAATTTTCGGCAGGCACACGCCCCAGGGCGGCTTCTCTTGCCGCTTTGCGGCAATTCACCTTCTGTCCTGCCGAAAATGATTAGACTCTCTTCTTTCGCCGCTGGCGAAAGAACTGGGGGAACCGCAGGTTCCCCCTAGCCCCCTTCCTGGGGCGGCCACAGGCCGCCCGGGACGGGGGTCCTTTGATTTTGGAGGTTGCTCTTATGCGTTTGGACAAATATCTGAAGGTCTCCCGGCTCATTAAGCGGCGGACGGTGGCCAACGAGGCCTGCGACAATGGGCTGGTGCTGGTCAACGGCAAGGCCGCCCGGGCCTCCTATGACGTGAAGGAGGGAGATCAGATCACCCTGCGCTTCGGTGCCCGCACCGTCACCGTGGAGGTTCTCTCCGTCCAGGAGACAGTCAAGCAGGCGGACGCCTGCACCCTGTACAGGGAGATCGGCCGGTAAGCGCTGGCATATTTCCCCTCTCCTGCCCATAGGATATGGACAGGGGAGGGCTGAACATGATGAACGATCGCAACAACATGGTGTCCGCCGCAGAGCACCGTCTGGAGCTGGTGGGGCGGGAGCGTCTGACCGTATCCGGCGTGGAGGACGTGGACCGCTTTGACGAGACCGGCATTGTCATGTCCACCTCGGCGGGCACTCTGGTGGTCACTGGGGAGGACCTGCACATCGGCAAGCTGTCCCTGGACGGCGGTGAGCTCCATGTGGACGGCCGCATCGACTCCGTGACCTACGAGGACGAGGGCCGGAGCCAAGGCGGCTTTTTCAGCCGGCTGTTTGGCTGAACATGGGGAACCAGATCTCTCAGCAGCTGCTGATCTTCGGCCAGTCCATCCTGCTGGGCCTGGCCCTGGGTTCGCTGTACGATCTGCTGCGTCCATTCCGGCTGCGGCTGCCTAGGCTGACCGCCCTGCTGGATGCGGCCTATTGTCTGGCAGCAGGCGCCGCCGCTTTCTCCTTTCTCATGGAACGTGGCGGTGGAGAACTGCGGGGCTTCATGGTGCTGGGCACTGTGGGCGGCGTGGTGCTGTTCTTCTGCGCTTTTTCCCAATGGCTGCGCCCCATCTGGGACTTTTGGGCGGATACTCTGGCGTTCTTGGTATATTTGTTGTCTTTTCCCACTCTCTGGCTTAAAAATTTTTGCAAAAAAATGGGCCATCGCGGAAAAAATCTCTTTTATTTTGCGAAAAAATGCTATACAATAAGAAAAACTGGGCGCATGTGCGTATCACGCGGAGGTGAGGATCATGGCAGATAAGCAGCGCGCAAAAAAGCAGCTGCGTCCCCGGAGCGGTTTTCTGACCAAGGTCGTGATCCTGGTACTGCTGGCCGCCATCGGATGGCAGCTGTACGGTCTCCGGGGCCAACTGAAAACCGCCCAGGAAGAAAAGGACCGGTACGCCGCAGAGGTGGCGGCTCAGCAGCAGGAAAACGACGCCCTGGCCGCTGACATCGCCGAAGGTCCCACCGAGGAAAAGATTGAAGAGATCGCCCGGGACGAGTTGGGATACGTCAAACCGGGAGAATATATCTTTGAGCCGGGCAATTGACGGACGGTGGGGGTGCCCCCGTCTGTGGTGAAACAAACGGAAGGAGAAACAAAACTGGGTATGGAGCTTCAGGTCGGGAGCATTTTGGAAGGCAAGGTGACTACCATCACCAAATTCGGTGCCTTTGTCGCTCTGGAGGGCGGTAAGTCCGGATTGGTGCACATTTCTGAGATCGCCAACACATTCGTCAACGATGTACATGATTTTCTGCAGGAAGGCCAGACCGTCAAGGTGCTGGTTCTGTCCACGGAAAACGGAAAGATCAATCTTTCCATTAAGAAAACGCAGCCGCAGGAGCGTCCCGCTCCCCGGTCCACGGGCCATCCGGTTTCCCGGCCTGCGCCCCAGCAGCCCCGGAGCTTCAGCCGTCCTCCCCAGCAGGCAGCGCAGGCCCCCTCCGGGGACCAGTCCTTTGAGGACAAGCTGAAGCAGTTTCTCTCCTCCTCCGAGGGGAAAATGGCCGATCTGAACCGCAGCATCGACGGCAAGCGGGGCGGCGGCCGCAGAAGAAGATAACGAAAAGGACCGCTTTGAGCGGTCCTTTTTTATAAAAAAGAGCCGCGCGGCGTCGGAACACCGTGCGGCCCAAACGGGTGGGATATTGGAAAGCTTCCTGGATTATCATAGCACTTCCGGTGCCCGAAGCGTGTCGGAATGTGGAAGCGCTGAACAATTTGTAAAAATTGTGCGGTACCATCTATACAAAAACGTAAATATGTGTTATATTGTACAAAAGAGAGGACACGCCTCTCTTCCACACGAAAGGAGCGATCTCTATGAAGTATACGTACGCCTGCAAGAAAGTCTCCCTGAATGATTCCATCAAGGACTATGCCGAGAAAAAGATCTCCAAGCTGGACAAGTATTTCCGGGAGGACACGACCGCCGCAGTCACCTTTGCTGTGGAGAAGGATCATCTTTGCACGGTGGAAATTACCATCCGCGGCGGCGGTACGCTGCTGCGCGCCCAGACCGAGGCGCCGGATGGAGATATGCGCGGTGCCATTGACGCCGCGGTGGGCTACATTGAGCGCCAGATCCTGAAGAACAAGACCCGCCTGTCCAAGCGGCTGCGCAGCGAGGGCTTCCCGCCTCCCGCTCCCGCCGACGACTTCGAGGTGGCCGAGGAAAAGGAGTTCAACATCGTCCGTACCAAGCGCTTCTCCGTGAAGCCCATGAGCCCCGAGGAGGCCATTCTGCAGATGAACCTGCTGAACCACGACTTCTTCGTGTTCCGCAGCAGTGAGGACGACAGCCTGTGCATCGTCTATCAGCGCAAGAACGGCGGCTACGGCCTGATCGTTACCGACGAGGAAGAGTAAGATACATCTCCGGGGAGGCCTTAGGGCCTTCCCTTTTTTGCGAAAAACAGCCGTTCTTTCTGTAATACTTGCCTTTTGTGCCGGGATTTGTTATACTATTCTGGCCTCTTTCAAGGAGGAAGATCAACAAAGGACTTTCAGAATATGATTTTTTTAGTAGACGGAGACAACAACATCAGCACCGGTTTGAAGGGCGTCGACATGCTCTCTCAGCAGGACACGGTGCTGGTCTTTTACCAAAAGGCCGGTCTGGCTCTCAGCAAAATCCAGAAGCTTTGCGCAGGGACCCAGGCCAGCGTGCAATATATCGAGAGCGTCCGGGGCGGCCGGAACTCCATTGACTTCCAGATTATCACGGAATTGGGAGTTCTGGTGGGCCGGGGCGAGACGGACTACGCTTATGTCATCAGCCAGGACAAGGGCTATGCCGCCTCCATCGACGCTCTGCGGGCCCGGTATGCCGACGCTTTCCGGGAGGTGGACTTGCGGCCCTCCATTGAGGCCTGCCTGCCTCTGCCCTTCCTGCTGCGCTCTGCCAGCCGTCAGGAGCTGCAAAGCGCCCTGGAGCAGGAATACGGTGCCGTCCGGGGCGACCTGCTGTACAACCATCTGAAGGCGCTGTTTGAGGTCCCGGAGTCGCCCGCCGAGCCGGAAAAGCCCGCCAAGGCCTCCCGGCCCCGCAGAAACTATCGCAGGAAAAAAGCCGCCTCGGAAAAAGCGGCGGAATAAGGAAGCGCCCGGTCTGAAAAGGCCGGGCGTTTTTTCTGGAATACATGGAGCGCGGGGGATTCCCCGCGCTCCATATTCAGCTGAAAGCTTTCAATTTTGATGGTCCACCGCATACATATGGGCCATCAGGTCCAGCAGCTTGTTGGTATAGCCCCACTCGTTGTCGTACCAGGCAATGAGCTTCACGAAGTTGTCATCCAGCATGATGCCGGCGGTCTCATCAAAGATGCAGGTCTCAGAAAAGCCCGTCAGATCAGAGGAGACCACCTGGTCGCTGGTACAGGTGATGATGCCCTTCATGCTGTTCTGCGCGGCATTCTCCATGGCCACGCACACGTCGTGATAGCTGGCGGGCTGGATGAGGCGGGCGGTCAGGTCCACCACAGACACATCGTTGGTGGGCACCCGAAAGCTCATGCCGGTCATTTTTCCCTTCAGCTCCGGGATGACCTCCCCCACCGCCTTGGCAGCGCCGGTGGTGGATGGAATGATGTTGCCCAGGACGCTGCGGCCCGTGCGCCAGTCCCGACCGGCGCGGGCGTCCACTGCCTTCTGCTTGGCGGTGGCGGCGTGGATGGTGCTCATCAGGGCCTGCTTGATGCCGAAGGTATCATGAATGACCTTGGTCATGGGCGCCAAGCAGTTGGTGGTGCAAGAGGCATTGGACACCACATCCATGTCCGTTGTGTACTTCTTGTGGTTCACGCCCATGACAAAGGTAGGGGTGCAGGAATCCTTGGATGGAGCGGAGAGGATGACCTTCCTGGCTCCGTGGTTCAGGTGGGCGGCGGCCTTCTCCGTCGTGTTGAAGGCGCCGGTGGATTCAATGATGTACTCCGCGCCGCAATCATCCCAGGGGATCTGGCCGGCATCACTCTCACTGTACACCCGAATCTTCTTGCCATTGATGATGAGGTGGCAGTCATCGTGCTCCACGCTGCCCAGGAAGGTCCGGAACACGGAGTCATACTTCACCTGATAGACCATATAGTCCAAATCCGCGTTCCGCAGGTTGATGCCGCAAATCTGATAGCTGCTGCAGCCACGCTCGATCATGATCCGCAGCGCCACGCGCCCGATGCGGCCGAATCCGTTGATGCCCACTTTGATAGCCATGTTCCTGTGATCCTTCCTGTTTTTTAGATTCTGCCGGTCCCACGGCAGTAATTTTTATTGCATATTCATTATAACATCCGTTTCGTAAAATTCAATTTCAATTTACGTAAAATTACGTATTATATTTTCATTTTTTCTTGGCGTATTTGTACAGTCCCTTCCCTCCCCCGCCGACCGCCCAGATGATTCGACAAAATCCGACAAAATTCTTGTTTTTGTCCCGCTTTTTTGTTATCCTAGTGGTGCCATAGGCAGGGTTTTCCTGGGTTGAAGGCCCCTGCCGGCGCAAATCCTATGTACAGCGCCCTGGCGCCGGAAAGGAGCATTTCATGGATTCCGAACAAAATGAGCTGGCGGCCCTGTTTCCCAATGTCGCCGCTCAGATGCGAAGTGCCTTGAGCAATTTCCATCTGGCTGCCGCGCAGCTTGCTCCGGCCTCTGCCCGGGAGCAGGACCCTGCTCTGGACGCCTGCGCTGCCCAGCTGGACCAAAGCTATTATCAACTCCTTCGGCTGGTGAACAGTCTTTCCATGGCGTCGTACCTCACCCATGATGACCCCCTCCCCCTGCGGGATACGGATGTGGCAGAACTGGTAGGTGAACTGTGCGAACGGGCTGCCTCTCTGGCGCCCATGCTGGAACTGGAACTGCGCTTCGTCTGCAGCATGGAGCGGCATATCTGCGCCGTCTCTCCGGAGGCCATGGAGCAAATCCTGAATCACCTGCTGTCCAATGCCTTTAAATTTACACCCGCCGGCGGCACTATCACGGTGGAGCTGCGGCGTGCCTCCGGGCAGCTGCTTCTCTCTGTGGAGGACACCGGCTGCGGCATCTTACAGGACCGGCTGGAGACCCTTTTTGACCGGTATCTTCATCCGGACCGCATGGACCCGCCTCCCCACGGCCTTGGCTTGGGACTTCCCCTGTGCCGCCGTTTGGCGGCCGGTCAGGGCGGCACCCTGATGGCCGAATCCCGGGTGGGAAAGGGCAGTCGCTTTACCCTGTCCCTACCAGACCGGCAGCTGGGCACAAGCGTTTCCGATGTGCGCTTCGATTACAGCGGCGGCTTCAACCGGACCCTGCTGGGCCTGGCGGACGCTTTGCCGGCCAAAGCGTTTTTACTGCGCAATCAGGATTGATCCTTCGCCGCGGGGAGACCCGCGGCGAAATTTTTGTTTCCTTTTTCACCGGAATGGGGTACAATATCACTCATACCACCCCCAAGGAGGGACGCATATGTCATTTGGACATGTATTCGTCGCCATGAGCGGCGGTGTGGACAGTTCTGTGGCCGCGGTACTGCTGCAGCAGGCGGGATATCAGCTCTCCGGTGTGAATCTGCGGATGTTCCACAACGAGGACCTGGGCGAAAGCCTCAGCCGCACCTGCTGCTCCCTGACCGACGCCGAGGACGCCGCCCTGGTAGCCCGCCGCCTGGGCTTTCCCTTTTACGTATTCGATTTCGCACAGACCTTCCGGGATACGGTCATTCGGAACTTTATTGAGGAATACCAGCAGGGCCGTACCCCAAATCCCTGCGCGGAGTGCAACCGCTCTGTCAAGTTTGGGGCGCTGCTGCATCGTATCCGAACCCTTGGCGGTGATTATATGGCCACCGGCCACTACGCCCGTGTGGAGTGGGACGAGGTCTCCGGCCGGTACCTTCTGAAGCGCGGCAAGGACCACAGCAAGGATCAAAGCTATTTCCTGTATATGCTGACCCAGGAGGAACTGGCCCATACCCTGTTTCCGCTGGGCAGCATGGAAAAGCCGGAGGTCCGCCGGATTGCCGAGGCCCACGGCCTGGTCAACGCCAAAAAGCGGGACAGCCAGGATATCTGCTTCGTGCCCGACGGAAAATACGCCGATTTCATTGAGCGTACCACCGGACAGCCCTCCGCGCCAGGCCCCTTTCTGGACCAGGAGGGCCGGGTCCTGGGCCTGCACAAGGGCATCATCCGCTATACCAAAGGTCAGCACAAGGGACTGGGCCTGTCCACGGAGGCTCCCCTTTACGTGCTGGAGAAGGACGTGGCAGCCAATGCCATTCGTCTGGGGCCGGACAGCGCCCTCTGGAGTCGCACCCTGACGGCGGAGCGGATGAACTGGATTTCCATTCCGGAACTGGCAGAGCCCTTGGCAATCACTGTCAAAACCCGCTATACCCAGCGGGAGGCCGCGGCTGTGGCGGAACCGCTGGCAGGCGGTCACATCCGTGTCACTTTTGAAGAACCGCAACGGGCCATTACTGCGGGCCAGGCGGTGGTGCTGTATGACGGAGATACTGTGGTGGGCGGCGGTACCATCTGCGGAACATGACGCAAAAGGACGCCGCGAAACGCGGCGTCCACCAGTGTCAGCGGTCGCTGATCAGCCAGTCATCCTGGAAAATCAGGTCGTCGACATCACCAATATGAAGCATTTGGGGTTTCACTTAGGGTTCCTCCTTTGCGATTGTATTTCATTCAGTATATGCTTCCATATATGAAAAGTTGCGCGAAACCATGCAGCATCGAAAACGGTCGTATAGTTTTTTTGATTTTTTTCATATCAGTATTGACAGGAGCAGTACATCTGTGGTATTCTAACTATTGCCGACAGCTGCCGGTGTGGTGGAATGGTAGACACAGGAGACTTAAAATCTCCCGGTAGCGATACTGTACCGGTTCGAGTCCGGTCACCGGCACCACAAAATTTTATATCGCGGAGTAGAGCAGTTGGTAGCTCGTCGGGCTCATAACCCGGAGGTCGCAGGTTCAAGTCCTGTCTCCGCAACCATGGCGAGTGTTCTTACAGCATTTGAAAGGCTGTAAGAACACTCGCTTTTTATACAGCGAGTTCACAGGGGGCGTAGTTGACAACTACGCCTTTTCTTGTATTTACGGACACTTCCGGGATCGGCAGGGGCAGTACCGTTGGAATCTCAATCGTTCCGACGCAGTTATAGTGGATGCGAAGCCGCTGCTCCCATACGCCGTCGATCTTCTCAGCATTGAACACTTCAATCTTCTCAACCAGTTCGTTCAGCATCCGGGGCGTCAGTTTTCGCGCCCTGGTGTACTTGCGGACAAGACCGATAAACATATCCGTTGTCATGGAACGGCTGCTCTGCTTCTCTATCTCGGAGCGGAGCTTTTTTATTTTCTCTGCCAGTTCCTTCTGCTCGTCCTCATAGCGGCGGGACATCTTCGCAAAGCGGTCGTTGCTGAGCTTGCCGGAAACATTGTCCTCATAGATGCGCTCGAACAGGCCGTCCAGTTCATCGTCGCGGGCAAGGAGTGTTTTCAGCTCCTTTTCCTTTAGCTTGCGGTCTGTTTGTTCCGCCTGCTGGGAATGACCGATCACCGCTTTTACAAACTCGTCCTCATAGAGACTGGCGAATTTCGTTAAGCGCCGTATCTCTCCCAGCACCACTTCCTCCAGAAAGTCCACGCGGACATAATGGGTAGAGGTACAGGTGCCGCGGTTGCCCTTATAGTTGGAGCAGTTGAAATACTTGATCTCTGGATTGCCCTGATTGAAGTGAAAGTGAAGGTTGCTGCCGCAATCGGCGCAGACCAGCAGGCCGGAAAACATATTGTGTTCTCCATTGTTGGTGCGGCGCTTACGGATTTTGCCCCGTTTCTGCTGCACCTGCTCATAGACAGCCCGCTCGATGATCGCCTCATGGACGTCCTGGAACACCACCCAATTCTCACGGTCATTGTCGATCCGCTTTTTATTCTTGTAGGACTTGGAATAAGTTTTGAAATTGAGAATGTCGCCGCAGTATTCCTGCAGGGAGAGAATTTTGGTGATGGTAGAGCTGTTCCACTTGGTAGGCGGCTGCTGTTTGCCCTTGCCGGGGCGCTTGATGCCCTTCGTGAGCCAGTAGGCCCGCGGGGTCAGGACATCGTCCTTTTCAAGCTGGGCGGCGATCTGCTCTGTTCCGAACCCCTCCAAAGTCATGCTGTAAACGCGGCGCACAACCTGGGCTGCCTCGTCATCCACTATCCAATGCTTCGGATCGTTCGGGTCCTTGATGTAACCGTAGGGCGGCTGGCCCATCGGCTCACCGGCATTGCCCTTGATCTTATTGCTGATGCGCCGCTTTTTGCTGATATCGCGGGCGTACCACTCGTTGAACAGGTTGCGGATCGGAGCAAGCTCATTTTCGCCCTCTGCCGTGTCGATGTTATCCGAAACGGCCACCAGACGGATATCATGGTCCGGGAAAAATTCCTCTGTCAAACGTCCGACCTCAATGTAGTTGCGCCCCAGGCGCGAGAGGTCTTTGACAAAGACAGCGGCGGCTTTTCCCTGTTCCAACTGGCGGATCATTTCCACGAAGCCGGGGCGATCCATCGTCACGCCGGAAATACCGTCATCCAGGAAATGGACCAGATTTGTGTAGCCCTTTTCCTTTGCGACTTTGGCAAGCAACTTCTTTTGATTGCCGATGCTGTAGCTTTCGCCTTCAAGATTATCGTCACGGGAAAGTCTTTCATAGAGAAAGGCGGTCACGTCACGGGATTTTTTGTTATTCGACTGTTTCATAAGTCCTCCTTCCGTCAAGGCAGTCGAATAGCAAATATACTTGTACGAACACATTATACCGCCATTTGCTGCCTCTGTCAGCCGGGTTTGAAAGCTATTTACAGCTTTTCACTCTCGGACTTCATCAGGCGAAGGAGAACGCTGCCCAGGGTATCCGGGCTTTCTTCTTTGAAAACCGGCTCAACAACGAACGACCGATTGCCAATGTGATAGGTCGTTTTTGCATCCAGAGGATTTTTCTCTGGCCTGCTGGTCTTGCCGGGATTTGTAGCTTTATCTTGCATGATAAAATCCCCTTTCATAAAGCATAAAGATAGCAATGAAAGAGGCAAAACGGACGGCTGCTGGCACAGCTCCACGGGAGTCTAACCCCGGCCCATGCTGATGGGTGCGGCGCACAATGCTTTGTGGGCGTTCAATGCGCGAGTATCTTTGACCCTGCCCATGTGTCATCGCCTGCAAGCCGCCACGCTTGCTTTGCGGTTCGGTGCTGTTCGCTCGCCCGTTACAGTGGTCCCGTCCTGCGGACTTGAAACGAGGTCATGGCGCACCGGCCGTATGGCTCGGCACAAACAGGAATGTATCCGTTTGCCTTATACTGCGGCGTTGGCCTCCCAACGGGCTTTCTTTGTCAAGGTGC
>CAMFAL010000022.1 GCA_945948185.1 uncultured Clostridia bacterium | reverse complement strand
GCTAAAACACCAGTTCTCGCTTTTTGAGAACTGGTGTTCTTTGACAGTCTGAAATCCCGGAGTTTCGAAGAACTCCGGGATTTTTCTATCCATTTTACAGGTCCTTGAACAGATCGGCGCTGGAATTCAGGTAGCCCAAGTCGTCCTCACTTCCAGTGAGCTGGCGCAGGTTCTTCACGCCGGTGCGCTTCTTGCCCATGGAGGCGCCCTTCAGCTTGCCCAGGCCAGTCTCGGGGGTGTCCTTGAACTCCAGGATGCCCTTCTCCCGGGCAAGCTCCAGCAGCTGCATGCCCTTCTCGGAGCGGACAATCACCTGGTTCCAGCCCTTGTCCACGTCCCAGCCGTCAGCGCTTCGGGCGCCGCCCACGGACAGGTCCGCAAACTCAGCGGTCATGTCGGTGCAATAATGGCAGCCGGACCGCACCAGCGGGGTCACCTCGTCCAGATTCACGGACACGGTCTCGCCGTTCTCCCGCAGCTCCAGGGAGTGGTACTTGCTGGGGGGAATGTCCATGTGGGACACCTTCGCGGGGTCGGCGTGCTTGGCCGTCAGGTCCCGGATGCCCTCCCAATCCAAGCCCCAGCCGCAGAAGAGGCCGAACACCATGCCGATGTTATCGGCGTGGTTGTCGTTCTCCGCCAGGGGCTTGGACTTCATCTTATAGACCGCCAGGGTCTTGCAGGGGGTGCCTACCACGCCGATGCTGTGGTAGCGGTCCTCCTTCAGAGCCTTGTTCAGCACCGCCAGGGTGGGCGGCACCTGGAAGCTGCTGCCGGAGCAGGTGCGGACCTCCTCCGCCGTGGTGGCCAGGACACCCTCAGGCTCCAGACCGCCCTGGGAGCGGGTCATGACCGCCGCATCGATGAAGCCCTCCTGAATGGCCAGCTCCACCAGGGCGGTCATGGTGCCGCCGTGCTGGGCGTTAGCCCGAATGGCGGGATCAGCAGCCCGGGTCAGGTACAGGCCGCGGAAGGGGCCGATCTCCGGAATGATGGTTTCCTCAGGAAAGAACTGCTTCCGCAGGGCGTCCAGGTCCATGGGCATCCGGGGGCAGAAGCTCTGGCAGCGGCCGGATTTCCGCTCGCAGTCAAAGTAGCAGAGGGTCCGTCCCTCCACGGAATCCCAGTAAGGGCACATGCCCTGGCAGGCACCGCAGCCGGTGCACAGGCCGGGCTTGATGACCTGGGTATCCAATGCAATCGTACTCAGCATGTCTCTTCCTCCTCACACCATGATGACCGGAAGGTCAAAGACCTTCAGTTCGATGCCGGATGCGGTCTCCGGGATGTAATCTCCCAACTCGTGGGCCATGCCGCAGAGATGGTCCTGATACAGGTAGCGGTAGCCGGGCTTCTGGGGCTGAACGAAATCCCGCTCATACAGCATGTCGGTCAGCTGGGAGAACTTGGTCTCCCGGGGCAGTTCCAGAGTCAGCTTCCGGTCCTCCATGGTGGGATGGAGCAGCGTTACAGTGATCATCACCATCAAGCCTCCTTCTTGTTGACCGCCGCGCAGCCCTTGGTAAAGGCCTTCTGGTTCAGCTCCAGCACGGCACCCTTGAAGCGCTGCGTCAGGATCTTTTCCAGGTCCTCCCGGCTCAGCGGTGCGTCCGGCAACTGGGTAAAGGCGCCCAGCAGCGCGATATTGGCGGCGCGGGAATCGCCTACTTCCATGGCGATGTCGGCCGCGGGAACAGGGTAGGCCGCCGCGGACAGCGACTCGATCTCCGCCATCAGGGCCTCCTGGTCAGGGTACTGCTGGATGCCCTGCAGCACGCCCAGGGGATACACGGGACGGGGATCGTAGACGATGGTGGTATTGGGACCGGCGTACT
This sequence comes from uncultured Clostridia bacterium, assembly GCA_945948185.1. Taxonomy (GTDB): domain Bacteria; phylum Bacillota; class Clostridia; order Oscillospirales; family Oscillospiraceae; genus Oscillibacter. The sequence goes on along the minus strand of CAMFAL010000022.1, from coordinate 22,477 downwards.
TCCGGGTCATGCGCAGGGTCTCCAGGGGCTCGAAACCAATGATCATGTGGGCCTCGCCGGAGGGGATCAGTACACTGAGCTCCTGGTCCTCGGACACGCGGACGTGGCTCATGACGGAGCCGCCGCGCTGGGAGGCGCCGTAGGTCTCACCGATGGCCACCCGGTATCCCCGGTCGGTCATGGCGCTGCCCACAACCTCGGAAGCCAGCACGTTGCCCTGGCCTCCGATGCCGCAGATGACGATATTCAGAGGATCGAATTTCAGCTTTTTCATGCTTCCTCACCGCCTTCCACCTTGATGGCGCCGCTGGGGCACAGCTTGGCGCAGACGCCGCAGCCCACGCAGGTCACGGGGTCGATGTAAGCCTTGTTGTTCTTGAAGTCCCAGGTGTTGCCGGGACAGCCCCAGACACGGCTGCAGTATTTGTCGCAGCCGCAGCCGTCGCCCAGGCACACGTTCTGGTCCACGTACACCCGCACCGGGCGTTTTTTCTTCTTGGTCATCAGCGTGGCACAGGGCTGGCGCATGATCAGCACGTTCATGCCCGGCGTGTTCAGCAGACGGCGGATGGTCTTTTCCGTTTCCTTCACATCGAAGGGATCGGCGATCTCCGCCTTGCAGCCGATGCCCTCCACGATCTTCTGGATATCCATGGCGGGGACCTGGTCGCCCATGGCGGTGATGCCGGTGGCAGGATGGGGCTGGAAGCCGGTCATGGCGGTGGCGGAGTTGTCCAGCACCATGAGCAGCATGTTGGCGTTGTGGTAAGTGGCGTTTACCAGACCGGGCAGGATGGTGTGGAAGAAGGTGGAGTCGCCGCAGACGGTGACCACCTTCTGGTCCAAGCCGTAGTGGGTCAGCTGGCCCAGAGCCTCCGCCAGGTTAATGCCGGAGCCCATGCAGTTGCAGGCCTGGAAGGCATACTGGCCGGCAGCCTGGCCGGACATGATGTAACAGCCGATGTCGCCGATGACGGCGCCGGGGTGCTTCTCCTGCCGCAGGACCTTCTTCAGAATGTGGAAGGTGGCGCGGTGGGGGCAGCCGGCGCAGAAGGTCAGCTCCCGCTCAATCAGAGGCTCCTGAGAGGCGATCTTCTTCTCAGGCAGCTTGGCTCCGGTCAGCAGAGAGATGGCCTGGGCCACGTTGTCGGGGTCCAGCTCGCCGATCTTGGGCAGGGCGCCGTCCTCCCGGCCGGAGAACACAATCTTCATCTGGTGGCTGCCGGCGATAGCCTGCAGGTTGCGCTCCAGAACGGGGTCCACTTCCTCCAGGGTCAGCACCTTCTCAACGCCCTCCAGGTGCCGCAGGATGGTCTTCTCCGGCAGGGGCCAGATGGTGCCCAGGCTCAGCAGGCCCACCCGGTCACCCACGTCCAGGCGGCGGATGGCCTCCTGGCCGTACAGGCGGCCGGTGCCGCCCGCCACGACCAGCTCCTTGGGATGATCGGGGCCTACATAGTGGTTATAGGGGCAGTTTTCAAACTCCTGCCGCAGCATGTCCATCTTCTGGAGCATGGCACTGCGCAGATAGGACACGCAGACCATGCGGTCCCACTCCCCTACCTGCTTCATCTGGTGGGGCTTCTCCGGCAGCGCGCCCAGCACCACATTGCCGCGGCCGTGGCAGACGCGGGTGGTGAGGCGGATGATCACCATCTGGTGGGTCCGCTCGGACAGCTCGAAGGCATAGGGCACCATGTCCTTGGTCTCCTGCATGCTGGTGGGTTCCAGCATGGGGATGTTGGCGGACATGGCCTGATACCGGGAGTCAAATTCGTTGGTGCTGGAGTGGGCGCTGGGATCGTCCGAGGTGACGATCACCATGCCGCCCTTCACACCGTGCTGCGCGCCGCAGTGAATCGCGTCCGCCGCAAACAGCAGGCCGTTCTGCTTCACGATGCAGAGCGCCCGCGCGTTGGCCAGAGAAGCGCCGATACAGGCCTCCATGGCACAGGTCTCATTGGTGGACCACTCCGCGTAGAAATTCCGCTCCTTTGCGACCTTGCCCAGCATGCCCAGCACCTGAGACGACGGGGAACCGGGATAAGAAGCCGCGAAGTTGATCCCAGCCTCCAATGCGCCGCGCACGATGGCTTCATTGCCCTGCATCAGACAGACCTGACCGGGCGCGTTGGCTGTCATCGTCCATTCCATTGCTCTGAGTCACCCTCTTTTGTAGATTTTTGCCGCCGTGAAGGCGGCTTGTGATTTTCTTACCAATCTAATTTTTCATTGTAGCACGTTTAGTGGAAAATGCAAGAAATTGTCATGCTTTTTCTCTCATGCTGCAAAAAAAGGAGGCCCCTCCGGCAAGCTTTGCCGGGGGGGCCATCCTCACGATTCTATTTCACCCGCAGGGCCTTCACCAGATCCTCCTCCGGCGTCACGTTCACTGTCCGGCAGGTGTTGTAGATCACCATGCCCGGCCGGGCGCCGGCGGGCTTTTTCACGTTTTTCACCTGGGTGTAATCCACCGGCACGTTGCCGCTCTCCCGGGCCTGGGAGTACCAGGCGGCCAGCTTGGCGGCTTCCACAATGGTGTCGTCGTCTACGGACTGTCCTCCGGTGCATAGGATCACGTGGGCGCCGTGGATCTTCTGGGTATGGAGCCAGAGGTCCCGGTGGTCCGCCTCCTTGCAGGTCAGCTGGTCGTTCTGGCGGTTGTTGCGGCCCACCAGCACCCGGAAACCGCTGGTAGTGCGGAACTCCCAGGGCTTCGCCGTCCGCTTGGGCTCCTTTTTGCCCTTCCCCTGCTTCCGCAGGAATCCGGCATCCCGCAGCTCGTTGCGGATCTCAATGAAGTCCTGCTCCGTCTCGGCATGCTGGATTTCCTCCAGCACGCTCTCCAGATACTCCAGGTCCCGGCGGGCGATCTCCATTTGCTCCCGCAGGTACTGTTCGGCGGTCTTGGCCTTGGTGTAGCGCTTGTAGTATTTGGCGGCGTTCTGCTGGGGCGTCAGCAGCGGGTCCAGCTGGATGGCAATATCCGCGCAGTTCTCATCATAAAAATTCTCACAGACCAGCTTGCTCTGGCCCCGCTCCATGCGGTAGAGGTTGGAGGTAATGAGGTCGCCGCATACCCGCAGCTCGTTCCGGTTTTGAGTGGCGGCGTAGTCCTTCTCCTGCATGGCCAGCTTCCGCCGCAGGCGGTCCCGGGCGGTGGTGGCCGTACGGATCAGGTCCGCACCCCGCTGCCGCACCCGCTCCTGCCGCTCCCGGGCCTCGTAAAAGGCGTCCAGCAGGGCGGAGAAGCTCTCGTAGGTCTCCTGCTCCGCCGCGCCGCCGTACTGACGGATGGGCAGGCAGGAAAATTCAAAGGGACGTCCCTCTTTTTTCAGGCAAATAGGAGTAAAGCGTTTTTCCTGTACAGCATTTATAAATTCATATAATTTCTCCCATAGCCGGTCCTCTCCGACCAGGTCCAGGCCAAAGAGGCGGCTATCCGTCTCCCCCACCGTCCGGAAGGCCAGCTCCCGGGCCATCAGGGGCGAAATGCCGAAGTAGTTGTCCAGCAAAAAGGCGTCGATCTGCCGCTCCGGGTTGGCGGCGACCATCTTTTCCCGGAAGCCCTCTTCCGTCTCCTCCGTCACCGGCAGGCGGCCCACAGCTGCGGGAGGCTCATAATAGAGCCCCGGCAGCACCTGCCGGGCGGCGGACATGTCCGCGTCCACCCGACGCATGCAGTCGATGACGCGGCCCTCCCCGTCCAGCAGGATCAGGTTGGACCGGCGCCCCATGGCCTCCAGCACCAAGGTCCGCTTTCCCGGTTGGCCGAAGTCGTCGGTAATGTCCAGCTCCATTCGAACCAGCCGCTCCAGGGGCGGCTGGGTAATGTCCGCCACCCGGGCACCCACAAGGTGCTTCCGCAGCAGCATACAGAACATAGGCGGCTCCGCCGGGTTGTCCCGGGGCACCTCCGTCAGCTGGATGCGGGGAGCGTTGGCCCCGGCGTTCAGGAGCAGCCGCTTATTTCCCCGCAGCAGCAGGATCACCTGGTCCCGGGCTGGCTGCTGGACCTTGTCGATGCGCAGATTCAGCAGCTGGGGCCGCAGCTCCTCCACCACAGCCTGCAAACAAATGGCATCCAATGGCATCAGACCGCCTCCTCCATCATGGCGCAGAATAATTCGTTGACCCGGTCTTTCCGGCCCTTCAGCCACAGCCAGCCCAACAGGGCCTCCAGGGCCGTGGCCTCGCCGTACTGGGCACGGCTGGCGTGGACGGGGACAGTGTGGACCTGGGCGTTTCGGCCTCGCTTAAAGACTGACTGCTCCTCCTCTGTCAGCAGCGGCAGGATACGCCGGGTCTTCTCCGACTGGCTCTCGGCGCACACCAGCCGGATAGTAGCCTGGTGGAGACCTTTTCCGGTGGCCTTGCCGTGGGCGCACAGCCAAGTGCGCACCAGAATCTCAAAGACCGCGTCTCCCACGTGAGCCAGCCCGATGGAGCTGACAGCCCGCAGCTGATCGTCGGTCATGGTAATATCGAAATAGTTTTCCATAGGGTCCTCCCTCAGGTTTTTCACGATTCGGTGAGGATTATACCACAGTTTCATCGGTTTGTCACCCCGGCGAACAGAGCGGCACCTCTAAAAGTTCATGTAGCAGATGGCAGAAAATGCCGGTATCCCTTCCTGAGAAGGAATACCGGCACTTTTTCGCGCAATTATGCTGTGGGGAAACTCATTTCAGTAATTTCCTGGCATATTCCAGGCTGATGTCCATTCTCCGGGCCACGCCCTCCTCATGCAGGCCGCCGTCCCGGAAGCGCTTGGCGACCTTTTCCAGGCTCTCTCCCACCTCGATGATGTGGCGGTCCGGGTCATACAACCGCACGGCCCGCTGGCCCCAGCGGTGCTCCACGACCGGGTGCACCAGTTCCACCTCCGGATGGGCCTTCAGGTCCGTCAGAAAGGCGTCGAAGTCGTCAGCCACATAGTACATCTCAGCGTCGTTTCCTCCGAAGCAGATATCGTTTGGAGCCTTGTCCAGGAACGACGCCCAAGTCTCCAGGGTCTGCAGGGACAGTCCGCCGGTCAATACCACATTGGCGCCGAAGTCGTTGACTACCTCCAGCCCCAGAACATCCTGATAAAAGCGCAGGGACGCCTTCATATCCCGCACCGCAAACAGCGGACCGCCTGCTTTCAATCCCATATTGCCCTCTCCCTTAATTCCACTTTTCTCTCATGGTCTCCCAAAACTCCACGGCCTTGAACTTCAGCACATAGCCCCGGTCCTCCTCCGTGATAAGCCGGACCTCGTCCTCCGTGAAGCCCGCCGCCAGCACTGACACGGGTACGTCCGCCGACGCGGCGGTACACAACGGCGGAAACACCACGCACCACCAGTTCCGGCCCGCCGCCTCGCCGATGAGAATGCGGAGGGCCAGATACTCGCCGGCGGGCAAGGTGAAGCCCTCGTACTCCCGGGTGGGGAATTCAGTGTCCGTCAGTTCTGCGGTGACTTCATAGTCATATCCGGCCTTCCGGACCACCGCTTCCGCCAGCCGCTCGAATTCCAGCAGCTGGCCCCGCAGCATTCCCTCGGCCTCCGCCCGGTTGGATACCCCAATCAACAGGTCCTCCGCCCGGTCCAGCACAGCGTCCCGCACCCGCAGCTTCAAGGCCTGATCTTCTTCCGAATCCGAATTTGCCAGCACATGGAGCCGCACCACCTTGTCGGCCAGTTCATCCTGCGTATGCAGGGCCTTGGCCCCCGAGAGCAGGCACAGCGCCACACCCAGTAGCAGGGCGATCTCCCATATTTTCAGCCGGTTTCCGGCTTTAACTGTCGTTTTCATGCAGGTCTCCATCCTTTCCTATGTAGGCCTCTCTCGGCCTTTCAGGAAAGCATGGACAGATATTTACGTTTTTATTCCGAAAAATTGAACTTTTTTACCGGTTCCGCCAGATAAGTCTGGGCATAAGTCCTTTTCAGAGCCTCCGCCGCCTGCCGGGCTGTTTTCTCATTCCGGAAAATACCGAACACCGTGGGGCCGCTTCCGCTCATGGCGGCGTTCAGGGCACCCAGTTCCAAAAGACGGTTCTTGATGGTAAACACCTCCTGGTACTCCTCCGGCAGAACCTCCTCGAACACGTTGCCCAGGCGCTTTGCCACGCCTTCCAGATCTCCGGCCCGGAGAGCTTCCGCCATGCCGCCGATATCCGGGCGGCGTGTCAATTCTCCTCCGTCCACCCTGGCGAACAGCGTTGGCGTGGGGATGCCGAAGTCCGGCTTACAGAGCACAAGCCAGCAGTCCGGCAGCGGCTGCAGGTCCGTCAGTGCCTCTCCCCTGCCCTCCGCCAGACAGGTGCCGCCATGGATGCAGAAGGGCATGTCGCTGCCCACGATAAAGCCGACGCGCTCCAATTCTTCTGTGGGCATGTCCGGGGCGTAGGTATCCCGCAGGATGCGCAGCAGGGCTGCCACATCGGCGCTGCCGCCGCCAAGTCCCGCATAGGCGGGCGTCACCTTTTCCAGCGTCATCCGCAGGCCCGGCATGGACCGCCCAATCGTTTCAAAAAACGCCTCCGCCGCCCGCTGCTCCAACGTCTTCTTCCCCACCGGGATAAAATCCCCATCCGTGTGCAGCTCAAAGCCCGCTGCCGTTTCTTCAACAGTAACGATATCACAAAGCGAGATGGTCTGCATCACCATCCGCATATCGTGGTAGCCATCCGGCCGGGTGCCCAGGATATCCAGTGCCAGGTTCACTTTTGCCGGAGCATTCAGACATTTCATGGAACGTTCCCCCAAACTTGTCGTTTTGTGAGTATCATAGCATGCCCGCGTTCAACCGTAAAGAGGAACGTCCCGCCTGCTTTGAACCAGCAGGCGGGACCAGTGTTTCTTTTAAAAAAGCATCATTGGATGGCAAATTCAGCAGACAGCAGGATGCTTTTGCGTGGAGCATCTGACTGTGGCGTTTTAAGCTGCATCAACACACGATATTGGCCGGGGCCTCTGGTTCCGTAATCGCCTTTCCAACGCAGTTCGATATTCTGAGCGCTTTTCAGCTCATAGCAAAAGGCTTCTCCCTTATACCCGGCGGTGAAATCACGCCAGAGTGGAAACCAGAGCCCCAGATGCTTTACCTGCAGACAGTAGGGATAGGTACTGCTCATAAACTCCCACGTCGTATCATTGACTATTGTAACCGTGACGCCATCCGGGCGGGCTGTTCCCTTGACGTCAGCCATAGTTTACCTCTTTGCAGCCATTCAGCCGAATATGGTAATAGAGGTTAAAGCTAACCAGCAGGAGCAGAAAAGCTGCGCAGATGCGAAGACAGATGCCTTTTCTTTTCATACCGCCTCACCTGTGGATCTCACTTGATCTTCCGGGCCTCCACGTAGTAGCGCTTATCCTGGGCGTGGCCCATGGAGAAGGTCTTGCGGGGCAGCACGCCGTCGGCCATGACGGTCTTGAAGAGCTGCTCCTTGCCCATGGCGGGCAGCAGGAAGCCCATGTTGCCGGGCTTGCTGCCCAGTTCCCTGGTCACCTCGTCACCGTGGATGTAGTCCACCTCGCCGCCGTGGGATTTCAGGTACTCGTCGATGACGCCCTGGAGGGTGCCCACCGCCAGCTGGACCTTGGGGTCGGGAACGGTGATAAAGTCATCATGACCTTCCCACACCACCTCGATGACATGGCCCTCGCCCTTGCCCTCATGGGCATTGGGATAGGCAGCCTTGAAAGCAGCCATGAAGTCCTCATGGTCCACATCGAACAGGACACGGTGGATGGGCTCAAAGCCCAGGGCATCGTCGTGGTTGTTCACGACCTCCACCAGGGCGTACCGGGCGGGCAGATTGGCCCACTCACTTTCGGGGGTAACCTTCTTCAGGTTCTCGTAGCACTGCTTGGCGGTGGCCAGGGAGTGGTTGCCGTCGCCCACCGCGAACAGCAGAGGAGCCACGCCGCTCATGCCGTACTTCTTCTGCATCTCAGAATCGGCGCACAGGCCCGTCAGAGCCTCCGCCACGCCTTCCATCTGGCCATCGGTCAGCTTCCAGCCTGTCAGGTGGCCGCCGCCCTGCTGCAGGTCAAAGCCGTACAGCTTCTCCATCTCGCCGCTGACGGCGGTGAGAGGCTCAATGACCGTCTTGTCCGGGTCGTCGATCAGCAGCATGACGTGAGGCAGCTCGATGGGAGCGTCCTGCCGCACCTTCACCCGGGGCGGAATGCGGGAGAGAACAGTGCCCTCGGTGGCCCGGATCAGAGCGCCGGAGCCGGGGGTGAAATCATACTGGTCCAGGTCCACCATGCCGATGAGGCCGTGGCGGACTTTGCCGTCAGACTGGGTGCGCTCGATGTAGATGAGGGAGCCAGGCAGGGCCTTGAATACGCCGTTGTCCAGATACTGCTTCATAGCCGTGTTGATGGCGGCGATATCGCTGTCCACATCGGGGCCATTCAGCTTGGCCTCCGGCAGGATCAGCCGCAGGGTGGAGGGAGCGTCCTGGACCGTCTCCTCCACCGCCTGCCAGTACTCCAGCTGAGAGGTGAACTGGTCGCAGGCCACCACGGCCCACTTGGTCATGTCCGCATCCTTTGGCAGCAGGATGTCAGCGGGATAAAAGCCCAGCTTGTTGAATTTCTCGTTCATACGGCATCTCCCTTTCTTAATTGAAATTAAATGGTATGCTTTTACAGCGCCGCCTTGATGGCAGCCAGCAGGTCGCCGAACTCCTCGTAGGCGGGCAGCTCCGGATGGTCGGCCTTGATCTTCTCCGTGCTCTTGAAGAGGAAGCCCGCCTTGCTAGCCTGGATCATGCCCAGATCATTGTAGCTGTCGCCGCTGGCAATGGTCTCATAGCCGATGGACTGGAGGGCCTTCACCGTGGTCAGCTTGGACTGGGCACAGCGCATTTTGAAGCCAGTGATCTCGCCGCTTTTGGCCACCTCCAGAGAGTTGCAGAAAATGGTGGGCCAGCCCAGCTTCTCCATCAAGGGCTTTGCGAACTCCTCAAAGGTATCGCTGAGGATGATGACCTGAGTGACAGACCGCAGCTCGTCCAGAAATTCCCTGGCACCGGGCAGCGGATTGATCTTGGCGATGGTGGCCTGGATCTCCTTCAGGCCCAGGCCGTGCTCCTTCAGGATGCCAAGGCGCCAGTTCATCAGCTTGTTGTAATCCGGCTCATCCCGGGTAGTCCGCTTCAGCTCCGGAATGCCGCTGGCCTCCGCGAACGCGATCCAGATCTCCGGCACCAGGACGCCCTCCATATCCAAACATACGATATTCATGGTATCTCCCCTTATTACTGAGATTTGCGCAGCTGCGCATCATTATCGCATTTATTATACAATAGACGCCGGGTCCTTTCAATCCATTTTCCGTAAGGATGCCCCTGCTTTTTTGCATAATCCTTGTATCATATGGGCATTCTACCTCCGAAACCTTGATCAGAACGGAGGTCTAACCATGATCCTTGACAAGATCGCATTGATCCTGGTCATCATCGGCGCCCTGAACTGGGGCAGCATCGGCCTGTTCGGCTTCGACCTGGTGGCATTCTTCTGCGGCGGTCAGCTGTCCATCCTCGCCCGTATCATTTTCACCCTGGTGGGCCTGGCTGGCCTGTGGTGCATCAGCCTGCTGTTCCGTGGTGAGGAAGAAACGGGTCACGCACCCCATACCGCATGAAAAAAGTACCGTGTCGGTTCGACACGGTACACAGCCTGTTGAAAAAGCTTTTCAACAGGCTGTGCAAGTTTTCTGAACTTTAAAAAGTTCTGAAAACTTATGATTGGAATGGCGCGGGACACCCTTCCTGGGTTTCCCGCGCACACTCTTCCTTCACATATTCGCAGTTTTTCCGTTTTGGGGCAAATAAAAAAGTACCGTGTCGGTTCGACACGGTACTTTTTTATCGCTCTTACAGAACCAGGGAGGGGGCGCTGTACACCCGGGCGGCCAGCTCGCTGTTGAGCATGTACAGGCTCTTGGGATCGGAGCCGAACAGCTCCATCTTGGAAATCAGGTCGTTGGCGTTGGTCTCCTCCTCGCCCTGCTCCTTCACGAACCAGTCCAGGAACTGCATGGTGCGGAAGTCCTTCACCTCGTAGGCGGCGGCATAGATGTCGTTGATGAGGCTGGTCACATACTCCTCATGCCCCAGGCCGGCCTTCAGGGGGTCCATATCGCAGGTGAACACCTTGTCAGGCTTGTCAATGGCCTCCAGGGTCACGGTCTCGTTGTTGTTGTGCAGGTACTGATAGAACAGCAGGGCGTGGTCCCGCTCCTCCTGGGCCTGGATCTTGTACCAGTTGGCGAATCCGTTCAGGCCACGGGCCTCGTAGTAGTTGGAGAAGTCCAGGTACAGATAAGCGGAATAGAACTCCTTGTTGACCTGCTGGTTCAGCAGCTCCTTGACTTTGGCATTCAGCATTGTGTTTTCCTTCCTTTCCTAGATGTTTACATGTGTTATGTATTTCTTTTTGATGCAATCATACCCAAAACAGCGCAAAACAGTCAGTTGCAAATATCACAATATCGAAATATTAGAATAATGTCATCTGGCTGGTCTCCGCCATGCCTGCAAAAGCGCCCAGAGCTTTCAGCTGCTCAATATGGGTCTTGGACAGTTTATTGCAGCACATGGAAAATTCCTCGATGGAGATGAACTGCTTTCCCTTTCGCTTCTCCACGGTGTCGATGGCGGCGGATTCACCCAGGCCGTGGACCGTGGTGAAGGGCGGCAGCAGGCCGTTCTCCGTCACCTTGAACTTGATGGCGTCGGACTCATAGATGCTGATGGTATCGAAGTGGAAGCCCCGGAGATAGAACTCGTAGCAGACCTCCAGGGTGGTCAGCATATCCTTTTCCACGGCGGTGGCATCCTTGTTGTTCTCGATCTCCCGGATCTTCCGCTTGACGGCCTCTTTGCCCGCGCAGCAGAACTCCGCGTCAAAGGCCTTGGCCCGGACGGAGAAATAGGTGGCGTAGAAGGCCAGGGGCTCATGGACCTTGTACCAGGCTATGCGGAAAGCCATCATGACGTAGGCCACCGCGTGGGCTTTGGGGAACAGGTAGCCAATCTTGGCCAGGGACTCGATGTACCATTCCGGTACCTCATGGCCCCGCATGGCCTCCACCCAGCCCTCATCGAAGCCGCCCTTCTTGACCTTGCCCTTTCGGACCTTCTCCATGATCTTGAAGCTCATCTTGGGGTCCAGACCCTTGGAGATCAGGTACAGCATGATGTCATCGCGGCAGCCCACGGTCTCCAGAACGCTGGCGGTGCCGCTGACGATCAGGTCCCGGGCATTTCCGATCCACACGTCGGTACCGTGAGAGAAGCCGGACAAACGAACGAGGGTATTAAAATCCTTGGGCTGGGTGTCGATCAGCATCTGGCGGGTGAAGCGGGTGTTGAACTCCGGAATAGCCACAGCGCCGGTGGGGCCAAGGATTTCGTCGTTCTCATACCCCAGCACCTTGCTGGAGGTGAAGATGGACATGGTGTCCGGATCATCCAGGGGAATATCGTGGGGGTCCACGCCGGTCAGGTCCTGCATCATGCGAACCATGGTGGGGTCATCGTGTCCCAGCATGTCCAGCTTCAGCAGGTTGGCCTCCATGGAGTGGTATTCAAAGTGGGTGGTGATGGTGTCAGAGTCACTGTCGTCCGCGGGGTGCTGGACCGGACAGAAATCCTCCACGTCCTTGTCGTCGGGGACCACTACCAGGCCTCCGGGGTGCTGGCCGGTGGTGCGGCGGGCGCCCACACAGCCCATGGCCAGCCGCTTCTTCTCCGCGGCGCAGGCCTCCATGCCGTTCTCCTCCAGATATTTCAGCACGAAACCGAAGGCGGTCTTGTCCGCCAGGGTACCGATGGTACCGGCGCGGAACACCTGGGTCTCGCCGAACATCTCGATGGCGTGACGGTGGGCCCGGGCTTGGTATTCGCCGGAAAAGTTCAGGTCGATATCGGGCACCTTGCCGCCGCCGAAGCCCAGGAAGGTCTCAAAGGGAATGTCGAAGCCATCCTTCACATACTTGGTGCCGCAGACGGGACACACCTTGTCCGGCATGTCGGCGCCACAGCCGTAGGAGCCGTCCAGAATGAATTCGTTGTGCTTGCAGTTGGGGCAGCGGTAATGGGGCGGCAAGGAGTTTACCTCCGTGATGCCGGACATGTAGGCAACGAGGGACGAACCAACGGAACCACGGGAACCAACCAGGTAACCGTTCTCCAGGCTCCGCTGCACCAGTTTCTGGGCGGACATGTACACCACGTCGTACTTACCCAAAATGCCGCCCAACTCCACATTCAGACGGTCCACGATCAGCTGTGGCGGGTCCTCGCCGTAGAGACGGTGGACCTTCTCCCACACCAGGCGGTTCAGGTCCTCCTCGGAATTCTCCAGCCGGGGCGGGAACAGCTCGCTGGGCAGCAGCTCAAAGGTCTCGATCTGATCGGCCACCAGCCGGGTGTTCTCCACCACCACCTCGTAGGCCTTCTCCTCCCCCAGATAGCTGAATTCCTCCAGCATCTCCTCGGTGGTCTTGAAGTAAATGGGCAGGGGCTCATTGGCGTCGGCAAACTTCTTGGAGGCCAGCAGGATGTGGCGGTAAATCTCGTCCTCCGGTTCCCGGAAGTGGACGTCGCCGGTGGCGCAGACGGGCTTGCCCAGCTCCTCGCCCAGGCGGACGATGGTGCGGTTGAATTCCCGCAGGTCCTCCTCCGACTGTACCTCTCCCTTGCGGAGCATGAATTGGTTGTTGCACAGGGGCTGAATCTCCAGGAAATCGTAATAGTCGGCGATACGCTTCAGCTCGTCCCAATCCTTGTGGGCTGCCACCGCCTGGAACAGCTCACCCGCCTCGCAGGCGGAGCCCACGATGATGCCCTCCCGGTGCTCGTTCAGCAAGCTCTTGGGGATGGTGGCCACCCGCTTGAAGTATTTCAGGTTGGAGGCCGAGATCATCTGATAGAGATTTTTCAAGCCCACCTTGTTCCTTGCCAGCAGGATGATGTGCTTGGGGAACCGGTTGGTCTTGCTGCCCAGGGGCCGCAGCTTCTCCATCTCCTTGTTGACGGCCTGGAGGGTGTGGATGCCCCGGTCGTGGAGCATCTTCCAGAAGGGGATCAGCATGTAGCCCACCGTAGCCGCGTCGTCGCTGGCCCGGTGGTGGTTGAAGGCGGGCAGGTCCAGGTGCTCCGCCACGATGTCCAGCTTGTATTTGCCCAGGTCCGGCAGCAGGTTCTGGGCCAGGATCAGAGAATCCACATAAGTAGGCTCGAAAGGAAGCCCCACCTTTTTGCAGCCCGCCCGGATGAAGCCGATATCGAACTCCGCGTTGTGAGCCGCCAGAGGACGGCCGTTGACAAACTTTAAAAAGTCTGTCAGGGCCTCCTTCAGCTGGGGGGCGTCCTTCAGCATACTGTCGGTGATACCGGTGAGACCGATAATCTCCGGGGTCAGGCGGCGGTTGGGGTTCACAAAGGTCTGGAACCGTTCCATGATCTCGCCGTCCTTCACCACCACGGCACCGATCTCCGTGATAGCCTCCCGGTCCACCTTCAGGCCGGTGGTCTCGATGTCAAAGCAGACGAACTCGTCGTCCAAAGACTGGTCCTGTCTGCCGTGAACCACCACCCGGTCATCCAGGTTGTTGACGAAATAGCCCTCCACACCGTAAAGGACCTTGATCTTATCTCCCGCGGCGTGCCAGGCGTCCGGAAAGGACTGGGCACAGCCGTGGTCCGTGATGGCGATGGCGGGATGTCCCCAGCGGATAGCCTCCTGGATGACCTCCTTGGTGTCGGTCAGGGCGTCCGTGTTGCTCATTTTCGTATGTAAATGCAGCTCCACCCGCTTTACCGGGGCGTTGTCTTTCCGCTCCTCGTGCTCTGTCACGTTGATGTGATAGGGATTCAGCTGGATGTCCTTGCCGTCCCAGGTAGGTTCCATCTTGCCCTGGACGCACAGCCACATACCGGGCTTCACGGCGCTCTCCAGCTGCTGGGCCTCCTTGACGGTCAGGTTCTTCTGCACGGTGACGGAGTTGGTGTAGTCCGTCATGTCGATGGTGAGCCGCCACATGCCGGGGCGGCGGGTCTCCTTGCACTCGAAGGCGAAGACCTTACCGCTGACCGTGACGTTGCCCAGCTTCAGGTCCAGCATCTTCATGGGAATGGGCTTGTTCTTGATGGGGTTTCCCATCAGGACCTTGCCCACCACCGGCTTGCCTCCGCCGGACGCGGGAGCCGCCTGGGGAACAGGGCGGGGCGCCTCCGGTGCCTTGCAGGTCACCTGGATGTCCACGCTGGAAAAGCCGTAGACCCGCATCAGGCACTCCCGGATGCCCTGAAGGTCCTCCTCCGACAGCTGGCTCTTCACCGTAAGCCACAGTGTCATGGACATGTTGGACTGGTCGATACAGGCCCCCGTCAGGACCGCACCCGCCAGCTTCAGCCGCAGCTCTCCGGAGAGCTGCAGCTCTGTGAACATTTCAAAAAAGGGAATGTCTCTGGACATGCTTTCCTCTCTCCGCTTTGCTTGGTTTTGTACAGGACGCAGGGTGCAGCCATCCGGCGCACCCTGCGAAGCTTCTTCGTTACAGTTTCTCGATCTCCGCCATCAAAGCGTCCACAAGCTGCTCCTGTGGCACCTTGTAAAGGATTTCTCCTTTTCGGAACAGCAGACCCTCGCCCTTGCCGCCGGCAATGCCGATATCGGCCGCGGAGGCCTCGCCGGGGCCGTTGACGGCACAGCCCATCACCGCCACGGTGATGTTTTTATGGCAGTTTGCCAGCCGCCGCTCCACTTCCTCCGCAATGGGGATGAGGTCGATGCGGGTGCGGCCGCAGGTGGGGCAGGCGATGAGGTTGACGCCCTCCTTCCGCAGGCCCGCCGCCTTCAGGATCTTCTGGGCGGCGTAGATTTCCTCTACCGGGTCTGCTGTCAGCGTCACCCGGATGGTGTCGCCGATACCCATGCAGAGCAGGCCGCCGATCCCCATGGCGGATTTCACCATTCCCATAGAGGGCGTACCTGCCTCCGTGACACCCAGGTGCAGGGGGTAGCCGGTCTGCTGGCTCAGCAGTGTGTAGGCCTTCATGGTCAGAGGCACATCAGAGCACTTGACGGAGATGGCAATGTCGTCGAAATCGAACTTGTTCAGCAGACGCACATGGCCCATAGCGCTCTCTACCAGGGCCGCGGCGGTGACGCCGCCGTACTTTGCCCGCAGCTCCTTTTCCAGGGAACCGCCGTTAACACCGATGCGGATGGGAATGTGCTTCCGGTTGCATATGTCCGCCACGGCCTTCACGTTTTCCTCCGCACCGATGTTGCCGGGGTTGATGCGGATGGCATCGATGCCTCTCTCCGCGCACTCCAGGGCGTATTTATAGTTGAAATGGATGTCGGCGATCAATGGAATATTGATCTGCTCCTTGATTTTGTCGACAGCCTCCGCTGCGGCCTGGTCAGGAATGGCCACCCGGATGATCTCGCATCCGGCGGCTTCCAGTTCCTTGATCTGAGCCACGGTAGCCGCCACATCGTCAGTCTTCGTATTGCACATGGACTGGATGGACACCGGGGCGCCGCCGCCCACGGGGACATTCCCCACCATCAATTGCTTTGTCATAACATCCTCCCTATTGGAATACCTGGAATACGTCTTTTACTGTGATCAGGAGCATGAAGCCCAGCAGCGCCAGCATGCCCACCATATTGATGGCGGCCTGATACTTTTCCGGCACCTTCCGCTTAAACAGCAGCAAGGACACCGCATCCACCGCCAGGAACAAAATGCGGCCTCCGTCCAGTCCGGGAATGGGCAGCAGATTCATCACCGCCAGGTTCACGGCAATCAGCGCCGCGATGGAGGCGATGTTCTGCGCCGCCATAGCGGCAGTCTCCGAAGCCGCGCCCACTTCAGCGATGGTATCCATGATCATCACCGGGCCTCCCAGCTCCTGCACGCCCACATTTCCGGTCACCAGCTGCACCAGGCTGAACCACACCATCTGAACATAGTCCAAAGCCTGGTACCAGCTGTATTGCAGGCGGGTGAGGAAATTCCCGGGCACTACCGCCGCACCGATGCTGATGCCGAACCGCTCCTGGCCATTGCCGTCATAATCCCGGCGGTACATGGGGAAATCCTTCAGAACAATGTGTTCTCCGTCCCGGATGACCTCCAGATCAACGCCTTGCCCATCGTTATAGCTCAGGAACATGCTGGTGTCGCCCCGGAGATAGGTCCGGTATCCGTCCACCTTGTAGATGATATCCCCCACCATCAGGCCATCCTCCCCTTCCAGAGGGAAGCCCTCGGCAAAGCCCGCCAGTTGGTCCACGTAAAAGCCGCCGGCGCCCGCAAACAGCACCAGCACAATGACCAGGCCCGTCAGAAAATTCATCACGGTGCCCGCCACCAGGATGACGAACTTCTTCCACAGGGGCTGCCGGACAAAGGACCGGCTGTCGCCGGTGTCCTCGTCCTCCCCCTCCATGGCGCAGTAGCCGCCAATGGGCAGCAGCCGCAGGGAATAGACGGTCTCCCCCTTCTCTTTCTGTAAGATCAAGGGGCCCATGCCGATGGAGAATTCGTTGACCTTCACGCCGCAGAGCTTCGCCGTGATAAAATGGCCGAATTCATGGACTGCGATCAGCAGACCGAAAATCAGGATGGCCGCCAGGATATATACGATCTCCATGCAAAAACTCCTAAAAAATGCTTAGTGGCGCACGCTCTCCCGCGCCGCCCGGTCCGCCTCCAGGATGTCCTCCAGAGTAGGAGCCTGCACCACAGGCACAGCTGCACGGGCCTGGGCCACCAGGCGGGGAATGTCGTGGAAGCCGATCTGATCCTCCAGAAACAACCGGACAGCCTCCTCGTTGGCGCCGTTCAGAATGGCGCAGGCGGTACCGCCCTCGGTAGCCGCTTCCTCGGCAAGCCGCAGACAGGGGAACGCCTCCCGGTCCGGGGCTGCGAAGGTCAGAGGCGGGCAGGCCAGCAGGTCCAGGGGCTCAGCGGGATTGCCCCCCCGTTCCGGGTAGGTCATGGCGTATCGGATGGGCAGCCGCATATCCGGGGTCCCCAGTTGGGCCAGTACCGCGCCGTCGTGGTACTCCACCAGGGAGTGAACGATAGACTGGCGGTGGATGACCACATCCACCTGTCGAAGCGGCAGGCGGTAGAGCCGCATGGCCTCAATGACCTCCAGCCCCTTGTTCATCAGGGTAGCGCAGTCCACAGTGATCTTGGGGCCCATCTTCCAATTGGGGTGCTTCAGGGCATCCGCCTTTGTCATTTTGCCCACTTCGTCATAAGTCATGCCGTAGAAGGGGCCGCCGGAGCAGGTCAGAATCAGCCGCTTGATCTCCCGGCGGTCAGCGCAGCCCTGGACGCACTGGAAAATGGCGGAATGCTCGGAATCCACCGGCACGATCTCCGCCCCGGCAGCCTCCGCCGCGTCCATCACCAATTCTCCGGCGCAAACCAAAGTCTCCTTGTTGGCCAGGGCAATGCGCTTTTTCTCGCCAATGGCGGCCAGAGTGGGCTTCAGCCCCACCATGCCCACCACGGCGGTGACCACGGTGTCGGCCTCCGGGACCGTGGCGGCCTCCATCAGTGCCTCAAAGCCGCCCAGGACACGGGTCTCCGTGTCCGCCAGGCGGACGGCCAGGTCCTTCGCCGCCGCCTCGTCGGTCATAACGGCAAGGCGCGGCTTGAACTGCCGCACCTGCTCCTCCATGCGGTCCACACTGCCATGGGCGGTCAGGGCAGCCACCCGCAGGCCCATCTGCTCCGCTACGTCCAACGTCTGGCGGCCGATGGAGCCGGTGGAACCCAAAATCGAAATCGTCTTACTCATAGTCTATTACTTCACCAGGTTCAGAATGATCTCAATAACCGGAGTCACGAACAGCACGCTGTCAAAGCGGTCCAGCACGCCGCCGTGCTCCAGGAACAGGTGTCCGTAATCCTTGATACCGAACTCCCGCTTGATAAGGGAGAAGCTCAGGTCGCCTACCTGGGCCACAATGCTGCACAGCAGGGCCAGAATCGCCATTGCGCCGTAGCCGATGCTGCCGCCGAACCAGCGGTCCATGACGAAAGCGAAGATCAAGCCGCACACCACGTTGCCTGCCATGCCGCCAATGGAACCCTCGATGGTCTTTTTCGGGCTGACCTTGGGTGCCAGTTTGTGCTTGCCAAAGGCCCGGCCCGCGAAGTAGGCGAAGGTGTCACAGGCGAAGCTGAGGATGAAAGGCAGCAGCAGATAGGCCCGGTGGATACCGGACGCTTCCATGCGGAGGAAAGCGGAAAAGGAAAACGGAATAACCACCACAGCGAAAATACCGGCAGTGATCTGGACAAATTTGAGTTCTCCCGCTTTTACGATGGCGTGGATAAAAGCCACCACCACATAAATGATCCACCAAATCGCCACATAGTCCGGGCGGTCATAATACCACTCCACGGAGAAAACCGCCGCGATCACCGTCCAGCTCATCAAAGCACTCTTTCTATCCAGGCCGACGCACTTCATCAATTCTCCCGCGCCGATACCCGCCAGCAGGCACAACGCGATCAGCATCACGATGGACGGCGCCCACAGAACTGCCCACACCAGAACCGGCACGCCGATGACGGCCACCAGCACACGGGACTGTAAAGAACTCATTTCTTCACGCCTCCAAACCGCCGGTCCCGGCCCCGATAGGCGGCGATGGCTTTATCCAGCTCCGCCTCGTCAAAGTCCGGCCACAGCACATCGGTAAAATAGAACTCGGAATAAGCGCACTGCCACAGCAGGAAATTGCTCAGCCGCAGCTCTCCGCTGGGACGGATGATCAGCTCCGGGTCCGGGATGCCCTTGGAATCCAGGTATCCGGAGAACATGGCGTCGTCCAGTTCCTCCGGCTTCTTCTCTCCCGCCGCGCAGTCGGCGGCGAACTGCCGCACCGCCCGCAGGATCTCGTCCCGGCCGCCGTAGTTCAGGCACACGTTGGCCTGGAAATCATCCTTGGAGAGATGCTCCGTGATCTCGTCCGTCTCCCGGGCCAGGGCCCGCAGTTCCGGGTCGATGGGCGTCATGTCTCCGAAGAAATGGAGCCGGATGTGGTCCTTTTCCATGGTACTGACTGCTTCCAGCAGGTACTTTTTCAGCAAGCCCATGATGGCGCCCACCTCGTCGGCTGAGCGCTTCCAGTTCTCCGTGGAGAACGCATACACCGTCAGGTACTGGACGCCAATGTTCTTACAATAGGTGGCGATGCGGCGGAAGGTCTCCGCACCCGCCTTGTGGCCGGCGGTCCGGGGAAGCCCCCGCTTCTGGGCCCAGCGGCCGTTGCCGTCCATAATAATCGCAATATGGCGAGGCGGATGTTCCATCCGCCCCGCCGTATCGGTGTTTTTCAATACGTTTGCCATCAGACCGCCATCAATTCCTTTTCCTTCTTGGCCAGCAGCTCGTCCAGCTTCTTGCAGCTGTCGTCGGTCAGCTTCTGCAGGTCCTTCTCCACCTGCTTCATCTCGTCCTCGGTGATCTCGGACTTCTTCTCCTGCTTCTTGAAGTTGTCCATGGCGTCCCGGCGGATGTTGCGGACGGCCACCTTGCCGGCCTCAGCGTACTTACGAATCTGCTTCACCAGCTCCTTACGGCGCTCCTCCGTCAGCTGGGGGAACGTGAGGCGAATGCAGCGTCCATCGTTCTGGGGATTGATACCCAGATCGGAATTCTGAATGGCCTTCTCAATGCTCTTCAAGGCCTTGCTGTCCCAGGGGGAAATCACCAGGGCCCGGGGATCGGGAGAGGAAATGGCGGCGATCTGCTGGATGGGGGTGGGGCTGCCGTAGTAGTCCACCATAATGCGGTCCAGCACACCGGCGTTGGCGCGGCCCGCCCGCACGGAAGCAAAGTCCGCGGCCACGGAGTCAATGCTCTTTCTCATTTTCTCCTCGTAAACTTTGTATTCGTCCTTCAACATCATGTGTTCCTTCCTTTCACGTATTGTTATGGGATAGGCGCAAGCACCGTTATTCCTTGACGATGGTACCCACGTTCTCGCCGCACAGGGCCCGGATGATATTCCGGGGGTCCTTCAGGGCGAACAGCAGCACGGGGATGTGATTGTCCATGGAAAGGGACGTGGCGGTGGTGTCCATCACCATCAGGTGCTGGGCCAGCACGTTGTCATAGCTGATGGTATCATACTTCACGGCATTGGGGTCCTTGGCGGGATCGGCATTGTACACGCCGTCCACGTTCTTGGCCAGCAGGATCACGTCGGCGTTGATCTCCGCCGCCCGCAGAACAGCCGCCGTGTCAGTGGAGAAGAAGGGATTGCCGGTGCCGGCGCCGAAGATCACCACGCGGCCCTCCTCCAGATGCCGGATCGCCCGGCCACGGATGTAGGGCTCGGCGATGGCCCGCATCTCGATGGCGGTCTGAACCCGGACGGGGATGTCCTTCTGCTCGCACACATCAGCCACTGCCAGGCAGTTCATGACGGTGGCCAGCATGCCGATGTGGTCGGCCCGGGTGCGCTCCATCTTGCCGCCGCCGCTGTTCTTGGCACCGCGCCAGAAGTTGCCGCCGCCTACCACCAAGCCCACCTGGACACCCATGTCCAGGCACTCCTTGATGACGTCGCAGACACTGCCGATCATTTCAAAATCCAGGCCGCTTCCCTTTCCGCCGGCCAAGGCCTCACCGCTGATCTTCAGCAGGACGCGCTTATAAACAGGTTTTGCCATTTCAAAAACCTCCGTTGTTTTTGCAGATTTTAACGTTTATATTGTAGCGTATTTTTCCGGGTTTGCATAGGGGGGAGCTAAATTTATTGATAGATATCTCAAAAACCTAGCGTTTTCAATGGTTTGCGGGTTTCCAATCGTTACACACGATCTTGCAAATTGCCATAAATCTGCACAAGTCTTCACAGTAATTCAATGAAAGTGTGTAAATTGTGTGTAAGTTACATTGATGAGCACTTAGCTGTGAAAGCAGCTTCTGCATCCTTGTATGTCGCATGTGTATAGACATTTAATGTCATATCTGCAGAGGTATGCCCCATCAGATATTGCATTGCTTTCACATCAACCCCAGCGCGCATCATGTTTGTGCAGAACGTATGCCGAAGGATGTGTGGAGTGACTTTGATTGATTGTCCAGTTGCTTGATTAAATGCATTTGTGATATTTTGCAGATGGTCACGATAACATGATGGAATCCTTGGAGTACCGTCTTTGCGTAGACACAAGACATCATCTCGTCCATCAACTGTAAATGGCATAGTCAACGATTCGCGCTTTTTCATCATCCTTTTTAAGGCTGCGTATACGCTATCACTCATAGGGATGTACCGCTCGCCAGCAGATGATTTTGTTTCCGTGAATATCAACGTTCTCCCCTTTCGAACTGCAAGCTGCTTTTCGATGTGTATGCGCCTGTTTTTGAAATCGATGTTATCCATTGTTAATCCGCAAAATTCAGATATTCGAACACCAGTTCCAAGCAACACGAGAATTTCATCTAGGTACTTTGAGTAGCATCCGCTATTAGTTATGAATTGCAAGAAGCTGTCCTGCTCCTCTTTTGTCAGTGCTGCGCGTTCAGCTTTTTTGACATTGATGACACTTGACAATTTCCAGTTAAAAGGATTTTTGAAAATTACATCGTCTTCTACTGCGATATTGAACGCCTGCTTCAGCAACGTGAATCTTGCATCGATTGTCCAGAAACCATAGCCGTCATTTTGCATTTGTAAGATGAACATCTTGGCGTCTGATGTCTTAATGGACGATATTTTTATTTGTGAGAATTCCTCTTTGGAAAGCATGCGTACATGGCTCTCATAACCTCTTTTAGTTTTATATCTCACATTGCCTTTCAGCTTAAGAACCATCTGTAGGAGGTCTGCAACAGTCATCTTTGCATTTGTTGATGCTACCCCTCGAGCCAATTCAATGCTGATTTTGTTTTCCTTTTCACGGAGTGCTTCTAACGTCGGAGCATAAACGCACTGCTTCTTGTTATTTGCGTCTGTATACCGGAACATATATGTCATATCTTTCCGTTGGCTTTCTCCGGTTTTTAAGACGCGCCCCTTGCTATCTTTGCGCTTTTCAGGCATACGTGCCTCCTTTCGTGAAAAGCGCCTAGTATGACGGGAACAGTATATCATACTATGCGCGAATTTCCAACACTAAATGGAGTAACATGAATCGATATATGCATCAAATTTTTGCCGTTTGATTAGTCTTTTGTTACCAACCCAGAGAACAAATTTGCATGTCTCATCATTCGTCAGTTCGCGGAGCTTGTGCATGCCGATATTAGAATAGGCAGCTGCCTCTTCGAGAGTTAGGTTGCTCTTTTCCCAAATAGGGACTTCCATATGAACTCCTTTCTAAAGCAAATAGGGGGCGGAATTTCCGCCCCCTATTTCAGACTGTCAAAGAACACCAGTTCTCAAAAAGCGAGAACTGGTGTTTTAGC
>CAMFAL010000021.1 GCA_945948185.1 uncultured Clostridia bacterium | reverse complement strand
TCCTATTATACCAGAAGAACCTCGCCACCGGCGAGGTTCTTTGACAAGCTGAACACCCACCGCCCATTTGGGCGGTGGGTGTTTTTCTCATTGGTGTCTGCTTCTCTCTATCTAAAACCTCCCGGTCCCGCCGCAAAGACGGCCGTCTGCCTTGCCGCAGCTGCTGCCGCGGGACCGTCATCGGGTCCGGAAAGGTGTTCCCATTAGCGGAAGAAGTAGTTGAAGATATCAAAGGGGTTGGAGTAGTAACCGTTACCGTACT
Source organism: uncultured Clostridia bacterium (assembly GCA_945948185.1). GTDB lineage: Bacteria > Bacillota > Clostridia > Oscillospirales > Oscillospiraceae > Oscillibacter. Next base: position 25,309 of record CAMFAL010000021.1, on the reverse strand, counting down.
GGCTGTTGTTATTCTGGTTCTGATTTTGGCTCTGCTCCTGCTCCGTCTGGCTGGTCTGCTGGTCGGCGGGGACCGCGTCCCAGGTCAGCTCCACGGTGATGGTCTGCTTCTCCCGGTAGACGGTCAGGGTAGAGGTATCGCCGGCAGCGTACTTCTTCTTCACCGCCGTCAGGTCCTCCATGGTCTTGATGTCGTTGTCATCCACCTTAGTGATCACATCGCCCATCTTCAATCCCGCCTTGTCCGCCGCACTGCCCTCCTCCACGGAGTATACGAACACGCCGCTGGTAATATCATAGCGGTACTGGGCGGCCATCTGCTCCGTCATGGAGCCGCCGGTGATACCCAGGTAGGGCTTGTTGGTAATATAGCCGTTGGTCATGATGTCCTGAATCATGGCGATGACATCGTTGATGGGGATGGCGAAGCCCAGACCCTCCACGGATTCATTGCCGGTGCTGGAGTACTTGGCGGACACGATGCCCACCGCCTCGCCGTACTGGTTGAACATGGGGCCGCCGGAGTTGCCGGGATTGATGGAGGCGTCGGTCTGGATCATATTGAAGGGCGTGCCGGAGACGTTGATGGCCCGGTTCACGCTGGAGACCATGCCGCCGCTCATGGAGAAGGTCAGCTCACCCAGGGGGTTGCCCACCGCCAGCACGTGGTCGCCCACGTTCAGCTTCTCACTGTCGCCCAGGGTGACGGGCTGGAGGTCCGCGGCCTCCACCTTGATGACGGCGATATCGTAGTCCTCATCGCCGCCCACGTACTTGGCTTCATACTCGTCGCCGTTGTACATGGTGACCTTCACCGTGTCCGCGTCCTTCACCACATGGTAGTTGGTGACGATATAGCCATCCTTGGTGAGGACGAAGCCGGAACCGGCGGAGGCCGTCTGCACGGGCTGTCCGAAGAAGTTGGTACCGGAGGTGCCGGTGGTATTGATGGACACCACGCTGTTCACATTGGCAGCGTAAACCTCCGCGTCGCTCATGGCCGTTTTGCCGTCCACCTGCTGGATGGCCACCTGAGTGGCGGGACGGCTGCTGACATTGATGGAGGTCTCATTCTTGCCGAGACCGCCGCCCAGAGCCCAGACGGCTCCGCCGCCCACGGCGCCGCCCAGCAGGGCGCACACCAGAGCCAGGGCCGTAATTTTCAGGCCCATCCGGTTTTTCTTCACAGGCTTCATCTCCTGTACGGGCTGCTGCGGCCCGGACTGATATCCGCTGGGTTCAAAGCTCTGACCCGGCTGGTCATCACTGCTGTAACTGTAATGATACAGATTGTTTTCATCCTGATACATACAGGGTTCCTCCTTCAGTGTATACATACTAACAATTGATTATGACAAAATTATGAAGCTGATTTGTACGATCTTTGAATTCTAATCTCTTCCTGAACCTTTGTCTGCAGTATAAGGGCGGTAACTTAAAAAAGTCTGAAAGAAGTTTTAAACAATTGTGAACGCTTCCTATTTTCGCCTCTCCAAATCTGTGGTAAAATAGCGCCGTGATTGCAAAAAGGAGATACTGCCGTGCTGAAAGTCGAAAACATCAAGCTGTCCCCCGGTGCCGACATGGGCGTCCTGTCCGCGGAGACGGCCCGCATTCTGAAAGTCCGGGAAAAGGACCTGCTGTCCCTGCGGGTCCTGCGCCGCAGCGTGGACGCCCGGGAGGGCGTGTCCATGGTATACACCGTGGAGGCTTCTGTCAAGGACGAGCTGAGCGTTTTGAAACGCTGCCACAAAAAAGTCTCCCGCATCGAGCGAAGCCCCGGCTATCTGCTGCCCTCTCCTCTGCCCGCCCCGGCCGTTCCGCCGGTGGTGGTAGGTGCCGGCCCCGGAGGACTGTTCGCCGCCCTGGTGCTGGCCCGGGCAGGCCTGCGGCCCATCCTGCTGGAGCGGGGCCGCCCCGTGGAGCGGCGGAAGGCCGACGTGGACCGCTTCTGGGCCACAGGAGCGCTGGATCCCGCCAGCAACGTTCAGTTCGGTGAGGGCGGTGCCGGGGCCTTTTCTGACGGCAAGCTGAATACCGGAACCAAGGACATCCGCCACCGCTTTATTCTGGAGACCCTGGTGGCCCATGGTGCCCCGGAGGACATCCTCATGGACGCCAAGCCCCATGTGGGCACCGACTACCTTCATGTGACCCTGCAAAATCTGCGGAAAGATCTGCTGGCTCTGGGGGCGGACATCCGCTTTGAAAGCCGCCTGACGGACCTGGATATCCATGACGGCGCTCTGGCAGGCATCACTGTGGAGGGGCCGGAAGGTCCTTACACCCTCCCCTGCCGCCATTTGGTGCTGTGCCCCGGTCATTCCGCCCGGGATACCTTTGAAATGCTGTACAGGCGGGGCGTCCCTATGGAGGCCAAGCCCTTCGCCGTGGGCGTCCGCATCGAGCAGCGGCAGGCTGACTGCGACGCGGCCCAGTACAGGCAATACGCCGGACATCCCGGCCTGCCCGCCTCCACCTATAAGCTGTCCTGCCACCTGCCTAACGGCCGGGCCGCCTTCTCTTTCTGCGTCTGTCCCGGCGGAGAGGTGGTGGCCGCCGCCTCGGAGGAGGGCCGGGTGGTGACCAACGGCATGAGCGAGTTCGCCCGGGACAAAGAGAACATCAACGGCGCATTGCTTGTGAACGTCACCCCGGAGGACTTCGGCGGCGAAGGTCCCCTGGCGGGCATTGAATTCCAGCGGAAGCTGGAGGAAACCGCCTACGCCCTGGGAGGCGGCGGCTACCGGGCTCCCGCCCAGCGGGTGGAGGATTTCCTTTTCAAGCGTCCCTCCACGGGGCCGGGCCGGGTGCTGCCCAGCTACCGCCCCGCCGTCACCTGGGCCAACCTTTGGGACTGTCTGCCGCCCTTCGTGGCGGAGACCATGGCCCAGGCCCTGCCCATCCTTGGCCGGAAGCTGAAGGGCTATGACCAGCCCGACACGGTGCTGACCGCCGTGGAGAGCCGCAGTTCCTCCCCGGTCCGCATTCCCCGGGACGAATCCGGCCAGTCCGCCATCCGGGGCCTGTATCCCTGCGGCGAGGGAGCCGGATACGCCGGCGGTATCCTGTCTGCCGCCGCCGACGGCATGCGCTGCGCCGAACACATCTGCCAATCCATCTCTCAGGAGGGTTAAACTATGAACCGCAACATTTGTATTTATCAAGAATTTCTCACCGATGCCCACAAGGCGCAGATTGAGGCAGCCGCCCGGGAAACGGGCTTCGTTCCCCACTTCTTCACCCTGGACCAGTTTGAGGAGGCCAGGGCCTGCCTGCAGGACTGCGAGGTGCTGTACGCCCACTCCCCGGACCTGCTGCGGGCCGCTCCCGCCAGTCTGAAATGGTACTGCTGCTCCTTCGCCGGGGTGGACCCCTACTGCAAGGACCCGGCCATCTTTGCCAATCCCGACTGCATCCTCACCAACTCCAACGTCTACGGCGTCACCATTGCCGAGCATGTGGTCATGGTGACCCTGATGCTGCTGCGGCGGATGCCGGAATACGAGGAAGTGGTGCGGAACCACGGCTGGAGCAACCAGCTGCCCATCCGCTCCATCCGGGACAACGAATTCACCATCCTGGGCACCGGCAACATCGGCGTCAACGTGGCGGACCGGATGCGGGGCATGGGCGCGGCGAAAATCATTGGTCTCAGCCGCTCGGGCAAGCCCCATCCCGCCTTTGATGAGGTGTATCCCATTGCGGACCTGGACAAGGTCCTGCCCGATACGAAAATTCTGGTGATGGCCCTGCCCGGCACGGCGGAGACTGTCCATATTCTGAACCGGGATCGCATAGCCCTGCTGCCCAGGGACGCCTATATCATCAATGTGGGCCGGGGCGCCGCCATCGACCAGGAGCCCCTGATGGAGGCACTGAACGAGGGCCGCATCGCCGGCGCCGCCCTGGATGTGATGGACCCGGAGCCTCTGCCCAAGGATCATCCTCTGTGGACGGCGAAAAACCTGATTTTGACCCCTCATGTCTCCGGCAACATGACCCTGGGGTACACCTGCGATACCAACGTGAAAATGTTCTGCGAGGATCTGAAAAATTACGCCGCCGGCCGGCCGCTGAACGGCTTCGTGGACCGGACGAAAGGGTATTAAATTATATCCCCTGAACCAGAGGACGGGGATACACAGTCCAAAGGAAAAGGCGCTTAGGCGGGAGCCGTGCGAGACGGTGCTTTCATAAGCCGATCGTTCCTTCCCAGGTGCGCCGAACATTGGCAAAGCTTGGATAGAATACCCCCGCATCTGATACTGCCAACTTGCTTTCTGGGTGGTCAACGAATGGATCAGCGCCGATTTTCGCTGCCGCTCCCGCTACATCCCGATAGCGCGCAGCGAAGCGGAACGCGGGGAGCAGAAGCATACCAAATTCGTCAACCACCCCGAAAGCCCCACCCACGCCCCAACTGCGGGGCAGCACTCTCTCTGTTCCCCAAGGCCCAAGCGCACCCGGTACAGCCCCGCAAGTCTGCACCGTACTGACCACAACAACTTCCGTATTGGTCCAAACCTGCCCAAAGGGCAGGCTTTGGACCCAAAAGCGTTTTCTCTTTGGACCGGGCGCGGCCCGTTTCTCTTTTCAAGAAAAAGAGAAATGGGGGGCGCCACCCCTCGTCTCCCTGTCAGGGGGATACCATATCAAGGAGGTTCTCCATGAATAATTTTACATTTTATTCCCCCACCCTCTTCGCCTTCGGCGACGGTGAAGAGCAAAACACCGGCGCCCTGGTGCGGCGCTTCGGCGGCAGCAAGGTGCTGCTGGTCTACGGCGCCGGCAGCGTCAAGCGCAACGGCGCCTACGACGCCGTCACCGCCTCCCTCCGGAATGCCGGACTCCCCTGGACGGAGCTCAGCGGCATCCAGGCCAACCCCCGCAGCGGCAAGGTGTACGAGGGTATCGGCCTGGTCCGCCGGGAGGGCTGTGACTTTCTGCTGGCCCTGGGCGGCGGCAGCGTCATCGACACCGCCAAGGCCATCGGCTTCGGCGCCGGCTACGACGGGGACTTCTGGGACTTCTTCACCGGGAAGGCCAGAATTGAGACCACCCTCCCCGTGGGCGTGGTGCTGACCATTGCCGCCGCGGGCAGCGAGGGCAGTGACAGCTGCGTCATCACTCAGGAGGAGGGCAATTTAAAATGGGGCTGCCCCAAAACCGACGTCATCCGCCCCAAGTTCGCCGTGCTGAATCCCCGCTTCACCTGCTCCCTGCCCGCCTACCAGCTTGCCAGCGGTGCCGTGGACATGATGGCCCATATCTGCGAGCGATACTTCACCAACACTCCCAACGTGGGGCTGACAGACCGACTGTGCGAGGCTCTGCTGAAAACCATCGTGGAGGCCGCCCCCAAAGCCATCGCCCGGTCGGAGGACTACGCCTCCCACGCCGACCTGATGTGGACGGGGATGCTGGCCCACAACAACTCCTGCGGCGTGGGCCGGGTCCAGGACTGGGCCAGCCACCAGATGGAGCACGAGCTGTCCGCCTTCTACGACTGCGCCCACGGCGCGGGCCTGGCGGTGGTGATGCCCGCTTGGATGGAGTTTGTGTGTGACCACGACGCCATGCGCTTCGCGCGCTTTGCCGTCAACGTATTCGGCTGTGAGATGGATTTCTCCCATCCGGAAAACACCGCCAGAGAGGGCATTGCCCGCCTGCGGGAATTCTTCCGCTCCCTGGGGATGCCCACCACCCTTCAGGAGGTGGGCGGCAAGGTGGCGGACATCCCCGCCATGGTTGCCCACCGGGCCGAAAAGCCCAACGGTTTCCCCTTCGGAGGCTTCATGAAGATCGGCCCCGAGTCGATGGAGACCATCCTGCGTCAGACCGCCGCCGACTGACAAACAAAAAAGCGGACTCCTCTCGGAATCCGCTTGAATCATCTGGGAACGCTGAAAGCTCAGCGAGTCAGGCACATGGCACCGCCCAGCACGATGATGGAAATAGCCGCGTACAGCATGTGGGGCACCTCCTTCTTTCTTGATGTTGGATACAGGATACCACGCTTTTTGACAAAAGACATTCAAGATCTTGCCGGGTTTCGCGTTCTTTTTCGTTGTCAGTTTTGACGGTTTTTAGCTCTGTTTTTTGTTAAAAACCCTTGATTTTCAAGGCTTTCCCCAGCTGCCAACCCACCGCGCCCCCCTCTGTGCCTCCTCCGGCTGTTTTTATAAGTTCTTGCGTTTTTCCAGGAAAGGAGCCCTTTATGCAGGACCCCCAGGTTCAATGTTTCATCAAGCGGAAATACAAGCCCGCCTTCACCCAGGACACCATGCCCCGGCTGCTGTACGTCAGCCGCCGCCCCCCGGTCCAGGAGGCACGTCCCCGGCTGCTCCACGCCCACCCGGAGTTCGCGGAGGTACTGCTGATTGACCAGGGGACCCCCCGGTTTCTCATCGGCGAGATCGCCTATGACACCAAGCCGGGAGACCTGCTGCTGATCAACAGCGGCGTGGTCCACGACGAACTCAGCGACAGTCCCTTCGGCAGCTGGTGCATCGCCGTGGCGGGTCTGCGGCTGCCTGGCCTGCGGGAAAACGCCCTGGTGCCTGACGACGCCCAGGCGGTCTATCCCGTGGGAGATGAGCTGCCGGACCTGCGGGCATTGTACGACATCATGCACCGCTATATCTCCGCCGACCGGCCGGACTGCGAGGCCTTCTGCCACCGGCTGATGCTGGCCCTGCTGGACCGGGTGCTGACCATCACCGGCTCTACCAGCCTGCGGCTGCCGGTGGACACAGAGCCCGCCTCCCTGGGCCATCAGGTGCAGGAGTATATCGACCGCCATTACAGTGAACCTCTGACCCTGCAAATTCTGGGGGACGCCCTCCACGCCAGCCCCTACTATCTCTCCCATGTGTTCAAGGAGGTCAGCGGCTACTCCCCCATGCAGTATCTCACCCGCCGCCGCATCGGCGAGGCTCAGAACCTGCTGCTGGAGACGGACCTGCCCATCTCCCGCATCGCGGAGATGGTTGGTTATGAGACCCAGAATTACTTCAACCTTCAGTTCTCCAAATACGTGGGGATGCCCCCCAGAAAATTCCGCCAGTCCCTCCACGGAGAGACGGACGCCGGAAAAGAAACACCATGAAGAATTCCCCGGAGGCAACTGCCGCCTCCGGGGAATTTTTTATATAAATCAGGAAGGACTCAATCCCGGACCGCCATGGTCTCCCACTTGTGTCCCAGAAAGCGGGGCAGGAAGAAGGCCACCCGCAGGATCCAGTCCGCAAACATGGCCATCCAGATGCCCAGCACGCCGAAGCCCCAGAACCGGCCCAGCAGCACACCCAGGCCCACCCGCAGGGTCCACATGGACACAGTGGAGATGACCATGGTAAACCGGGTATCTCCGGCGGCCCGGAGGGCCTGGGGCAGAGTAAAGGAGGCGGGCCACAGCACTGCGGCGACAATGCCGTGCATCCAGATAATCTGGCGTGCATAAGACGCCGCCTGGTCGGAGACGTTGTACAGCTGCATGATGAGGGGCAGCAGCACCAGAACCAGCGTGATGGTGCCCCACATAAAGAGGTATGTGGATTTCATCAGCTTTTTGGTGTAGAACCGGGCCTTCTCATAGTTGCCGGCGCCCACACACCGGGACACCACCGTCACCATGGCAAGTCCCAGGGCGTTGCCGGGAACGCACTGAAAGGTGCAGACCGTGTTGCCGATGGCGTTGGCGGCCACAGAGGCCGTACCCAGCACCGCCACCGTAGACAGCAGCAGAATCTTGCCCAGCTGGAACATGCTGCTCTCCAGGCCGTTGGGCACGCCGAAGCGCAGGATATTCTTTACCACATATCTGTCGTGGCGCAGGGTGAATTTCTCCACCCGCAGGGGCAGGTCCGGCCGCCGCAGCAGGGCCACGATCACCACGGCGCCCACTCCGCGGGACACCAGGGTGGGAATGGCCACGCCTTCCACACCCATGTGGAAGCCGAAGATCAGCAGGGCGTTGCCCGCCACGTTGATGAGGTTCATCAGCAGGGACACCCACATGGAGATTTTGGAGTTGCCCATGACCCGAAACAGGGCGGCTCCCGCGCTGTAAATGGCCAGGAAGGGGATAGATGACTCCACGATGATGTAATAGGTGTTGGCATAAGCCGCCACGTCCGGCTCCACCTGGCCGAATACCACTCCCAGCACAAAGCCCTTGGCCAGATAGAACAGCACCATGATGAGGAGGGACGCCTCTCCCATGAACAGCAGCAGCTGGGCGCCGGAGTGACCCGCCTTGGCCGCTTCCCGGCGGCCCAGATACTGGCCTGCGATAACCGCGCCGCCGGTTGCCAGCGCCGCGAAGGCATTTACCAGCAGCACATTCACCGTGTCCACCAGGCTGACGGCGGAGATGGCCGCCTCGCCCACATGAGACACCATGACGGAGTCGAACAGGCCCACGGTGATGGCAAGCAGCTGCTCAATGACTAGAGGGACGACCAGCCGCCGCAGATCCCGGTCACTGAATTCAATATTGATTTTACGAACCTCGTTCAAAACACTCGCTCCTCTTACGGTTATCGAAATTCCCTTGGGCTGACCTGGAAGGTCTTGCGAAAGGCCCGAAGGAAGGTGGAATATTCAGAAAAGCCGGCCTGCTCCGCCGCCTTCATCACCGGCACGCCGGACCGGATCAGCTCACCCGCCAGCAGCAGCCGCTTCTGGCTGATATACTGGTGGAGGGTATATCCGGTGACTTCCTTGAACCGGTGCATCAGATAATAACGGCTCATAAAAAACTGCTTCGCCAGGCTGTCCACGGACAGTTCCTCCTCCAGATGGGCGGCAATGTATTTCAGCACTTCCTCCATCTTGGGATCCAGGCGGTAGCTGTCCTGCGCCTCCGCGGCCGTGCGGGAGGAGAGGATATCCCGGTTGACGGCAATCAGCATCTGCTGGCAGAGGGTATCCGCCATGCGGGAGGCTCCGAACTCCTGAGACCGCAGGGCCTCCTCCAGGTTCTGGATGATCCCCATATACTGTCCCCGCCGGGCGCCATCGGTCCGCAGCAGGTGAAAGCCCCGCTCCCGGGCCGTGTCAAAGCAGGCGTCCAGCCGCTCGCCGGGGTCGCTGCGGGCCGTGACCCAGTCCCGCCCCAGCCAGATGACGATCCGCTCATAGGGCTCCGACGGGTCGATGATAGGCCGGTGGATCAGATTGTGCTGTACCAGCAGCACGTCCCAGGGCTTCAGAAAGTAGGTGACGCCCTCCACCACATAGGTAACCTTGCCCCCCAGCATCAAAATCAGCTTGTCGAACTCATGGTAATGGTAATCCAACTGCTGCGCCCGGCTGTCCTTCAGATGGAACAGGCGGAAGCCCTCGTTCAGATATCCCCGTTTTCCAACCTCACTGCGGTCCAGCATACGCCACCTCCTGTCAGTTGCCCGCCTATCTTACCGCACTTTTTGCTCCTTTACAATGGGCATCCTGCCAGAAAGTCCGCAGATTTGAGGCCTGCTTCCGGGCAAATCTCCGGGGGCAGTCCTTTTGCGAAGGTGCCAAAATGCCCGCAAAAGCATATTCTGAGAGGAAAGAATCGTGAATTTGCCTGTGTACATTTTTGCCGGATTTTGCTATACTGTGTATTGAATTAACAGAACACACAAAGGAGGCCGATTCGTGAGCTACGCAGATATCCGCTTCATGGAAAATTGCCGGGACATTTTGGAAAACGGCGTGTGGGATACCGACCAGCAGGTCCGCCCCCACTGGGAGGACGGCACCCCCGCCCACACGGTGAAAAAGTTCGGCATCGTGAACCGCTACGACCTGCAGAAGGAGTTCCCCATCCTGACTCTGCGCCGCACCTACTGGAAAACCGCCGTCAACGAGCTGCTGTGGATCTGGCAGAAGAAGTCCAACAATATCCACGACCTGGACGCCAAGATCTGGGACCAGTGGGCTGACGAGACCGGCTCCATCGGCAAGGCCTACGGCTACCAGCTGGGCGTAAAGCACCACTATCCTGAGGGAGACATGGATCAGGTGGACCGGGTGCTGTATGACCTGAAGCACAATCCCGCCTCCCGCCGCATCCTGACCAACATCTACAACTTCGCGGACCTTTCCGAGATGCACCTGTACCCCTGCGCCTACTCCATGACCTTCAACGTCTCCGGCAACGTGCTGAACGCCATTCTGAACCAGCGGAGCCAGGATATGCTGGCTGCCAACAACTGGAACGTGGTGCAGTACGCCGTGCTGGTCCACATGTTCGCCCAGGTCAGCGGCCTGGTGCCCGGCGAGCTGGTCCACGTCATCGCCGACGCCCACATCTATGACCGCCATGTGCCCATTGTGGAAAAGATGCTTCAGCAGACCCCCAGAGAGGCCCCCAAATTCACGGTGGACCCCTCTGTGACGGACTTCTACGCCTTCACCAAAAACAGCTTCTCGCTGGAAGGCTATACCCCCGCTCCCTTTGAGGATCATATTCCCGTTGCCATCTGAGGTGAGACTGTATGAATGCAATCGTTGTAGTTGACAGCCACTGGGCCATCGGCTGTGAGGGAAGGCTGCTGTTTTCCCTGCCCACGGACATGAAGCGGTTCCGTGCCCTGACCCTGAACGGCACCGTGATCCTGGGCCGCAAGACCCTGGATACCTTCCCCGGCGGCAGGCCCCTGCCCAAGCGGCGGAATATCGTCATTACCCGCAATGTGGATTTCGACCGGGAGGACTGTGAGATCGCCGGCAGTCCGCAGGCCGCCCTGGAGCTGGCCGCGGGCACACCGGAGGATCAGCTGTGGGTCATCGGCGGCGGCAGCGTCTACACCGCCCTGCTGCCCAAGTGCAAGCGGGTGTACCTCACCATGGTGGACGCCGCGGCAAAGGAGGCCGACACCTTCTTCCCCAATCTGGATAAGCTGCCGGGCTGGAAGGTGGAATCCACCAGCGAGCCCGTGGAGGAAAATGGAGTTACGTACCGGTTTATTAACTACGTCAATACGAAGCTGTAAGAGGGGCGCCGCTTTGCGGCGCGGAAATGAACCCCCATTTTCTTTTCGAGGCATCGAAAAGAAAACGGCCGTTCACGGTCAAAAGAAAAGATGCTTTTGCGCAAAACAGGCGCGGGGCTGCGGCCCCGCGCCTGTTTGTTTAAGATTTTTAGTCGTGCGAGACGGTGCTTCCACAAATCAGAGCCTTCTGCCGAGTGCGCCCTGCATAGGAGCAACCAGGATACCCTGCCGCCGCATATTGGGACTGTCGGTGTGCTTTCGGGGTGCTTAATGAATGGACTTGCGCCCCCTTTTCGCTGCCGCTCCTGCTCAGTCGCGGCGGCCCGGTCAATGGGGCTAACCCCACTGGGCCTCCTGGGCTTCGCTGGCGGCGGGCAGATTCACATTTTTCCCCACTTCCCAAAGCAGGATGGAATCTGCCCCCAGGCCAAAGTAAAGGGAGTCTGCCCCTAGGGCGTCCTCCACGGAGAATAACGCGTCTCCGCTCCTGTGATAGCTTTTGTTGTCAAAATTGAATACCGTGGTCCGCAAAAGTGGTCTTTCCAAATACCAGTGTGTGCCATCTGCTTCCTCTGAAAATGTCAGCGCATACCAGGAAGCCTGTGACAAAACCCAATGCACACCGATGTCTCCGTTCTTCAGTTGATATACTTCCACCGAGCACTCACTGTTCCCGACAGGAAGCACAGTCCAGGTGTTGAGCACCCATGATCCGACAGACAGCACCACGCACACCGCCGCCGCCACGGCGGCGCCCTTCAGCCGGGCTTTCCACTTGTTTTTTTTCCACTCGTCGCTGATTCTCTTCATCGCCGCACCGTCGGCGGCGTTTTTCTGTGTCTCCACCGCAGGCAGGGGCGCGTCCAGCGCTTTGAGTGCCTCCCGGCAAATCTCGCAGCTCTGCAAATGCTCCTCCACCGCCGCCCGGCTGGCGTCGGAGCACACTCCGTCGTGGTACAGGGGCAGCAGGTCCATCACGATCTCATGTTCCATGGAATCCCTCCTTCAATTTCTGCCGTGCCCGGAAGTAGGTCACCCGGGCCCAGCTCTCCGTCTTGCCGAACAGCTCCCCGATCTGAGAAAACGGCAGTTCCCCGAAAGTCCGCAGGGAGAACACCTCCTTATACGGCTCCGGCAGGCCGTGGAGCAGCACATGGAGCCGCCGGGCGTCCTCCCGGTCGGCGAAGCCGACCTCGATGCCCTCATCCCCCAACTCCCCTTCCCGGTCCGCAAACTTTTTCCGCTCCCGGTACAGGGACAGATACTGGTTCCGGGCGATCTGGCACAGCCACACCCGCAGCTGACAGTCGCCCCGGAACTGGCCGATGGCAGTGAGGGCCTTGAAGAAGGTCTCCTGGGTCACCTCCTCCGCCACGGCCTCGTCCCGGCTAAGGGCCAGAATGTACTTGTAGACATCGGCAAAATACAGCCGGTAGACCTCCTCAAAATCAGGCACCGCTCCACCTCCTCTCTGTTCGTCACCCATAAGACGGCGGTCCTGTTGTTTCGTTACAATTCCCTTTTCAAATTCCTTGAAAATGATTATAATGAAACTATACTTCTTTGGAAAGGGGGACCTCCATGGCGGACCTGAGCACTGACATTCGCTATATCAAGGGCATCGGCGAGCAGCGGGCCAAAGCCCTGAACAAGCTGGGCATTGCGACACTGCGGGACCTAATCAGCTGGTTCCCCCGGAAATACGACGACCGGCGTCTGGCGAAGCGCATTGCGGACCTGGTCCCCGGCGAGAGCGCCTGCGTGGCGGCCATGATCGCCGCGGAACCCAAGGTCTCCCACATTCGGAAGGGCATGGACCTGATCAAGGTTCGGGCAGTGGACGAGTCCGGTGTGCTGGACATCACCTTCTTCAACCAGACCTGGCTGAAAAACCAGCTCATCCAGGGGGAAACCTACATCTTCTACGGCAAGGCAGAGGGAAATCTCCTGCGGAAAACCATGGCCGGCCCCATCGTGGAGCGGGAGGGCCGCGGAGAGTTCACGGGCCGCATCGTGCCCATCTATCCCCTGACGGCCGGGGTCTCCCAGCTAATTCTGTCCCGGTCCATCCGGCAGGGGCTGGACGCCTGCGCGGACATTCTGCCCGACGTGCTGCCGGACCAGGTGCGACAGGACCACCACCTGTGCCGCATCGGCTATGCCTATGAGAACATCCACTTCCCCGAGGACGAGAACGCCCTGGACCTGGCCCGGCGGCGGCTGGCCTTTGAGGAGCTGTTTTTCTTCACCATTGGCCTGAAACGGCTGCGCTCCCGGCGGGAGACTGTTCAAGTCACCCCCTGCAAGGCCGTGGACATGGAGGCTTTTTACGGTGCCCTGCCCTTCACTCTGACGGAGGCCCAGCGGCGCTGTGTGGAGGAGGCCCTGGCAGACATGCGGTCCGGCCAGCCCATGAACCGGCTGTGTCAGGGCGACGTGGGCTCCGGCAAGACCATGGTGGCCGCCGCCTGCGTGTATTTCTGCGTGAAGAACGGACGGCAGGCGGCTCTGATGGCCCCCACAGAGATTCTGGCCCAGCAGCACTACAACGGCCTGGCGCCCCTGCTGGAGAATCTTGGAATCCGCTGCGCCTTGCTGACGGGTTCCACAAAAGCCGCCGCCAAACGCTCCATCTGCGCTCAACTGGCGGCGGGTGAGATCCAGTTCGCCATCGGAACCCACGCCCTGATTACCGAGGGGGTGGAATACGCGGACCTGGGCCTGGTGGTCACCGACGAGCAGCACCGCTTCGGCGTGGCTCAGCGGGCGGCCCTGGCCGCCAAGGGACAGCATCCCCATACTCTGGTCATGTCGGCCACCCCCATTCCCCGTACCCTGGCGCTGATCCTGTACGGTGATCTGGATGTGTCCGTCATCGACCAGCTGCCTCCCGGACGGCAGCCCATTGCGACCTACTCTGTTCCCGGCAGCTACCATCCCCGGGTGTATAACTTTATCCGTAAGCTGGTGGGAGAAGGCCGTCAGGCCTACATCGTCTGCCCCATGGTGGAAGAAAATGACGAACTGCCCGATGAGCGGAAGGCCGTCACGGCCTATGCCCAAAAGCTCCAGAGCGAGGTATTCCCCGATTTGAAGGTGGCTTTTGTTCACGGCAAAATGAAAGCCAAGGAAAAAGACGCCGTCATGGCGGCCTTCGCAAACCACGAGACGGACATTCTGGTGTCCACCACGGTCATTGAAGTGGGCGTGGACGTTCCCAATGCCGCCGTCATGGTCATTGAGAACGCGGAGCGGTTCGGCCTGAGCCAGCTCCACCAGCTCCGGGGCCGGGTAGGCCGGGGCAGCTACCTGTCTTACTGCATCCTGATCTCCGACAATCAGAACGAGGAGACGAAGCAGCGGCTGAAGGTCATGACAAAAACCACCGACGGCTTTAAGATCGCCGAGGAGGACCTGCGGCTCCGGGGCCCCGGCGACTTCTTCGGCCAGCGGCAGCACGGCCTGCCGGGATTGAAGATCGCGGACATCGGCTGCGACACCCAGCTGTTGAAAGAGGCCCAGCAGGCAGCGGAGGAGCTGCTGGCCCGGGACCCGGACCTGCGGGACCACCCCGCCGCCGCGGAGCGGGTGGCGGAGCTCTTCGCCCAGGCATCAGATGCGCTGAATTAAAAAAACCGGCCGTTTTCACGACCGGTTTTCTTTATTCCATATGCGCTTCCATGAACCGCAGCAGCGCCGCCTGATAGGCTGGCATGTCCACGTACCAGCTGATGCCATGGCCCGCGCCGGGGACCGTCAGCAGCTGCACCTCTGAAGCGCAGGCGTACCGCAGGGACCGGGCCATATCACAGGGCACCACATGGTCCGCCTCGCCGTGAATCAGCAGGATGGGCAGGCGGGCCCGGCGCACGCAGTCCAGGGCAGAGGTCTCCGTGACGCTGAACTTACCAAACCACCGGGCACCCAGCACCGTGAAGGGATACAGTGGAAACATGGGCCAGCGGCGATGGCGGATGGTCTCCTTCACAATCCCCGCCGGGGTGTCAAAGCCGCAGTCGGCCACGATGCCCCGCACCGTCTCCGGCAGGGGCAGGTCGGCGGCCATCAGCACCGTGGCGGCGCCCATGGAGATGCCCCACAGGAAGATGGGGGCATCCGGCCCCATCCGTTTGGCAGCGTACCGGGCCCAGGCCAGACAGTCCAGCCGCTCCCGGACGCCGAATGTGATGGTGTCGCCTTCACTCTCCCCGTGGGCCCGCTGGTCCGGCATCAGGATGTGCCAGCCCTTCTCCCGACAGAGCTGGAAGCCGCCGCTGCCGTCCCGCTCCGCCGTGGAGCGGTAGCCGTGGAAAAAGAGGATCAGGGGCGCGCCGGGCTTTCCCTCGTAGAACTTTCCCACCAGCTTCAGCCCATCGTGAGAGCGGACGGTGACCCGCTCATAGGGTGTTTCCAGCAGAATATGGATGTTTTCCAGCATCTGCTCCCGGTAATCGTCAAAGCCCTCTCCCTCCGGAATCTCCTGAATGGGGGACTGACGCCGGGGATCTGCCTGAAAAGCGGTGCGGTAGCCGCACCAGGCCCCCACAGCTGTGGTCAGGGCAGCGGCTCCCCCGAGGACCGCCGCTGTTTCCAGCATCTTTTTTCCGTTCATTTCAGCTCATCCAGGGTCAGCGCAAAGCTGTCCATAAAGGTCTCCAGGAAGTACGCCACCTCCGGCAGCGCATAGGCCTCCAGCGCCTTGCGGGTCTGGGCGGCGGCTTCCCGGAACTCGTTGTTGCCGGCTTTCAGCTCCTCCACGCACTTGATGTAGGCGGACAGCTTGTCCGCCGCCTTCACCAGCTGGCTGGTCTCTGGGTCCGTAGGGGTGAGGATGGGGGCATACACGGTTTGCAGTTCCTGGGGCAGCATGGCCAGCAGCTTCCCCTCCGCCACTGCCTCCACGTCCTTGTATGCCTTGCGGATGGCGGGATTGTCGTACTTGATGGGGGTGGGCATGTCGCCGGTCAGGATCTCGCTGGCGTCGTGGTACAGTGCCGCCGCCGCCACCGCGCCGGGGTCCACGGTGCCGCCGAACTTCTCGTTGCGGATGACTGCCAGGGCGTGAGCCAGAACGGCCACCTGATGGCTGTGCTCCTGGACGTTCTCCTGGGCGGTATTGCGCATCAGCGCCCAGCGCTGGATGAACCGCATCCGGGAGACGTATGCGAAAAAGTGACTTTTCATGTGCTCATTCCTCCACGATCTCACCCAGCAGGGCCTCGCCCTCCAGGCCTGTGATCCGAACCATTTTCACGGTGTTGTGCAGGTCCTCACCCTCCACCAGCACCTCCATGTAGTTGGGGGTGTGGCCGAAGAAGCGGCCGTCCTTGGGCTGCTCGAAGAGGACCGGATACAGCTTACCCACGCAAGCGGCCAGATATGCCTGCCGCATGTCAGCGGCCACGGCGGCTCCCCGCTTGGCCCGGTCCTCCTTGACGACTTTGGGCACCTGCTTCATGTCCGCCGCGGGAGTGCCGGGACGGATAGAGTAGGGGAAGATGTGCATTTGGGCGAAGCCGCAGGAACGGATGAAGTCCAGGGTCTGGGCAAACTCCTCCTCCGTCTCCTCCGGGAAACCCACGATCATATCGGTGGTAATGGCCGGATGTTCAAAATATTGGTTTAAAAGTGCAACAGACTGTGCAAAGTGAGCCGTGTCGTACTTCCGGTTCATGCGTTTCAACGTGGCGTCGCAACCGCTCTGCATGGACAGGTGGAACTGAGGACACAGGTCCGGCAAAGCCGCCGCACGGCGGCAGAAGTCCTCCGTGATGGTCCGGGGCTCCAGGCTGCCCAGCCGGATGCGGACACCGGGGGCTGCTTTACATAGGGCCTCTATCAGGTCAATGAGGGTCTGGCCGGTCTTGAGGTCCTTGCCCCAGGAGGAGATTTCGATGCCCGTCAGGACGATCTCCCGGTAGCCGTCGGCCTTCAACTGTGCCGCCTGCTCCATGGCCTTGTCCAGGGGGAGGGACCGCACCGGTCCCCGGGCGTAGGGGATGATGCAGTAGGTGCAGAAGTTGACGCAGCCGTCCTCCACCTTCAGCATGGCCCGGGTGCGCTCTGCCATGCCTCCAGCAGGCAGCACCTCAAAGGTCCGGCGGTCGAAGGCCCGGTCGATGGCCTCGATAGGCTGCTTTTCCTCCACCGCCTGCTCCAGCAGGTCAATGAAGCCCACCCGGTCGCCGGTGCCGGCGATCAGGTCCACGTCCAGCTTCCGCACGTCCTCGGCGTGGGTCTGGGGATAGCAGCCGCACAGGGCCGCCACCGCCGCCGGATGCTCCCTGCGGATGCGGTGAAGCATCTGTCGGGATTTCTGGTCGCTGACCGCCGTGACGGAGCAGCTGTTTACCACGTAGGCGTCAGCGGGAGCGGAAAACTCCACCACCTCATGGCCCCGGCTCCGCAGCTCCTGCTCCATGGCCTGGGTCTCGTATTGGTTTACCTTGCATCCAAGGGTGTAAATGGCAACTTTCATGGGATTCTCCTTGCCTTTTCTGAAAAAGCTCTATATAATAATAAAGTTGTGCAAGTTCGATGAAACCGAAGTTCTTTTCGCGTTTATAGTATACCTTTTATTTCTCTTCAGGGCAAGTCCCAAGAAAAGGAGTTATCCTTATGATTTATCTGGATCACGCCGCCACCACCCCCGTCCCCCGGGAAGTGGCGGACGCCATGTATGAGGTTCTGACGAACCAGTTCGGCAACCCCAGCTCCCAGTACCAGCTGGGTCTGGACATGAAAAAGCAGGTGGAGGGCTGGCGGGAAACCGTAGCCGCCGCCCTGGGCTGTGATCCGAAGCAGCTGTATTTCACTGCCTGCGGCACCGAGGGCGACAACTGGGCCATCCAGGCGGCCTGCTGGCAGAACCGCCATCTGGGGAAACACATCGTCACCACCGCCGTGGAGCACAGCGCGGTGCTGGAGTGCTGCAAATGGATGGAGCAGCAGGGCTATGAGGTGACCCACATTGCCCCAGACGGAAGAGGCAGCATCACGGCGGAACAGGTGCTGGAGGCCGTGCGGCCCGACACAGCCCTCGTGAGTGTCATGATGGTCAACAACGAGCTGGGCAATGTCTATCCCATTGCCGGCATCGCCAAAGGCCTTGCCGCCAAAAATCCCAAAACATTGCTGCACACCGACGCGGTGCAGGGCTTTTTAAAGGTCCCCTTCTCCGCCAGGACCCTGGGAGCGGACTTCATCACCATCTCCGGTCACAAGATCGGCGGTCCCAAGGGCGTGGGTGCCCTGTACATCGGCCCCCGGGTCCGGAATCCCCGGCCCCTGCTGGCCGGCGGCGGCCAGGAGGCCGGCCTGCGGTCCGGCACGGAGGCCACCGCCCAGATCGCCGGTTTCGCCAAGGCGGTAGAGCTGCGGACGGAGGGTCTCGCGGACAAGCTGGCCCACATGGCGGAGATCAAGGCCTACGCCGTGGAGCGGCTCACCGCCATCCCGGACCTGACGCTGATCTCCGACGGCACCGCTCCCCATATCCTGGCAGTTTCCCTGGTGGGCTGGCCCAGTCAGAACATCGTCAACGACCTGAGCGGCCAGGGCATCTGCATCTCCGCCGGCTCCGCCTGCCACCAGGGCAAGCCCAGCCATGTGGTGGCGGCATTGAAGCTGCCCAAAAAGGCCGCCGGCGGCGTCATCCGCCTCAGCTTCGGCCCGGAGACCACCAAAGCGGACATCGACGCCTGCGCGGAGGCTTTAAGAAGTCACCACGACACCCGGATGCCCATGCTGTGATTTTCGAGGGGGAGCTGGTTCCCCCTCGACCTTCCCTACCACCAGTGACATCGGTCACTGGTGAACGCCGCCCAAGGCGGCTGAGTCAAAGTATTTTTGTCACGCACATGCCGCGGCAAAAATGATTCAAATTTGCTAAAGTAGGATTATATCATGCTGAACCATCTCCGCCGGAGACCCGGCTTTTACCGGCGGCTGTTCCGGCTGGCCCTGCCGCTGATTTTGCAAAATCTCGTCACCACCTCCCTGGGTTTTGTGGACACCTTCATGGTGGGCCTGCTGGGCAGCGATGAGCTCTCCGCCGTCACGGCGGCCAACACCCCCATCTTTCTGGTGCAGATCATTATTCTAGGCCTGCTCAGCGGCCAGACCATTCTGGTGAGCCAGTACTGGGGCAAGGGAGACCAGGACGCCATCAACCGCTGCACCGGCGTGGCGCTGTACTTCGGCCTGGCCATCTCCTCCCTGGTGGCCCTGACCCTGCTGCTGTTTCCCCGGGCCGTCATGTCCATGGTCACCGACAATGCCCTGCTGGTGGAGCTGGGCACCCCCTACGTGCGCATTGTGGGCATCAGCTATGTGTTCAACGCCGCCAGCTCCGTCTACATCGGCATGCAGCGCAGCACGGAGAATCCCCTCATGGGCATGGTGGTGTTCACCGTCTCCATGCTGCTGAACACGGCGCTGAACTACGTCCTGATCTTCGGCAAGCTGGGTGTCCCTGCCATGGGCGTCACCGGCGCGGCGGCCGCCACCCTTCTCTCCCGGATCGCGGAATTCCTGATCGTGGCTGTCTACGCCCTGCGGGACCGCCGGGTGCCCCTGCGCCCCCGGCAGCTGCTGCGGCCCGGCACCGCCATCACCCGGGACTTTCTGAAATATGCCTCCCCCGTGCTGGTCAACGAGACCATGTGGGGCCTGGGCGTCAGTGTGATGACCGCCATCATGGGCCACATGGCCATCAGTGCGGAGATTCTGGCCGCCCACGCCATCATGGGCAACATCGAGAAATTCGCCACAGTGGCCTGCTTCGGCGTGGCAGGCGCCACCTCCGTCATGGTGGGCAAACGCATCGGCGAGGGCGCCCCGAAAGAGGAGGTCTACTCCCTGGGCTGCTGCCTGCTGCAGGTCTCCTTTCTGGTGGGCCTGGCGGTATCCCTGTGTCTGGCAGTGCTGCTGCCCACGGTGTTCCGGCCCATCGTTTTCCCCCTGTTCCATCTGGAGGGTCTGTCTCTGGAGATTGCGGTCATCATGTGTACAGTGCTGATCTGCATGCTGCCTCCCAAGGCCTTTGACATCACCAACATCACCGGCCTCCTGCGGGCCGGCGGCGACGCCCGGATGGCCTCCATCATCGACCTCACCTGCCAGTGGGGTATCGCCGTGCCCCTGTCCATTCTGACGGCGCTGGTGCTGGACGCTCCGGTGGCGGTGGTATGCCTCGCCATCCAGTCTGAAAACTTCTGCAAGATGCCCTGGGGCATTTTCCGGCTCCGCAGCCGGAAATGGATCAACAATGTCACCAAAGGGCCGGACAAACAATAAGGAGTCTCTATGGTTTTCCATCTGCGCCGGGAGCCCGGCTTTTACAAACGGCTGTGGACGCTGTCCCTGCCCATCATCCTGCAAAACCTCATCACCTTCTCCTTAGGCCTTATCGACACCTTCATGGTGAGCCAGCTGGGCAACGAGGAGATGGCCGCCGTCACCACTGCCAACGTGCCGGCGTTTCTGCTCATCAGCATCGTTTTCGGTGTCCAGAGCGGTCTGGGCATTCTGGTGAGCCAGTACTGGGGCAGGGGAGATGTGAAAAGCATCAACCGGGCTTTGGGCGTGGCGTCCTTGATCGGCAGCGGCATCACTGTGGTGCTGGCGGTGCTGTTCTTCCTCTTCCCCGTCCCGGTCATGGACCTGCTGTCCAACGAACACGCCCTGTCCCTGCTGGGCGCACCGTACCTGCGGATCATTGGCTTTTCCTATGTGTTCAACATGCTCTCCTCCATTTATGCCAGCGCCCAGCGCAGTGTGGAGAACTCCAGTTTCGGCATGAAGCTCTTCGGCTTCTCCACCCTGCTGAACACGGGGCTGAACTATCTGCTGATCTTCGGCCATCTGGGCTTTCCCGCCAAGGGCGTGGCCGGGGCAGCCCTGGCCACCCTGCTGGCCCGGATGAGTGAATTCCTCATCTGCGTGGTCTGCGCCCTCCGCAGCAGGACGATCCCCCTGGACCCGGGCTGCTTCCTGCGGCCCGGCTGGGAGATGACCCGCCGCTTCCTCAAGTACGCCTCTCCCGTGGTGGTGAACGAGGCCGCCTGGGGCCTGGGCAACTCTCTGCTGACGGTCATTCTGGGCTACACGGACAACTCCGTGGAGATGCTGGCGGCCAACGCCGTCATGGGCAATCTGAGCCGCCTGTTCCTGGTGGTGTGCTTCGGCCTGGGCGCCGCCACGGCGGTGCTGGTGGGCAAGGCCATCGGGGAGGGCCGGAGCCGGGACGAGATCATGTCCCTCAGCCAGACGCTGTTGGGATTCGCGGTGCTGGTGGGCGGCGCCGTGGGGCTGGCAGCCCTGATGCTGGTGCCCACGCTGTTTGTGCCGGTCATCTTCCCCATGTTCAAGCTGTACGGAGAGTCCGCCGCCATTGCCACGGCTCTGGCCGTCACCAGCTTTCTCTCTCTGCCCCTCCACGCCCACTCCATCTCCTCCATCACCGGCGTTCTGCGCTCCGGCGGGGATGTGGGATGGTCCACCTTCCTGGACCTGGCGCCCCAATGGCTGGCCTGCCTGCCCCTGACTGCCCTAGCGGCCCTGGTGCTGAAGGCCGGGTGCTGGCCCATCGCCATCGCCATGCAGGCAGAGTGCATCATCAAGGTCCCCCTGTGCACCTGGCGCATCAACAGCGGCAAATGGATCAATGATCTGACAAGGAGGCATGACACGCCATGACCAGCCTGTTTCGCTGTCCCGTCTGCGGCGGGTCCCTGACCCGGGAGGACCGGGCCTACCGCTGTGAAAACGGCCACAGCTACGACATCGCCAAGGAGGGCTACACCTATCTGCTGCCTCCCAACCAGAAACACTCCGCCGCCCCCGGCGACGACAAGGGCATGGCCGCCGCCCGTCGGGATTTCCTATCCAAAGGGTATTATACTCCACTGTTGAATACGCTCTGTACTGAAATTTTGACCCGTTCCGGGGATTCGCCGGTCCTGCTGGACACCGGCTGCGGTGAGGGATACTACACCGCCGGCATTTTCCGCGCCCTGGCGGAAGCCGGAAAAGCCCCCCGCATGGCGGGCACCGACATCTCCAAATTTATCCTCCGCTATGCCGCCAAACGGAAAAAGGCCGTGGAGTTCGCCGTGGCGTCCTCTTATCACCTGCCGGTGGCGGACAATTCCGTGGACATCCTGCTGAACTGCTTCTCCCCCCTGGCCCTGGAGGAGTTCCGCCGGGTGCTGCGGTCCGGCGGCGTGTTCCTCTACGTGGTCCCGGCGGCGGACCACCTGTGGGAACTGAAGCAGGTGCTGTATGAGAACCCCTACCCCAATGAGGAAAAAGAGACGCCTTACGAAGGCTTCGCCTATGAGGCCATTGTCCCCGTGGACGCCCGCATCCGACTCGAGAGCCAGGCGGACATCCACGCCCTGTTCCAGATGACTCCCTACTACTGGAAAACCCCCAAAGCGGGGACGGAGCGGCTGGCGGCGCTGGACACCCTGGACTGCCGCATTTCCTTCCGAGTCCATATCTTCCGAAAACTGTAATGGAGGCACTGCCATGAAATCCAATCCCACTCGTTCCGCGCTGATTCTCATTGACATGGAAAACGGTTTCGTGGACCCCCGGGGTGGTCACTGCATCCGCTTCGCCCAGTCCACCGTTCCCGCCTGCATCCGCGCTCTGGACCTGGCCCGGAGCAAGGGAATCCCCGTGTTTTTCGTCAAGCGCATCTACCGGACCGACGGCAGCGATGTGGAGCTGACCCGCTACGCCGCCTGGAAAGCCGGAGGCCGGGCCTGTATGCCCGCCTCTGACGGCTTTAACAGCGCCCGGGCGCCGGAGGGCCTGCGGCCCCAGCCCGGGGATTACACCATCATCAAGCCCCGGTGGAGCGCCTTCTTCCAGACAGAGCTGGACCTGATCCTGCGGCGGCTGGACGTGCACACCGTCATTCTGGCAGGCACCACCACCCCCAACTGCGTCCGCACCACCTGCTATGACGCCATCGCCCTGGAGTACAACACCGTGGTGCTGACGGACTGCTGCTCCTCCCAGACGGAGGAGATCCAGCGGGTGAATCTGGAGGATATGGAGCGGGCCGGTGCCATCCTTATGGACAGCGCCGCTTTCGCGGACTACGGTCCGGACACCGTGGCTGACCTGTCCGCCGCCATCCGGGCGGAGATGCTGGACAGCACGGCTGTCCCGGAGCCCTTCGAAGAAGGTCCCGGCGGCACCGGCTGGACGGACTGGTGGTAATCAAAAGGCGTGCCCTTCCGGGCACGCCTTTTATCGTTCTTTTACAGGGTCATCTGGCGCATCAGGGCTTTTCCGGCTTGTCGTCCGCCTTTTTCGCTCTGCGGCGCCTGCGGAGGGCCCGGACGGCCACCACGACGATCACCGCCAGCACCAGCACCCACATCCAGCCGTAAGCCAGCGCCACGGCGAAGTTTTCCAGGCCATTGGTGAAGCTGCTCCAGCCGTTCCGGAAGGCCTCGCCCAGGCGTTCGCCGAAGGTGGTGGGGGCCTCCTCCACGTTGGACAGCTTATAGACCTCCTGCAGGGAAATGTTCACCGTGGAGTAGTCCACCAGGGCGTCATAGTGCCGCAGCTGGCCGGACAGGGACTCGATCTGAGCCTCCGTCTCGGAGATGGCGGACTCAATGGTGATGATGTCCTCCATGTTCTCCGCCCGGCTGAGCAGCTCCTGCAGCCGCTCCAGCTTGGTCTGCTGGGTCTTCAGGCGGCCGTCAATATCATAGTAGGCCTCCGTCACGTTGTCGGTGTACTCCTGCTTGTTCAGCACGTGGCACAGCTCTCCCGCCCGGGTCAGGAAATCGCCGTACCGCTCCGCCGGGACCCGGACGGTGTAGCTGGCATCCCGGTAGCCTCTGCCCCAGCTGCTGACGCTGCTGGATTCAAAGTATCCGCCGCACTCCGCCGTCAGCGCCTCGATGGCCGCCGCGGCCCGGTCGAACTCCGTGGTCTCCATCCGCAGGTCCGCAGTGTAGATTAGCTTCTCTCCCTGCTTCGCCCTCTGGGTCCGGCCCTCTCCGCTACTGCTGTCGAATACCTCATCCGCCGGAGCCGCAGGCGCTTCCGCCTCCGCCCAGCTGTCCATGGTCGCGCTGCCGGAGGCAAGCATCTCCTCCGTTTTGGCGCCGCCGCAGGCGGTCAGCCCCAGCAGCATCATCAGGGTCAGAAAACACGCAAGCACGCTTCTTTTCATAGGTCCGTCCTCCTTTATCCGCACCCGCTCTTCCAACGCGGGTCCTTTGCCTGTATAGACGGCACCGGCGGAAAAAAGTTTCTGGTTTTCATTGCCTTTTTTACAGTAAGGGGGTACAATGGGACTGGTTTTCAAGAAATCTCATATTCTGGAGGATATCTACATATGACTTATCAGGAAATTCTGGCCAACGCCCGGACCTGCTCCGGCCCTCACTGCAAGGCCTGCCCCGTCTGCAACGGCCTGGCCTGCAAAAACACCATACCCGGTCCCGGCGCCAAGGGCACCGGCACCGGCACCATCCGCAACTACCAGAAGTGGCAGGAGCTGTGCGTCAACATGGACACCATCTGCGAAAACAAGCCCGTGGACACCACCGCCCGTCTCTTCGGCCGTGAGTTCGTGCTGCCTGTGTTCGCCGCCCCTGTGGGCGCCATGCAGCTGCACTACGGCGACAAGTACAACGACCTGGAATACAATGATATTCTGGTGTCCGCCTGTGCCCAGGCCGGTATCGCCGCCTTCACCGGCGACGGCACCAACCCTGCCGTGGTAGAGGCCGCCGCAGAGGCGCTGAAGAAGTCCGGCGGCCTGGGCGTGCCCACCATCAAGCCCTGGAACATTGAGACCATCCGGGAGAAGATGGACCTGGTGAACGCCGCCGATCCCTTCGCCATCGCCATGGACATTGACGCCGCCGGTCTGCCCTTCCTGAAGAACCTGATGCCTCCCGCCGGCAGCAAGACCGTGGAAGAGCTGAAGGAAATTGCCCAGATCGCCGGCAAGCCCTTCATTCTCAAGGGCATCATGACCGTGGCCGGTGCCAAGAAGGCCCTGGCGGCCGGTGCCAGCGGCATCGTGGTCAGCAACCACGGCGGCCGCGTGCTGGACCAGTGCCCCGCCACCGCTGAGGTGCTCCCCGCCATCGTGGACGCCGTGGGCGGCAAAATGACCGTCCTGGTGGACGGCGGCATCCGCAGCGGCATGGACGTGTTCAAGGCCCTGGCCCTGGGCGCGGACGGCGTGCTGATTGCCCGCCCCTTTGTCACCATGGTCTACGGCGGCGGCGCCGACGGCGTGCAGGTGTACGTGGAGAAGCTGAAGGCCGAGCTGGCCGA
>CAMFAL010000020.1 GCA_945948185.1 uncultured Clostridia bacterium | reverse complement strand
GGCCAACCACCGCATCCAGGACCTGGAGGAGGCTCAAAAATGAGCGGCAAACGGCCGGACAGGCCCCTGACCACCAGCAAGGTGATTGCCCTGGGCGTGCTGGCCATGGACGCCGGGGCGACCCTGGCCGTGCTGGCCCTCTGCGGCCTGGCCATCCTCCGGAACTACACCGGGGCCCTTCCCTACCTGACCACCCTCATCGGGGCCTTGCAGGCCGTCACCGGCGTGGTCCTGGGGGCCTATTTCAACAAGTCGAAGGCCGAAAACACCAAGGGCGGCATCATCTACGACGCCGCCCTGGGAAACAACGATTTATAGGAGGAGCATATGAACGAGAGAATCATCAAGCGGATTGCGGCCCTGATGTCCGTCAAATCCATCACGACGCTGATTCTGACCTGCGTGTTCGCCTGCATGGCGGTCAACGGGCGGATTTCTCAGGACTTTATGACCATCTACGCCGTCATCATCGCCTTTTACTTCGGCACCCAGAGCCAGAAGGTCCAGGATGCCGTGGACGGTGAGCAGAAATGAGCAGGCCCACCGGCGCCGCAGGGCTGGCTCTCATCAAGCGGTTTGAGGGCTGCCGTCTGACGGCCTACAAGCCCGTGCCCACGGAGAAATACTGGACCATCGGCTGGGGCCACTACGGCCCGGAGGTGCGGGAGGGGCAGACCATCACCCAGGGGGAGGCGGACGCGCTGCTGGCAGCAGACTGCCAGCGGTTCGCCGACGCGGTGGACAACCCCGCCTACTGCCCCCTGACGGCCCGGCTCAACGCCAACCAGCGGGACGCCCTGATCTCCTTCACCTTCAACTGCGGGGCAGGCTGTCTCAAAACGCTGTGCAGGGGCCGGACCCTTCCCCAGATCTGCGCCGCCATGGCCCTGTACGATAAGTCCAATGGCAAGCCCCTGGCGGGGCTGACCCGGCGCCGCAGGGCCGAGCAGGCGCTGTTCAACACGCCCGTTCAAGAGGACGGGCAGAAAGAGGAGGAAGAGAACATGGTGACCTACCAATATCTGACGGACGTGCCGGAGAAGTTCCGCCCCGTCATCGACCAGCTGATGACCGCCGGCATCATCCAGGGCGACGGCAGCGACCCTGCCGGCAACGGCGATGTCATCGCCCTGACCCACGAGCAGGTGCGGACCCTGGTGTTCGTCTACCGGGGCGGCGGCTTCGACCGCCGTCTGGCGGCCCAGGGGCTGTCCCCGGCTGTGGGCTGAGAGAGCTTCGCACCTTTCCGGCCCCGGCTCCCCGTGATCTGCCCCACCCGGCGCACCGCCTCCCCCGGCTGGAATCCACCGATTGCCGGCGGCTGCCGCGTCATAGCCGGCCCCGATCAGTTCGCAGGCTGGCTCCCCTCTTTGTTATGTGTGGTCATCCTGTCATATCCGGTCTTTTCCATCAAAGTGGTGATTTGGGGGTGGCTTTTTTTGTCCGATTGGGAGTGTTTTGTGCAATATATTGTCCCATTCTGCTGGATGTATTGGTTTTCTTGTGTTATAATTGACCTGTAAGGATGCCGCGCGGCGGGAAAGCCTGCCACGGCTGTCATATTGGAAACGTGGGATATGATCCGTTTCAGCTTCTGAACGGATCTCCTAAAGGAATTCTTGGAGAGTCAACATGGATCGTCTCAATCAATCTTTTTTGGACGCGCTGAAAGCCGCGCTGTGTAATCAGAACGTGGACTGGGGAAGCCCGCTCTCCCCGCAGGAGTGGAGAAGCCTGTTTCAGCTGGCGCGGATTCACAGTGTTCTGCCCCTGGTCTATGAGGCGGTATATTCCTGTCCGGCCGCCCAAGGGCTGGAGCCCGCCGTGCTGCAGCCGTTTAAAACCCAGGCCATCCAAACCGCGGTTCTGCAAACGGTAAAGACCCAGGACTTCCTGCAATTGGAGCAAAGTCTGGAGGCCGCCGGGGTCACGCCCCTGGTGGTAAAGGGTCTGATCTGCCGCAGTCTCTACCCCCGGCCCGATCTCAGGCCCTCCAGTGATGAGGATATCCTGATCCCCGCCGGGCAGTTCTCCGCCTGCCACGCGGCCATGACGGCCCAGGGCCTGGAGCCGCTGGAGCCGGAGCAGAATATGGAGGCCGCCCATGAGGTCTCCTACGGAAAGCCAGGCAGCCCGCTGCACATTGAGCTGCATAAATCCCTGTTTCCGCCGGAATCGGAGGCATACGGCGAATTCAACCGCTTTTTTGACGGCGCGTTTGACCGTGCGGTGACCGAGACCGTCCATGGCGTTTCGGTCCCCACGCTGGGGTATACAGACCACTTCTTCTATTTGATCTGCCACGCCTTCAAGCATTTTCTTCACAGCGGCTTCGGCATCCGCCAGGTATGCGACATCGTCCTGTTCGCAAACGCCCATGGCAGTGCAATCGACTGGTCCGCCATCCTGAAACAGTGCCGGGAAATCCACGCGGAGCTGTTCACAGCGGCTCTGTTGCAAATCGGACGGAACTACCTGAATTTCGACCCCGAAAAGGCCTGCTATCCGGAGGAGTGGCGGGCCATCCAGGTGGATGCGGCCCCCATGCTGGAGGACCTGCTGTCCGGCGGGATTTACGGGTCGGCGGATATGAGCCGGAGGCACAGCAGCAATATTACCCTGAATGCCGTCACCGCCGGCAAAAAAGGCAAACGGTCAGGGGCTCCCATTCTGAGAACCGTCTTTCCCTCCGCCAAACATCTGGAGCGGCGCTATCCCTATCTGAAACGGCGCCCCTATTTGCTGCCGGCGGCGTGGATCGACCGCATTTTCCACTATGGAAAAGAGCTGAAATCCGGTTCCAGCAACCGCGCGTCAGACGCCATTCAAATCGGGAACCGGCGCATCGAGCTCATGAAGCAATACGGCATCATCCGCTGAGGGAATACTGAATCCCAAATTTTCAAATCCGCATCTACGCAAAAGGGCAGGACCCGCAGGTCCTGTCCTTTTCCTATTCTCACGTTTTATCCTTCGATCAAAGCGCCGATCTCACGCAGCTGCTGCAAAAACTCTTCCGCATCTTTCAGCGCGGTCTCCGGCGGCACATCGTAGACCTCTCCGCTGTGGGCGAAGGAGCCGGCCTCCAGCACCAGCTGGGCCGCCTCGGGGATGGTCATGAAATAGCGGATGATCCGCCTGTCGGTGACGGTCACCGGCCCGCCGTAGGCAATCTGCTTTTCAAAGAGGGGGATCACAGAGCCGCTGGAGCCCAGCACGTTGCCGAAGCGCACCGCGGCGAACTCGGTCCCGCCCTCCTGCCGCAGGCCCTGAAGCACCTGCTCACAGAGATATTTGGTGGTCCCCATGATGTTGGTGGGATTCACCGCCTTGTCGGTGGAGATCAGCACGAACTTTTCCGCCCCGTACTTTCGGGCGGCCAGGGCGGTGTGATATGTACCCAGCACATTGTTTTTCACCGCCTCCTCCGGACACCGCTCCATCAGCGGCACATGCTTGTGGGCCGCCGCGTGGAACACCAGCTCCGGCCGGTAGCGGGCGAAAATCCTGTCCATCTTCTCCTGGTCCCGGATAGAGGCGATCTCCACAGACAGGGGGAAGTCCGCCCCATGGCGGTGGATGAGGTCGTTCTGCAATTCATAGGTGGTGTTTTCCGCGATATCCAGGATCACCAGCCGCTTGGGCTTGTAGTTGGCGATCTGGCGGCACAGCTCGGAGCCGATGGAGCCTCCGCCGCCGGTCACCATGACCGTCCTGCCCCGGATCATCCCGTCGATCCGGCGGTTTTCCAATTGGACAGGCGGACGGCCCAGCAGATCCTCGATCCGCACCTCCCGCACCTGGGCGGCCAGAGACGCCGTCTCCTTCTCCAGCTGGGACATGGGGTCCTCGTAAATATGCAGATGGCATTTGGTGGCGGCGCATGCATGCAGCACCTCCGACCGGCGCCGGGGCGTCAGGTTGGAAATCGCCAGAATGATGTCCGTGACGGGCGTATCCTGCAGAATCTCCTCCAGGCTGTCAATGGGCCCCCGGACCGGCACTCCGTGAATATGCTTGTCCATCTTATCCGAGGCGTCGTCAATCATGCAGTAGGGTGTATAGCGGCTGTCTGGATTGCTCCGCAGCTCGTTGAGCAGGGTCACCCCCGACGTTCCCGCGCCGATGATGGCCGCATAGCGGCCCTTCCTTCCCCGATTGCTGACCTTCGTGCGGTAGATGCGGTAGAGGAACCGCACCGCCAGCATGGCCAGCAGCGCCAGGGAGCTCCCCGTCAGGGCCTGAATGATCCAGATAGGGTTGGTCCTCATCACCACGTTGCAGATGCTGTACAGGCAAAATCCCAGGCCCATGCCCGCCAGCAGCACAAAATACTCCCGGCTCTCCGCATAGCGCCAAAGGCTGTTATAGGTCCGGAACAGCAGCTGAAACAGCAGTATGCACAGCGTCAGGAAACCGATGTGGAGCACCAGATTCAAAAAACGGATATCCCCCCGGAACAGCGGCGGAAGAAATAATGCAAAATTACACGCAAAAATCAGGCAGACATCCAGCAGCAGAACAATCTGTCCGCGATACCGAGATATTGGCACAGTTTTCTCCCTCTTTTTTCTTTTGTTTCTTCCAAAATTTTCAATATTTTATGCAATTTTATTATTATATCCTTGTCGGTTAAGAAAGTCAAACCAACAATTCAAAAAATACGGAAGTTTTCCGGTTTCCGGTACAGATTCACGCTATATGTGCGCAGTCTGATCATACCAGGCGGCGCTGGTCCGGCGGAACGCCGGCCCGTAAGCCTCAAAGCAGCCGGCGCATAAAACTTCATGCACTGTGCGGCGCGCCACGAAAACAGGCAAACGCTTCTGTGCATGAAGTTTTGCGCATCATTCCCGGTTGCCCCGAGGGGGCGGGGGAATGGCACATTCTATTTTTTGCCATGCTTTTGCATAGCAAAATGCTGGCTCAGCAATCCTGCTGGGCCAGCGTTGGTGCGGTCAAGAGTTGGTAGTGCTGCGGTCCTTTATCCTTGCGTTTTGCACGGTATACCAGTAGGGGGAGGCATCCTTGACACTCCTTACGGCATCTTCTTTCCATAGGCCAGGGCGCAGATGGCCGCTGTCAGAGGGACCGCCAGCATGACACCGGCGGAACTGGCAATGGCGCTGACGGCCTCCAGGCTGATATATGGGGAGCTCAGCAGCTGCCATGGCTGAAGTCCCAAGGAGCAGATGTAGACGATCAGCGTCAGGCCGCTGCCGGTGATCGCCAGGATCAGGGTATTGGTCATCGTGCCCACCATGTTCCGGCCGATGTTCATACCGCTGCGCAGCAGGTCCCGGCTGGCCAGGGTTTCATTCACCCGGCTCAGCTCCTGCGCCGCGGAGGAGATGCTCATAGCCACACCCATCACCGCGCCCAGGGCGCTGACGATGACGCCGGCCGTCAGCAGTCCTGAAATGCCGATGCCGCTCTCCCCCGTCTGCCGCAGCTGCAGCAGCGCTTCCGCATACTCCTGACGGTAGCCGTCGATTCGCAGAATGCTCTGGGCCGCCAGACCGAAAATCGCGGCCAGCGTGACGCCCACCAGAGTGCCCAGGCAGGCACAGACGGTTTTCTTTTCCACGCCGCCCAGGATCACAAAGGTAGCCGCCGTTACCAACACCGCGATGAGAAAGGTGGTGGGGCGATGATACACCCACCGATCCCAAGCCCACTCCCGATCCCACTCCCTCCAAGCCCGATTGGAGCAGCATCTTCGACTGGCTCATTGGCTGGTGGAAGTAATCCAACCCCGAAGGTCCCAGCATCATAAGCAACGCGGAGCAGAGACGAATCTCTGCTCCGCTTTTTTAAAAGAAAAAGGAACATTCGAATCAGCGCTGTAATACTACTTCTTGACAGAAAGGTTTCATTTCCCCTTTGAAAGGAACCAATTTCCCAATAGCAGAAGATACTGCGGCAACAGTGCGCGGGGGGCAGGGATGCTGCTTCCTGCGCACTGCGGTTTAAGTATCTTCACAGCAAAGAATAAGAGATAACAAAAACCAGAGAAGGGGGAGTAGGAACGGTGGAAGTACCTTTCCGCCTGCCGATTTCGGATTCTTCAATATCATCCGCTTTCATATAGATATCGTTTGCCTGCACGATGATCTCCGGCGTCAACGTTTTTTCGGTTCCGTCAGCCATCTTATAAGTAGACGATCTCATCTGAAGATCAAAGCTGGTGCCCATGGTAGCCGCGAAGCTGGCGTTGGCAGCCGCGTAGGTGCGCAGCCTCAGTAAGGCTTGAAGACCTGCGTTTGCTATACGGCTCTCCCGTGCGGCAGAAGGGTTACGAAGTCTTGCAAGCAGGGCAAGTGTCCGGACAAACTTGCGCCGCCGTGATTTCCGCCGGAGCGGAAATCCCCGCTTGCTTGCCGGGGTGCATCCCCGAACCCCATGGAACATCCATGCGGATGGCAGCGCCTGCGGTGCTTATGGGCAGGACGGCCTTGCTGCCGTGCCTGCTCTTTCTCAGCGGCTCCGTCCGCTGGATTCCGGGCGGAAGGCGTAACCGTCAAAGCTGACGGTTCCACCGTGACGCCTGTATAAACACGGACCGCCCGGACTTGGATAGTCCGGGCGGTCCGCTGCGGCGCACCTGCGCGCGCGATTCACGTTTGGAAACGGGTCTGGCTTTACAGCCGTGTTACTTCACGACTTCGCCGCCGGGGGCGGAGTGGGCGGTAGACCAGGCGTGCTCGAAAGCGGCCCAGTCACGCTGAGGCAGCTTGGCGCTCCACTTTTCGACCTTCTCACCCTTGACGGTGATCATGGTGTAATCGTGGCTGTTGGTGGCCTCCTGAATATCGGCGTAGAACCAGTCATCAGGCGTGCAGTCGGGCCAGGTGATCATCTTGCTCTCGGGAAGCAGGCGCTCCGCGTTGGGGGTGCGGTTCAGCGCGCGGTTCACGATGACGCAGGCCTGGGCACGGGTGATGTTCTCGTTGGGACGGAAGGAGCCGTCCTGGAAGCCCTGGATCAGGCCCACGCGGGACGCGGCCTCCACATAGTCGGTGTACCAGGCGTCCTCAGGCACGTCAGCGTAGTAGCCCTGGTATTCCTTGGTAGTGGTCTCGAAGAAACCAACCGCGATCTTGGCGAACTGGGCGCGGGTGATCTTGGCATAGGGACGGAAGGTGCCGTCGTCGTAGCCGGAGATGATGCCCATGTTGCTCAGGGTGGAGATGGCATTGTTGCACCACAGGTCGGGACCGCAGTCGGAGTAGTCGTTCTCCTGGCTCCAATACTTGTCGCGGGCCTCATCCGTCAGCAGGCGGAAGAAGATGGTGGCGACCTCGCCGCGGGTCACGGTGCCGTAGGGACGCACATTGCCGTCCTTGTAGCCGATGATATAGGAATAGTGGTCCTTGGTGTTCAGGACGCCGCCACCGCCGGTGGAGGGTCTGGTGATCTCCGTGCCGGGGCTGACGGCCTCATCCTCAGTGCCGTCGGCCGCCTTGGCGATCACCGTGTTGACGATGGTCTTTCCGGCGTCGGAGGACTGCACCTTGTAGGTGAAGCTCTCGGTCCAGACAGCGCCGGGAGCCAGGGTGCCGATGTTCTTCTCAACATTCAGCATGGGATCGGTGATGACCACATCGGTCAGATCCACATCGCCGGTGTTGGTGACAGTGATGGTGTAGACCAGCTCGTTGCCCACCTCGGCCCGGGTCTTGTCGACGGTCTTTTCCACCTGCATGCCCCTGGCGTGGATGGTCAGGGTGCCGGGGACAAAGACCAGCGTGTAGTTGGAGGCCTTGAAGCCCTCGCCGTCGGTCAGAGCCAGGGTGCCCTGGGTGATCTCATCGGTGTGGACGCCTCTGGTATCGTCGCCCACGTAGGCCAGCTCGCCGGTGAAGGCGGGCGTCTCGGTCTCGACCTCGGTGGCGACGGTGTAGGTCAGCTCGGGCAGGGGCTCGCCCACGACCTTGGACTGGTCATTGGCGGTGACGGTAACCACAGCGGGGGTGATGGTCACGGTAACGGTGGTATACAGGTCCTCATAGTTGGGATTGGAGGCCTTCACGTAGACCGTATAGGTGCCCGCGTCCTTGAACTGCGGCATCTCATCGGTGTAGGTCTCGCCATCGGTGCTGTACGTGTAGGTCCAGTTCAGGTCCTCCACCGCATTGACAACCGAGACGCTGGTGACGCCATCGTGAGACTTGCCGTCATACTTACCGGTATAGCCGGTGGCGCTCAGGCTGGCAGCTGTGGACGGGAAGACCGTCAGGGTACCCTCCTCCGTGCTGATATTGTAGTTATCAGCCTTGGTGCCTGCCTTCAGGGTATAGGTGAAGGTGTTCTTGGAGCTGCCGGCAGTGATCTGGGCGCCGGTCACATCGTACTCCGCGCCTTCGCCTTCCACGAAGCCGTCGCCGGAGACCGTCACGGTACCATTGGTCAGCGCCTTGCCGTCATAGGCCTTGCTGTCGGAGGCGGACGTCATCTTGACAGTACGCTTGCTGACAGTCAGGGTGCCCAGGACGGTCTTGACATTGGCGTAGTTCGCGGTGACATCCTTGCCGGTGCTCATGCGGGTGATCTTGACTTCGGTGACCTCATTCTCGGAGGAACCCGCGTCGAGCTGGGAACCCTCCACGGTGGCGGTCAGCTCATCGCCCTCGGCCAGCTGGCCGGAAACGGTATAGCCATCATCGGCCAGCTCCGTGCCGTCATAGGTCTTGCTGGCGGAATTGGCCGTAACCACGATCTCGCCCGTGGCGGGAGTGACCTCCAGGGTGCCGAAAACGGGAGTGATCTCGTAGTTATCAGCCTTGGTGCCCTCGTTCAGGGTATAGGTGAACTCGTTGTCGCTGGTGCCCACGTCGGTCTGGCTGCCGGTGACGTTGTAGGTGGCGCCCTCGCCCGCGACGAACTTGTTGTCCGTGACGGTGGAGTTGGTCAGCGGGGTACCGTTGTAGGCCCTGCTGGCGGAACCGGAGGTCAGGGTGATCTCCTTCGGATTCACCGTCAGGGTGCCGTCCTCGGTCTCGTAATCGTAGTTGCGGGTGACATCCTCACCGTCACGGGTGATCTTGACTTCCTTGACTACGTTGCTGACGGAACCGGCGTCGGTGATGGTGCCCTCCACGGTGACGGACAGCACATCGCCGTTGATGAGCTTGCCGGTGTTGGCGGAATAGCCGGGATCGGTCAGCGCCGCGCCGTCATAGGTCTTGCTGGCGGAATTGGCGGTGATGACCAGCTTGTCAGAGACCTTGGTGACGGTCAGGGTGCCCTCGTCCACCGTGATGTCGTAGTTGCTGGCCTTGGTGTCAGCGTTCAGCTCATACTCGAACGTATTATCGATGCTGCCCTCACTGATGATGGAGGCGAAATTGAAATAGCGCTCCACGCCCTCGCCCTGGACAAAGCCGGAGCCGCTGGTCGTGACGGTCTCATTTGTCAGCGGAGTGCCGTCATAGGGCCTGCTGCTGGTGCCGGAGGTCAGGGTCACGTCCCGCTTGGTGATCTTCACCAGGTTGGAGCCGGTGAGGTCGTTGTAGTTGCGGTTGGTGACCTTCACGGACACGGTGTGCTCACAGACATCTGTGAATACAGGCTTTTCGGTGGAATATGCGCTGCCGTCCACGCTGTACTCGTAGGTCCACACGGTGCCCGCCACATAGGAGTTCGCCGCGATGGAGACGGTGACCGAGTGCCCGGCGCCGTCGTACATATCCTCGTATCCGTCCACCGTCATGGAGGCGGTGGCCTTGTTGACGGTCAGGGTGCCGTAAGTCGGAGTGATCTGGTAGTTGTCAAGATTCGTTCCGGCCTTGGCGGCATAGGTAAAGGTATTGCTGCTGGTGCCCACGTCGGTCTGGCTGCCGGTCATGGTGATGTCAACACCCTGGCCGCTCACGAAGCCGGTGACGGTGACATCACTGGCCGGAGTGGTCAGCGGGGTGCCGTCGTAGTTCTTGGCCTTGTCGGGAGACACCATGGTGACGGCCTTCTTCGTCACGGTCAGCAGGCCGTTGACGCTCTGGCCAAAGGTATAGTTCCTGGTGACATCGGTTTCGCCGCGCATGACCTTGTAGCTGATGACCTCGTTGGCGGAGGAACCGGCGTCGGTCTGGGAGCCGGTCACAACGGCGGTCAGCACATCGCCGGAAACCAGAACGCCATCGGTATAGGTATAACCAGTGTTGGTCAGGGCCGTGCCGTCATAGATCTTTTCGTCGCTGCGGGCGGTGATCACGATCTCGGTGGTGATGGGAACGACGATCAGGTCGCCCTCGGTCTTGCTGATCTCATAGTTGTCAAGATTCGTTCCGGCCTTGGCGGCATAGGTAAAGGTGTTCTTGCTGCTGCCCTCGTCCAGCTGGCTGCCGGTGACGGTGGGAACAACGCCTTCACCCTCCACAAATCCCGTCTGCGTCACAGTGGAATTGGTCAGAGGCTTGCCGTCGTAGGTCTTGCTGTCTCCGGCGGAGGCCACGGTGGCGGGACGCTTGGCAATGTGGGCCGTGACAGACTGGGCAGTCACGGTGCCGTAGTTGCTGTTGGTGGCCGAAACGATGATGGGATAATCACCGGCGTCCTTGAACTGGGGGTTCGTGGAGGACGTGGTTCCGTTGTAGGTATAGGTGATGGTCCAGCCGGTGGTGGGAATCTCTTCGCCCTTGCCGTTCTTCAGGACCAGGCCGGTGATGCCCTCGTGGCTCTGGCCGTCATAGGTGCCGGAATACGCCTGGGCCACGATGGAGGCGTTGGTATCCGGGGTCACGGTCAGCAGGCCTGGCTTATATTCGATGGCATAGTTGCCCGTCACGTCCACGCCGGACACGTCAAGGATCTTGGCGTTGGAGGCCACGTTATTGGACTCGCCCACCTCCGTCTGACTGCCGGTGACAGTGACGGAAGCGATTTCCTGTCTTTTATTAGCCAGAGTACCGGCGGTGATCTTATAGCTGTTCTTGGTCAGCGGATACGTGTCGTAGATCTTGGTAGCGCTGTCCGCGGTGATGGTAATGGCCCGCTTGCTGATGGTCAGAGAGCCGTGAATCAGCGAAACGGCATACTTGTAGGTCACATCCTTGCCATCCGGGTCGGTGATCTTCGCCGTTCCGGTAAAGGCGCCGTTGTAGGTACCGGCGTCGGTGCCGCTGGCGCCGGTGTAGGTCACGGTGAGGGTGTATCCCGCCTCAAGGCCCGCCACATCATATTCGTTCAGGTCATGGGCCTCGCCGTCATAGGGCACGCTGCCGGTCTTGCCGGTAACGGTGACAGCGCCCTGCGGCGCGTACTGGGCGGTATAGGTCACGGTTTTGGTGACCGTGGCGGCAACCGTCGGGGACCAGCCGGTGAAGTACCAGCCGTTGTCAGCCTGAACCTCAGGGGCCGCGGGGGTAGCGGTGCCGTGCTTGACGCCGGAATGGACCACATTGCCGTCACCATTCTCACCCTCAAGATGTCCGTTGGCGCCGCGATTATAGGTCACGGTGTAGGTGGGGAGAACACCCTTGACGCCGGGGACCTCAAAGTCCAGGACAATATTCCCGTCTTCACCGGGGATCGTCAGGGTGGTCTCCAGGTTCAGCGGATAATAGGCGTCCTCATCAAAATCGTCAATCTCGGTGGGGTCAATGGTCACCGTGTAGGTGATGGTATAGGTGTAATAAGTGGTATCGCCCTCTGTCCTTTGGGTCGGGGTGACCTTGCTCACGTCCCAGGTGAATCCGGTCTCATCGCTGTCATCGGTCACAACCTCGGACAGGTCGTCCATGTCAGCGGTCACGCCTTCGCCCATGGGGTCGGAGACCATCATGCCATTTCCGGTGAGGCCGGAGGTAATGGTCTCGGTGATGGCTTCAAAGGCCTTGTTGAGCTCAGAGGTATTCTTCGCTGTAAAAGCCGTTGTTTTCTCGGAGTCATTCGTGGCAACGCTGCCTTTCAAAAACGCATCGACTGTGGGGGCGTCGGATGCGTTGTGCGCTTCGCCGCAGCCACCACAGTCCCAGGTATCATTCCAGCACTTCTGACCTTCTGCGCCGAAGCACACGGTGTAGACAGTGGCACTTTTCTGCAGCTTGGCTGCCGTATCGGCGGTCGCCTTGTTGACATCCGGGCAGCCGATGCTGCCGGGGCCGGCCGGAGTATTCTTTTTACCGGAGCCTTCCCCATAATAGGTGGGGATGCCGTCTGTCAGGACAATGACGTTTTTGGCGTCAGCGGAAATGGCGGACACGGTGTCCTTGGTCAGCTGGGTGTTGGCCATATTCAGGCCGCGCTCCAGGTTGGTACCGCCGGTGGCGCTCAGCTTATTGATGGCTTCGCAGGCCTTATTGTAGCCGTCCTTCGTGGAGACATCTTTCCAGTCCCGGGCCACGCTGGCATGGGTGGAGAATGTCACCACGGAGACATAGCGGCCGGTTCCGCTGGTGGTTCCCTTATAGGAATCCAGGAAGCTGATGGCCGCCTCCTTTGCCGCATACAGACGAGTTTCGTCCGTTTGAACGGCGCTGCCAACGGTAGTCTTACCGATCGTGGTTGTTCCTGTAGACAGCTCACAATTTTCGTGATGGTAATAAACACCATCGCTGCTGGTGCTATTACCGCACTCCGCGCAGTAGTTCATGGAGCCGGACACGTCGATGACCAGCACTGTGGCCGCCGCGCCGGGAGGCGTGGTGGTCTCGGTGGTGGAGGTCACGACCTGCAGGGTAACTTCGTACTCATTGGGATTACCCGTGGCCTCCGCCGTTTTGGACAGGGTAACGCCCGTGTCCTCGTCGGTATAGGTACCGTTGCCGGTGCCTTTCGTCCAGACGCCATCGTCATACGTTCCGTAGACGACGTCCTGAGACTCGTCTCCTTCCACTGCGAACGCGCTGGTCGGGAACAGGCCCAGGAGCATGACGACCGTCATGGCCATTGCTAAAATACGTTTTCTCATGTTTTCCTCCTTTAGATCGTATTTCTGGAGTATCAGAATATTGGTCTGCCGCCCTTATCCCCAGAGCAGTTTCCAACTTGGTGATATGCTCCAGATTTCAAAGAAATTACATATGCATATAAATTATATACTGGTCGTTCAAGGATTGCAAGGTATAAAAGGAGGCCCCGCCGTAAAATTTTGTACTCTCCACCGCATCCGAACGCGCAAAAAAGAACGGCTGCGGAAAATCCGCAGCCGCTCTCTCAGCGTTTGGTTGGGAATCAGCCGTTCACATTGCGATACAGGAAGGTCACGATCTGAGCCCGGGTGCAATTGTTGTTGGGGCTGAAGGTGGTGGCGGTGGTGCCGCCGGTAATGCCGTTCTTCACAGCCCACAGAACCGCGCTGTTGTAGTAAGCGTTCGCCGTCACGTCGGTGAAGGGATTGACCGTACCGGCCGCCGGGCTCTTCTGGGAACGCCACAGGAAGGTGACGATCTGGGCGCGGCTGCAGGTGGCGTTGGGGCTGAAGGCGGAATCGGTGGTGCCCTTGGTGATACCGTTCTCCACGGCCCACAGCACGGCGTCATAGTAGTAGGAGCCAGCCTTCACGTCGGTGAAGGGATTGACCGCGCTCTTGGGAGCGGGGCTGCCGGCGGCACGCCACAGGAAGGTGACGGCCTGGGCACGGGTGCAGGTCTCATTGGGGGCAAAGTGGGCAGCGTCCTTGCCGCCGGTGATGCCGTTCTGGGCAGCCCACTGGACCGCGTCATAGTAGTAGGCGTCAGCCTTGACATCCACGAAGTCGTTGGTCACAACAGGGCCGTCCGCCACGAAGGTGGCCTTGACCACCACCGCGAAAGCGGGCATATCGAAGGAGTAGACGCCGTTCTTCTCGGTCACCTTCACCACAGAGCCGCCCTTACCGGCGACAGACAGGGTATCCAGCTTGTAGCCGGCGTCCGGCTTGACCTTCAGGGTGACGGTATCGCCCTTCACGGCGCTCTCCCACTCGGGAGTCACGGTGCCGTGCTCAGACTTCTCGACGGTGATGTCGTACTCGCGGCCGCCGCCGCCACCGCCACCGCCGCCACCGCCGCCGGAGGGCTGATCAGCGGGCTTGGTCGCGCCGCAGACGGTGCACTTGCCGCCATCGCCGTACTTGTGGCCCAGGGCGGGGATCTCCTCGGTCTTGGTCGCGCCGCAGGCGGAGCAGGTATAGGTCTTGACGCCCTTCACCGTGCAGGTGGCCTCCTTGGTGACCTTGCCGTTATCCCACTTGTGGCCTTCGGCCTTGATGGTCACATCCGCCTTGGTGGTCTCGGTCTTGTTGCCCTCGGCGTCCTCCACGAAGATCTTGCCGCAGTCAGGGCACTGGTAATAGGCCTTGTTGCCGTCCTTGGTGCAGGTGGCGGACTTGGCCAGGAACTGGGTCAGGTTCTCGTGCTCGCAGGCCAAATTCTCGGGCTTGCCGTCGGGATACTGCTTATCAACCAGCTTACCATCATAGGTAGCAGTAAACACACGGTAGGTCTTGCCCTCAGTGTCGGTCAGCGTACCCTTCTCCACATCGCATTCCAGCTCCTCGTCAGACACAATGTGGTCGCAGTACCGCTCACCGCACTTCTGCTTCGCCGTGCACGTTTCGTAGTCATCGGACCACTTGATAGCCGTGAATGCAATGGGGGTCTCGGAGTGGCCCTTGGTCGCGCCCTCGGGGAACGGCTTGTAACCATCATCATCTTCGGTGTACTCTTCGTGATAGGAGTCGTTGCAGTGGACGCAGATGTAGCACTCCTCCAGGTCGTTGTAAATGAAGTGGTGTTTCAGCGCGGGATCGCCCTCAACAGGCTTGCGGGACTCAGGGATAATGATGCCGAACGTAGAGGTCCGCTGCTCGGTGTAGCCCGGCTGTCCGCACCAGGCCCGGACGGTAGTGAGTTCCTCGGCTCCCTTGGGCTCATCCTTGATCTCCTGCAGCATGGCCTCCATGGGCATGGTGTCCACCACGTTGGCGCACCACATGAACTCCTCGTTGTCGTTGACATCGGGATCAGAGCCGTCGTCGGTGTACTTGCTGTAATCGGGGTTGTAGTCCACGGCCTCCAGCTCATATTTCACACCGTCGTCCGTCTTATAGGACTCGGAGAAGTTGGTGCCGATGCTGACGGTTAGGGTGGGGGTGACGGTGTCACGGACCTTGACCATTCCAATCACAGTTTCACCGTCCTCGGCATAAACCGGCTTATCGGTATAGCTCACCTCATCCTCGATGCAGATGGCGGCGATGGGACGGTTGAACACGTGGAAGGCGTTGTTCTCGGTATCGCCTGTATAGTCAGCCTCACTCACCGCATAGAAAGACATACCGGTGAAATCACGGCCGTCAGTCTTGGCGTACACGTCGTTGTACTCCTTCAGCAGGGTCAGCTCCACGTCGTTGTCACCCAGGGTGCTATTCTGTTTTTTGATCTCCAGGGTGTAGATCTGGTTGCCCAGGTTGAAGTAGATCACGCCGTCATACAGGCCCATGCTGTGGACCAGATCGGGGTACATATCCTGATAGGCCTCGTCCACCTGGATCAGGTGGTAGTACTCGCCCTCCGCCTCGGACTCGCCGGGAACCAGGGAGCCGTAGCCGAAGTGGAACAGGATCTCATCGTAGGGATCGTCATAGGAGCTCATGCCGCCGAAGTCCATGCCGCCGGTGTTACCGGTATTGCCGCCGTCTTCATCCTCTGTCTCCTCCGGCTCATCCGCGGCGGTGCGGGGACGGCGGACCAGGCGGTCCTTGTCAGAGCTGTCGTCCTCGCCTCCCATCTGATCCATCAGGTCTCCCAGATCCATGCCCTCCTCTTTCATCTGGTTCATCAGGTTCATCATGTTGGCATAGGAGAAGCTGGGGCCGGTAATATAATACCAATAGTTGTCATCATGGGCGATCTCACCCACGGCGCCGGTGAACCAGGTGGCCTCATACTGGTCGTCGTCGTAAGCGGTCTCGTCGTCCGTATCATACTGGGTCCAGACCACATGGTCGTTGCCGTATTTGTCTTTTTCCTTCACATAGGGGCTTCCCTTATCGTCCACGATCACATTGCCGTTTTCATCCAAGTTGTATGTTCTCTTGAATACCACGCCGTCGTACAGACAGTCGATGTAATCCATGGAATCCTTGAACATGCCCAGCATGTTGACGGGAGAGATCATAAAATACTTGTGGGAGATATTGCCCTTGGTCTCCACGCGGCACTGGTCCATGACCTCGGTGGTGATGTCATCGTAAGCGGGGTCGATGCAGTACCAGGCGACAGTACCATCCTCCTGGGTGACCTTGACCGCGTTGTAATAGTGGACGGAGCCGAACATCTCGCCGGCCTTGCCGAAGCCGGAATCTGCGCCGGCCACGCTGATCTCGGCCAGGTCCGCATAGAACCGGATCTGGACCAGGTCCACGATGTCGTTCTCGCCCACCTCGGAGGCGTCCTTCCAGGTGCCGTCCTCGTTCTGGTAGATCTCGGGGAAGGCCTGCTGGACCAGCACGGCGAAGGTGGCGGCGTAGCCCAGGCAGATGCAGCCGTCATAGCCCATGGCGTCAGACAGCAGGGTGCCGAAGGCGGTCATCTGGGCGGGATCCGGATTGCTTTCGCCGGCTGCGGTCTTGACCAGGACGCCCATGTCGAACTGGGCGTTGTTGGCGATCCAGTCATGGATGACCAGATACTTCTGGACGGGGGTCATGTTCTCGTCCAGCTGTGCCAGGCAGTCCTCAATCTTCTCATCCAGCAGTTTGCCGTAGTCAGACTCATAGGACATATAGGCCAGCGTCATCATCTCCATGGCGTTGTCCATAGAGGCATCAGGTATGTAGTCTTCCGGATAAGAGTCGATTTGGGTCTTGAAGGCGCCATAGGGGGTCTGGTCCGTATTCTTGGAGGTCCAGAAGTCGCCGGCGGCGCCGAAGTGCTGGGCGAAGTCGCCGGTGAAGGCCTTCATCTGGTTCCAGTGGATCGCCTCGGCGCTGGCGGTCACATCCTTCCGGTCCTCGAAGGTGCCGTAGTCGCAGTCATAGGTGCCGTACTTGATGGTGGAGGCGTAGTTGGCGTTTTCACCGAAGTTGGCCCTGTCCGGGAACTCATACTCTCCGAGCGCGTACATCGTTTCGTAACGCACGCCATTCTCTTCCGTGGGTTTCAGAGTGATCGACGCGCCGCCGTCCTTGGAGGTGAGGGTGACGGAGCTCAGCTTGAAGTCGATGATGGACTTGGGACCGTATGTAACTTTCTTATTCTCTGCGTCGTAAATCAGGGTCATAGCGGCGTCAGCTTTATCGACTACATTTCCGTCATCATCGACATACAGATCGACCGGCTCCCAGTTGAAGTAAACGTCATACTCTTCACCGTTCTTGCCGTCGGCGGTGTTGGTCACGGTGTAGGTGTCCCCATCCTGGGAGGTGGTCACCTTATAGAAGGCGTCGTTCCGGCCTTCCAGTCTGCCCTTCTCCACGCCTTCCTCGGCGATCTCGTATTCAATAACGTTACCCTCACTGTCCTTGTCGGGGACCACGATGGATGCTTCGCCGTCCTTCACGGTCTCGAAGGAATAATAATAGTAGTTCTTGCTGTCTTTGCCGTCGTCTAGGTACACAGTCACGCTCTCAGGACGGTTGGCCTTCTTGTTGTTGTCCTTCCACTCCACCT
Source organism: uncultured Clostridia bacterium (assembly GCA_945948185.1). Classification (GTDB taxonomy): domain Bacteria; phylum Bacillota; class Clostridia; order Oscillospirales; family Oscillospiraceae; genus Oscillibacter. The sequence continues at coordinate 8,594 of CAMFAL010000020.1, read as the reverse complement.
GTAAGGTGACGGTCCGCTCGTTGGCGGGCTCGGTTTCGCCTTCGCCGCCGGTCTCGCCGTCATCCTCGGACAGCGCCGCGGGGTCATTCGCGACCCGGGTGGCGCTCAGGGTGGAAGCGGTCAGGGGCGTGCGAAACATGCTCCACAGGTCCGAGGCCGTGTACATTCTGCGGTATGAAGAGGCCTGGCTGGCGGACATGAAGCGGATGCCCGTAACAATGCCGTCCTCCACGTCGCAGGAATAGGCCAGGTTGGTCAGGAAGTAGTCGGTCAGGACTTCCTTCATGACACGGTTGAACTCCTCTTCGCCCAGGTTGAAGCGGGAGGTATCCACGGTACCCTCGGCACCGCTCAGCAGCTCCAGGCCCAGGCTGCCCTTGACAGCCTCGAAGCTGATGCCGCTGGCTTCCTCCACGACCTCCGCCAGGAAGGCGTCAGTCTCTTTTTCCATTGGTTCCTCGCCCTGGGCAATCATATTGGCAACAGCCGCCTGCACCTGCGCCGGAACACCGGACAGGTCCACGTTCAGGCCCCAGGCATTGATGGCCGGCACGGCCGCCTTGGCCTTTTTGCCGCTGCCGCTGGCTGAGGCCACCGGCATGCAGCTCATGGTCATGGCGACCGTGAGCACAACAGCCAATAACCATCTGGCTCTTTTCTTCATCATTCATCCTCCTAAATCTCTTTGTTTGGTAGTGTCAATTTCCGCCCAGCCCGGGCGGTTCCGAAATCACCTCCGAAGCCAATGAGCTGCTCCGCGTCAAATTCCAGTGATCTGCGCGTTTGGCAGGCAGCGTGGGGTTTACCGGCGGTCCGCGGTCACAGCCGCGGGGCCATCCGGTCCCGCACACTCAGCGTTCTGCCTGCCCCAATATTTTCAAATCAGGCTTAAAATATTCACAGAAAGGATAGCACATCTCTCCAAATATTGCAAGCCCGGATCTCATAAATCTCCGAGCCTTCCAACATCTGTATGCTTTGGAAATTGCTTCCATCCTGCATCCGGCACGGCCGTCAGTCCGTTTTGCGGGCGACCACCACGAAGCGGCCGTTCTGGGTGTGATAGCCGCAGGTGCTGAGGGTGATGAGCTGGTCCCCGTACTCGGCGGTGACGCCGGTGTCATAGCGGGAACTCTTTTTCACCCTGGATACATATTCCGCAAAGACCTCCGGGTCGGTGAGGTCCGTATAGCGGTAGTAGCGGAAAACGCCCTCATCCTCCGAGGTATAGACCCGGGAGGTGAAAGCGCCGATGATCTCATAGGTCCCGGGGCCGTCCAGCGTGTTGAAGGAGATGGTGGGATGGGCACGCCAAAAGCTCTCCTCCTTATAAGAGAGGAGAGCGGCAAAGATGGTGCCGTTTTTCATGTTGTGGCCATGAATCAGGTAATTCCCGCATCCCGGAAAACACGCCTCGTCGATGTAGGGGACGCCGCTGAGGGAGCTGGAGCCGTCGAAGGCGTGCTTGAGATAGTAGCCCTCCTTCTCCGGCTGATACATGACGGGATAATTCAGCACGGTATCCTCAATGGAGAGCCAGCCGAAGAAGTCCGGGTTCATCTCGTAAAGCTGGGCATAGTCCACCTGTCCGGCAGAGGGGTCCTCCTCCCCGTCCGGATCATCGGTCTCCTCCGCGGGGCGGGGGGCCGTACTGTCCGGCGCGGAGGGAACCGCCAGCTGGGCCAGCTGGGCAAAGGCCTGATGCTCTTTTTTTTCGCGATACAGCCGGGATGCGAGCAGAACGGCGGATACGACGAACACGAGGGCGAAAACCAGGAAAAGGACGCGGCACAACTGCTGTGCCAGCGCGCGCTTTTTCCCTTGGTAAGGCTTTCGCACAGGTTCTCATTCCTTCCTGTTTCTGAGCCGCATCCCGGCTGTTGATAGGTTTCTATAAATTATTTGCAGCGCTTGCCGGTATACTTGAACTTACGGCCGGCCACCACGGCGGCGCCCATGCCAAGGGCGGACAGGCACAGCAGCATCATCAGAGCCATGCTGCCGCTGTCACCGGTCTTGGGGGCGTCATCGCTGATGGGGGCGGGGGTCACAACGGGGGTCACCTCGGTGGGAGTCCCGGGCTCCACATCCACGCCGGGGTTGGGGATGATGGTGGTACCGCCGCCGGGGTTGGAGGGATCGGGATCGGGCTTGGGGTCCGGATCGGGCTTGGGGTCCGGATCGGGCTTGGGGTCCGGATCGGGCTTGGGATCGGGATCGGGCTTGGGATCGGGATCGGGCTTGGGATCGGGATCGGGCTTGGGATCGGGATCAACGGGGTCGACGGGATCAGTCGTGTCCTTCTTCATGTTGGTGAAGGTAATCACGCTGTCGGTGCCCACCAGAACCTCGCCGGTGCAGCTTTCGGTCTTGCCGACCTTGACGGAAGTCAGCTCATAGCCGTCAGCCGTCTTTTCCTCGACCACATAGCAGCCCTTGAGGAGGCCGGTCAGCTTGAAGGACTTGCCCGCCTGAACCTGAATCTCCGCAGACGCGCCGTCAGCATCGGCAGTGGTGCAGACGCCGTCGGCGTCAAAGTAGACAGGGTTGCCCATCCAGTCCTTCACGGTGAAGGTAAAGACAGGCGCGTCGGCGCCGGGACGAAGTACCTTGCCGTCGCCGTCCACCAGGACCTTTTTAATGGTGAAGCCGCCAGTGGCAAAGTGGGGGGTGAGGTCAGCGCCGCACAGATAGAGGTCCAGGCCGGTGGGGATGCCGGCGTTGCCGAAGCTTCTCATGCCGTTGCCGCCGGTGCACTCCTGGATGCCGGTGTAGAGGATGTCTTCCAGAGAAGCGTAATACTTGCCATAGGCGTTCTTCTCCAGGGTGTCCTTCAGAACATCGGGCACATCGTCCAGAATGATATCAGCGGAGAAGTAGACGTTGCGCATGTGCCAGCCGGCCCAGCGGATGGCGGCCAGGAGGGAGGCATCGGGAACCTTCAGGTTGATGCGGTACTCCCACATGCCCCGCTCGTTCACAGTCTCCACGTCATACTTGGCGAAGTCATAGACGATGTCCCTGACGGGGGTCTTGACCACGATCTTGATGGTGTCGGGGTCCAGCACGCCGTGAATGGGGACATACTTGCCGTCGATCACCACGAAATAGGTGGAGTCCACCTTCACGTCGATATGGGTGACCTCGCAGTCGCAGAGGTCAAAGTCCACATCGGGAAGCTCGCAGTCGGGCCAGACATAGTCGGGCTGCTCGCAGTCGGGCTGCTCGCAGTCAGGCTGCTCGACGCCGGGCTGCTCGCACAGAGGCGCGGTGCCGTCTGTGCTCTGGGCAAACGCGGGGATGCTCAGCAGTGCGCAGAGAACCAGCGTGACTGCCAACCATCGGTTGAACTTTTTCATAACACACACTCCTTAAGTTTCCTCCATGTCCTTCAGAGCGGCATGGGTTCATTCTTCACACAGCGCAGAATGATATTGATAATAACATAATATACCAGTCGAAACGGAAAAGCAATGGTTTTGAAAATTTGTTTTTTATGTATGTCCATTCCGCGGGCGGCCTGTCCGTGAGCCATGGGTCCTTACGCGCCGCGGGGGGAGCCTCCGCTCCCCCGCAATGGCAGTTTATTGGTTCTGCTCCGCCCGTTCGCGCAGCTCCCGGACCTTTTCGACCCGGGCGGTCTTGAAGTGGAAGAAGGGCCGCTCGGGCACCTGGAGGATCTCCACCGGGCGCTCGTTCTCCTCCAGCACCCGGTCCACTGCCGCCCGGATGTCCCCGGGGGTCACGCCGTCCTGCAGGGCGACATACAGGTACGGCAGGAAGCAGCCCTCGTGCTCGGCGTCGGGCGCCGCCACAAAGAAGGCGTCCATGACGCCGGGGATGCGGGCGTCGGAGACCTTGTTCTCCAGCATGACCTCCAGCAGCGCGCCGCCGCCGTAGCGCTTCTTTTCGCCGCGGCCCAGCACGTGGACGCAGCCGTGCCGGTCGATGTAGCCCTGGTCGCCGGTGTGCAGCCACCGCACGCCGTCGCTGTGGGTCCGCAGGGTGGAGGCGTCGCTGGCCACGTCCTCACCGTAGCCCAGCATCAAACCGGGGCCGGAGACGCAGAGCTCGCCGATCTCGCCGTAATCCAGCTCCTCCTCCGTGCCGGTCTTGAAAACGCCCATGTTGTTCAGGGGAACGGGGATGCCCACGCAGCCGTCCCTGGCGGGAACGTCAAAGACGGGCATGACACAGCCGGAGCCGGCCTCGCTCTGTCCGTAGGAGAGCGTATAGGGCACCAGACAGTTGTGCTTGGTCAAAAAGGCCTTGATGTTTTCCAGCTGCACGTTGTTGACGGCCTCGCAGCCCGCGCCGGTGGCCAGCACATGGGACAGGTCGTAGTCCTCGGGCAGGCGCTTGCTGCGCATCAGGGTCTCGATGAACATGGGGATATGGGGCCAGAAGTTGGGCCGGTAGCGCATGATCTCCAGGTCCAGGTCCTCCACCTCCACAAAGGGGTCCAGGATCAGGACCCGGTTGGAGGCCATGGGCATCAGCAGCATGGTGATCACGACGGCCACCAGGCTGGGCGGCAGGATGGTCACCAGCCAGGTGGGGCGGAAGGCCATGTTGCCGGCGTAGAAACAATACTGGTGGGTGACGCTGATGATGCTCCGCGCCGAGTGGATGACCTGCTTGGAGGGGCCGGTGGAGCCGCTGGTGTAGACCCGCAGCAGGGGCCGGTCATGGTCCACGGGGGCCCCGGTCTCACCCTGGAAGGCGGCGCCCATGGCGATGAAGGTGTCCCAGTCCACCAGGCGGCCGTCCTTGACCGGCTGGGCGGGATAGCACCGGTCGATCACGCCCTTCACATAGTCGGGCATGGTCTCAGCCTTGGCCAGGCGGTAGGGAGAAACGGTGATGAACCGCTCAATACCGGCCGCGGCGTAGGCGTCCAGCTCCTCCTGGGACAAAAAGTCGTGGATGACCATGACACGGGCGCCGGAGCGGGCGATGGCCTCGGCGTTCTCCGGAACCGTGTTGTCACGGCACAGGACCGCCGCGCCCACCTGTTCGGCGGCCAGCAGCAGGACGATGAACTCCGGCACGGACCGCAGCAGAACGGGGAGCTGGGTGTTCTCCCCCACGCCCATGGCCCGCAGGGCCCGGGTAGTCTCATCCACCATTGTGAAAAACCGATTCCACGTGATGTCCGTCCCATAGTAATGAATCGCGGTATCGTCTTGCTTGTGCGCTCTGGTGCGCATATATTCGTTGAGCGTACAGTCGGGGAGCTCCATGTTCTTCATTTCATCCGGGTAATAGTGCAACCAGGGGCGCTCGATACTGGCCTTCCCCACCACGCGGTCATTTTTAAAATTCACTTTTCTACTCTCCTATAAATCTTTTCAAAATCCATTTTTCTGATGTTTGGCATGTTTGCCGTGCCCGAATTCCGTGAGACAATTCGGCACGATTCACTATCCGACACAAAGTTCATTGTAATCTATGTTCACAATATCGTCAAGGATTTACAGGAAAAATTCGCAAAGATTTGTAATATTTTTTAAAATCCTGTCTGATCTTCCGCAAAGCCGGCTGTGCGGTCCTCTTTTCCGGAACCGCTTCCCAAGTCTCCTTGTTTCTTTTCCCCTAGAGTGGAGGAAACCGAACGAAGGAGGTTTTCTTTTGAAACAGGACATCATTTGCCCCGGTCCCCTGACGGAGGAGGCCCTCACCCAGGCGGTGGAGACCTTCCTCATGGAGGTGCGGCCCGGGCGGGAGCGGCTGTACGACTACTACCGGTCCCAGCAGCCGGTGCCCAAGGGCGAGGCGGTGCGGGGCCGCCCCAACAACCTGCTGCGCATCCCCTTCCCCCGGTACATCACGGAGGTCCACACCGGCTACTTCCTGGGTCTGCCCCCCACTCTGGACTTCCCCCGGGAAGCCGACGCCGCGGCCTACGCCGGCCTGTCCGCCTCGCTGGGGCTGGACCACCTGCTCTTTGACGTGGCCCGGGACGCCAGCGTCTGCGGCGTGGGCTTTGTGCTGGTGTGGCTGGAGCGCAGCGGCCTCCACGCCTGCCGCTGCGACCCGCTCACCTGCTTTTGCATCCGCTCCGGCGGCGCCGGGTCTCCGCTGGTGGGCACCGTCCGCATGTTCCAGAGCCCCGGCGGCTCCACGGGCGGTATCCTCTACCAGCCGGGCTGTCAGCGTCTCTTCGCCCTGGACGGCCACCGGGTCATTCTGGACGAGCCGGAGGAAAGCCTGTTCCGGGGCATGCCCCTCATCCCCTTCGCCAACAACTGCCAGGGCGATGGGGACTTCGAGCTGGTGACGGACCTGGTGGACGCCTACAACCTGCTGCTCTCCGGCGCCATGGACGACATGCAGTCCGTGGCCAACGCCTTCCTGGCGCTGTACGGTATGCTGGGCACCACCCAGGGGGACATCGACGAGGCCAACCGCACCCGGGTGCTGTCCCTGGCGGAGGGCGGCCGGGCGGAGTTCGTGGTGAAGGACCTGAACCACGAGGCCCTGGGCCAGCTGGAGACCAATCTGCGCCGGAGCATTTTACAGCTGTCCATGACCCCGGACCTGTCCGACGACAGCTTCGCGGGCACCGCCTCCGGCGTGGCATTGCAGTATAAGCTGTGGGGCATCGAGCAGGTGCGCTCCGCCAAGGAGCGCAGCTTTACCCCCAGCCTGTATGCCCTGCTGGACTCCCTGTCCGGCGGCCTTTCCACCCTGGGCGCCCCGGCGGACCTGACCAGCGGCCGCCCTACCTTTTATAAAAACCTGCCCCGGGACCAGGCGGCCCAGGCGGAGACGCTGCTGAGCCTGTCCCCCGTCCTGTCCCGCCGCACCATTCTGGAGCACCTGCCCTGGGTGACGGACCCGGAGGAGGAGCTCCGCCGGATTGAAAAGGAGGAACAGAAATGACCGAACAGGAACAGCAGGAGCTGGAGATGCTCCGCAAAGAGAAGCGCCAGCGCACCCAGCGGCAGCGGGCCCAGGCGGCCCTGGAGACCGCCGGGGTGCCCGTTTCCTTCGCCGCGCTGCTGGCGGGGGAGGACGACGGCGACACCGACCAGCGGGCCCGCGACTTCTGCGCCGCCTACCAGGCGGCGCTGGCGGAGGACATCCGGGGCCGCCTGCCCCAGCAGCCCCCGGTGGTGACGCCCCCCGCCGCTCCCCGCCCCCGCCGGGGCATCCAGCGCCTCCGCTGACAGACAGCAGAAAGCCGCCGGGCCATGTGGTCCGGCGGCTGTTCTCATATTTCCGCGTATTCAAACCCGGCGCCGCGGTCCGTGTGGTCAAACAGGAGCGTCTCCCCTTCCCAGAAGCGGTAACGTACCACTGCCCGGAGGCTCTCGTGGACGGTGCGGCCCATGACGCCTTCGGCAGGCGCCCGCAGCGGGCACCCCCGCCCCTCCAGCAGCTCCGCCGTCAGGCGGTACTTCCCCTGCCGGATCACCGCGCCGCTGCCGCGCCACTGTTCCGCCCGGGCGCCCCGGTAGGTGGCCAGCCGGTATTCCTTCCCGCCGTAAACCACCGCGCAGATACAGCCGGTGAACTGTATGCCCGCCAGGGGAATGGCTGCCACGGAGAGCATCAGGCTGTTAAGGGCGGACTCCTGCCACACGCACTGGGTCCAGAGGTAGGCCCCGGGGAAGGAGCGGCCCCGGTCGGTCTCCATGTATCCCGTGCCGCCGGAGAAATCCATCCGTTTCCCGTTCAGCGTCACGCTCCCCTCCAGCGGGTGGCCCATGCTGAGGACGCCGTGGGCGCACTCCATGCCGGGGAGGAACCGGAAGGGGCCCATGATGTCCGATCTCAGGGGCGTAAACGGCCCGTAGCGCACCGTGCCGTGAAGGGAAAGGCCCTCCCGCTCCACATGCAGCCGCATCCCCTGTCCGGTGAACAGGCTTTCTCCCAGCCGGACCCGAAATACCTGCTCAGCCGCATGGAATTCCGTGCCGGGATACGCCAGCCACCAGGACTGCTGGTCCGAAAGGACCTGGAGGGAGGCGCCGCGCCGTCCCGCGGGGTCCATGTGGCAGGCGGGAATGAGGGCCAGGGCCTCCCCCTCCCGTGTCCGGTGCTTCAGGTACCAGCCCTCAAAATACGGCCCCCGCTTCCCCCTGCCGTGGTCATACTTCGCCATCTTCAGCCGCCGGTTTGGGCGTCCAGAACCGGATATCCCATATCCGCCAGCTGCTTTCCGATGCGGTCACGCCGCGTGCCTGTGGTGTCGAAGTCCACCGCCACCCGGCCGCCGCCCACGCTGACGGAAAGGACTCCCGGCAGCGTGTCCAGCCCCTGCTTGATCTCCTTCACATCGTGCTTTCCGCTGATGCCGCCCACGGTAAAATAAGCGCTTTCTTTTGCCATTGCAATCACCCCGACCTTAGTATGGGTGGATTTGGGGGATTTATGACAGCCCGAATCCCCGTCTTTTTTCTCCGTGACATCATTTCGACCATTTCACACCGTCGCGGCTTTACGATTCCCGTCCCCTCCCGGGGCCGCCAATCGTGCCGCTTCCTCGAAACCGTCTCGCTTTTTCCGCCCCCGGCGGCGCTTCGACGGTTTAACACCGTCGCGGCTTTACGATTCCCGTCCCCTCCCGGGGCCGCCAATCGTGCCGC
>CAMFAL010000019.1 GCA_945948185.1 uncultured Clostridia bacterium | reverse complement strand
GATAGAGCAACTGCCTTCTAAGCAGTAGGCCAGGGGTTCGAGTCCCTTCTGGCGTACCAGCTCTCTTTTGGAGCGAAAGTCAGCCTGTAATCCGCGTCATATGTGGTGGGTGTAGTTCAATTGGCAGAGCACTGGATTGTGGTTCCAGGTGTTGTGGGTTCGAGTCCCATCACCCACCCCAGACAATGGTAGGGGATCGGGGTTGCCCCGATCCCCTGCTTCTTTCCACATTGGGGCGTCGCCAAGTGGTAAGGCAAGGGACTTTGACTCCCTCATCCGCTGGTTCGAGTCCAGCCGTCCCAGCCACGCCCTTTTTCGTCGCAGACGTTACCATACAATGCCTGATCCGGTAGCTCAGTCGGCAGAGCAACTGCCTTTTAAGCAGTGGGTCCGGGGTTCGAATCCCCGCCGGGTCACCAGCTCGTCGCAAGCGTTGTATCGCTTGCGACGAGTTTTTTTATGCTCCGCATCAAAGACTTATCCCGCACTCATTCTGCTGCTTCTCGCTTCCGAACCGGATTCGCTGTGCTGGATTCCGATTTAGAGAGAGGGAAATCGGAAGCCCGCACCTCGAAACTGTTCAGCCCGGTCCATGCTGAAGCTTGCTTGGCCTGATTTCTGCGGTTATTTTAGAGGGAAAAGAACTGCCGCAGATTCAAAAAACTGTACCAGACGGCGGAATTGTGGTATTATAATGAAAAATCCAGACGCGCGAGGTGCTGTCTATGTATGACGAATTGACGGAAGTTGATATCAAGAAGATGCAGGAGGAGATCGACCACCGGGTGCGGGTCCTGCGGCCTCAGCTGATCGAGGAAGTACAGACCGCCCGGGCCTTTGGCGACCTCAGTGAGAACTTTGAATATAAGTGCGCCAAGCAGGCCAAGAACCGCAACGAAAGCCGCATCCGCTATCTGGAGCGGATGATTCGTACCGCCAAGGTCATCGAGGTGAAAGGGAAGGAGGACGTCGTAGGCCTGTTTGACAAGGTGACCATCTTCAATGAGATGGTGAAGAAGGAAATGACCATCCAGATTGTCACCACCCTGCGGCAGGATGCCCTGAAGGGCCTCATCAGCAAGGAGTCCCCGGTGGGCAAAGCGCTCATGGGCCATCAGGTGGACGACCGGGTTCAGGTGGAGGTGAACCCCACCCTGAAGTATTTTGTAGAGATCCGGGCCATTGAGAAAGGACAGGATGACGAATCCCTGGAGATCAGCGCATATTGAGAGCAGACCGCCGGACCATGATCCGGCGGTTTTTCTTGACGATGGAAAAGAGGCACGGTATGATGAAAGAGCGGAGATAAAAACACGGCCCGGTTGGTAGTCCGGGCGTCCCCGGAAGGGGATTAGTAACCTGCCTCCTTGGTTGTCCGTTCTCCGGATGCTTTTTTAAGGAGGACACGCACATGGAACAGGGATACGCAGAGTTGACCGTCTTGTTTGAGGATCCCTTTTGGGTGGGGATCTACGAGCGGAGGGAGGGCCGGACCTACCAGGTCTGCAAGATCACCTTCGGCGCAGAGCCAAAGGACTACGAGGTCTGGGACTTTCTTCTGGAGCATTGGCGGCAGCTTCGGTTCAGCCCCTCCATGGAGGCGGCAGCGCTAGAGGAGCGGCGGATCAATCCCAAGCGGATGCAGCGGCAGATCCACAAGTCACTGCAAAACACCGGAATTGGGACCAAAGCCCAGCAGGCGCTGCAGCTTCAGCGGGAGCAGGGCAAAGAGGCCCGGAAAAAGGCCTCCCGGGAGGAACGGGAGGCGGAAGCGGACCGGCAGTTTGCCCTGCGCCGGGAAAAACGGCGGGAGAAGCACAAGGGCCATTAAGCCGTGCCCCGGAGCGTACCGCTCCGGGGGTTTCCTGCTTCCGGGGCTTGTCCGCTGACCTGATTTTTGCTATACTGGCGGTACATTCAGAGAGGAGGCGGGGCATCGTGCATACTATCCAGGCCAAGGGCATCCTCTCTCCCCGGAACGGCATGAACATCTACCGGGGCTGTACCCATGGCTGCATCTACTGCGACTCCCGCAGCACCTGCTACCAGATGGACCACCCCTTTGAGGATGTGGCGGCGAAGGCCAATGCCCCGGAACTGCTGGAGGAGGCCCTCCGGAGAAAGCGGCGGCGGTGCATGATCGGCACTGGCTCCATGTGCGATCCCTATCTTCCCCTGGAGAAGGACCTGCGGCTGACCCAGCGGTGTCTGGAGATCATCGACCGGTACGATTTTGGCGTATCTGTCCTCACCAAGTCGGATCTGATCCTGCGGGATCTGGATGTACTGAAACGCATCAATGAAAAAACGAAGGCGGTGGTATGCACCACCTTTACCACCTTTGACGAGGACCTGTGCCGCATATTGGAGCCCAACGTTTGCACCACCTGGAAGCGATTTGAGATGCTGCGGACCATGCGGGAAAACGGCATCCACACCGGTGTGTGGCTGTGTCCCATCCTGCCATTTATCAACGACACGGAGGAGAATCTCCGGGGCCTGCTGGACTACTGCTTTGCGGCGGGAGTGGAAGTCATTGTGAACTTCGGTTTCGGCGTTACACTGCGGGACGGAGACCGGCAGTACTTTTATCAGCAGTTGGATAAACACTTTCCCGGTCTGAAAGATCAATATATTCGACAATTCGGCGACAGCTACCAGTGTTCCAGTCCCAACAACGCGGCACTTTGGAAGATTTTCAGGACAGAGTGTGAAGCTCGGGGCGTCATTTGGGAGCCGGAGGAGGCCATGACGTATCTCTCAGAATTCCGGGACCGTCAGGCCGGTCAGCAGCTGAATTTGTTTACATAAAATTATCAAGGAGGAACGGATATGCTATTTTTATGTTATCCCAAGTGCACCACCTGCCAGAAGGCCAAGGCGTATCTGGACGCCAGCGGCATTGCCTATGAGTTCCGGGATATCAAGCTGGAGAACCCCACACTGGAGGAACTGACCACCTGGTGGAAGGCCAGTGGTCTGTCCCTGAAGAAGTTTTTCAACACCAGTGGTTTGCAGTACAAGGCTCTGGGACTGAAGGACAAGCTGCCAGCCATGACCGGGGAGGAGCAGCTGGCGCTGCTGGCTACCGATGGAATGCTGGTGAAGCGGCCCATCCTGGTGGGAGATGACTTTGTGCTGACGGGTTTCCGTCAGGCGGAGTGGGATGAGAAACTGAAATGATCCAAAGATACGACCTCGCTCCCCTGGACGGTATCACCAAGGTCGTGTTCCGCCGGGTATGGCATCGGCACTTCGGAGGTGCGGACCGCTATTTTATTCCATTTTTCTCTCCCACGGACCATCATGTGATGACAGCCCGGGACTTTCGGGAACTGGACCCTGTTCAGAACCGGGACCTGCCCTCGGTGCCCCAGGTTATGAGCTGCAAGGCGCCGGACTTTCTGTGGGCAGCGGAGGTGCTGGGAGACCTGGGTTATCCAGAGGTGAATCTGAATCTGGGTTGTCCCTCGGGAACTGTCACCGCCAAGGGAAAGGGTGCCGGTTTTCTGACAAAGCCCGAGGAACTGGACCGCTTTTTTGAGGAGGTATTTTCCCAGGTGAAGCTGCCGGTGTCTGTCAAGACCCGGCTGGGTATCTCTGACCCGGCGGAGTTTAAGCGGCTGCTGGAAATCTATAACCGCTATCCCATTGCATGCCTCACCATCCATGCCCGGGTGCAGAAGGAGAAGTACCGGGGCCCAGTTCATTTGCCGGAGTTTGGGCAGGCAATGGAGAACAGCCGCAACCCTGTGTGTTATAACGGCGACCTGCGGACTGTGGCGGAGGTACGTGCTCTTGAGGAGCGGTTTCCTGCTGTGGAATCTGTGATGATCGGCCGTGGCGCCGTGGCGGACCCGGCGCTGCTGCGGAAGCTCCGGGGCGGGCCTGCCACCACCCGGGAGGAGCTGCAGGCCTTTATGCAGGATCTGTACCGGGAGTACCAGGCTTTTTACGGCCAGGTGGGCACTGCCGCCCAGCGGATGCGGGAGGTCTGGTTCTATCTGATCCATCTCTTTGACGACGCAGAGCGGCTCAATAAGAAGCTGCGGCGCTTCAAAAATCCGGGAGAGTACGAGGCCATCGAGGCCGCCATCTTCCAGGAATTGCCCCTGCGGGACCACTGCGAAGGGGACCTGATTTGAATAGAATTGCCCGCTACGTATGAGCGGGCAATTTTATTTAAAGTAATATTTATCTTGACTTTCATAAAGTTAAAGTTTATATTAATTTTATGAAAGGGGCGTGACGATGTGACCAACATTCCTCCATGGGTGGCGGAGCTGGAGGATGAAGACCTGGCTTTCGTCAAAAAGTTCATATTGGCCTCCGGGTCGCTAAAAGAAGTGGCGTCGGTGTACGGTGTCAGCTACCCCACGGTGCGGCTGCGGCTGGACCGGCTTATCCAGAAGATACACCTCAGCGAGACAACGGAGGCGGACCCCTATGTGTCCCTGGTAAAGCGGCTGGCGGTGGATGACAAGCTGGACTTTGACACCGCCAAGGTTCTCATTACAGAATATCGAAAAATGAAGGAGGGCTGACGGATGCGGTATGGAATCGCCACGGGAATCAGAATTTTCCTGGATGACGGAGATGCCATCCAGATCGTGGTCACCGCCATCGCTGCCATCCTTCTGGAAATCTATCTGGCTAGGAGAGAAAAGTGGTGGCCGGGTTTGCTGCTGCCGGCGGCCAGCATCCTGTGGGCCGCCGCTGACATCGTCAGTTGTCTCGCAGTTCCGTCAGAAGCTGCATTTGGCTTGAAGCTTGGCGCGTGCCTGCATCTTTTTCTCATTCAGAACAGCAGAACGCTGGTACTGCTGGTAATCTACGCTGCCTGCCGGGAAGTCTGGAGGCAAAAGCGGAAGAAGGCGGGAGAACTGAACAGAACCCGCATTCACGATATTTAAGGGGGTGACAGAATGCCAAAAACGACCTTGCTAGTGCTGGTGCTGTGGGCGGGCGTGCCGCTGCTGCAGATATTCCTCTCCAAACGGGAGAGCAGATGGCCGGGGCTGGTGCTGCCGGTGCTGTCATTTTTATATTCCCTGGTGATGGTGCTGAGCGCGGCGGCATACGACGGAGGTATCCCATGGGGGCCCATCCTGGCGAGTCTGCTTCTGGGCAATATTCCAACGGTGATCCTGCTGGCTATCTACGCCGCCTGCCGGGAAAAGCGCCGCAGACATGGGGAACTGGATAAAATGCAGATCAGGGATCTGTAAAGAAAGACATCCACCGGATCGGTGGATGTCTTTTTCTCAGAGTTTCAGCAGATTCAGGCCGACCTCGGGACTGTATGCCCGGTCCACGGTGCCGGGGATGACGGTCACCACCAGCTCGGCGGTGGCGCTGATGACGGCCTTGTTCAGGTGTCCGCCCACCACGCGGCCGGTTTCATCCCCGGCGCTCAGGTGCAGGTGGCAGTAGAATTCGCCGTCCATGGTACTGAGAGTGCCGGTGAGGGAGGCGATCTCGTAATAGCCCTGAAAGCTGTTGGCGTAGTATTTTTTCTCATTGGGCTTGAATACTCCAAGAGTCAGGTCATTGACCGCACCCAGCCCCTGTACTGTGGCGAGGTGGATGCCCTCCTTGAGGGACAGGGCCTTCACCTGTTCCAAAATCTCTTCGCCCGGGTCCAGACGGACGATGTAGGCGTTGCCGAATTTGCGGTATTCCATAGCGCTTCTCTTTTTTGGGGCGGATTTTCTATTAAAGTATCACGGCCGCAGAGAAGAATCAAGCCAGAGTCAGATCGCCGTCCTTTACCCAGCCCAGCTTTCGGCACATCTGATTGATGGCGGGAGCCAGGATAGCAGGGAGGACGAAGGAGATCAGGATCAGGCCCACCCAGTCAAAGGCGGTGGGAGCCATGGCGACGGCGCCGTTGGCGATGGCCTGCTCGCTGGGGGATACCCAGCCGGTCCACACGCCCAGCTGGCCGCACAGCCCGCAGGTGCCCATGCCGGAGTTGATAGCGGCGCCGTTCATTTCCAGCTTGAACAGGCAGGTGGCGATGGGGCCGGTGATGGCGGAGGCGAGAGTGGGGGCGATCCAGATCCGGGGATTCTTCACGATGTTGGGCATCTGCAGCATGGAGGTGCCCAGGCCCTGGCTCACCAGGCCGCCCCAGCCGTTCTCCTTGAAGCTCATGACAGCGAAGCCTACCATCTGGGCACAGCAACCCGCCACAGCGGCGCCGCCTGCCAGACCCGTCAGACCCAGCACGGAGCAGATGGCGGCGGAGGAGATGGGCAGCGTCAGGGCCACGCCTACCAGTACGGATACCAGAATGCCCATCAGGAAGGGCTGCAGCTCCGTGGCGTGCATGATGAGCTGGCCGAAGGCGCTGGCCACCTTGCCGATGGGAGGCGCGATGATGTAGGCGGCGCCCACGCCGATGAGGGTGGTGACAATGGGAGTCACCAGAATGTCGATCTTGGTCTCTTTGCTGATGGCTTTGCCGCACTCAGCGGCGATGATGGCCACGAACAGCACCGCAAGGGGGCCGCCAGCGCCGCCCAGCAGGTTGCAGGCATAGCCCACGGCGGCCAGGGAGAACAGTACCAGCGGCGGCGCCTGGAGAGCATAACCGATGGCGATGGCCATGGCGGGGCCGCTCATGAAGGAAGCCAGACCGCCCACGGTGTAAGGAACCTTTTCTGCGATCTGGGCGGTGAGGAAGCCAATGTGGAACTGGGCGCCAATGGTGTTCAGAATCGTGCCGATCAACAGGGAACAGAACAGGCCCTGGGCCATAGCGCCCAGAGCGTCGATGCCGTACCGCTTGGCGGAAAAGACAATGTTTTTACGTTTCAGAAATGCTTTGACATTTTCCATGGGGAACACCTGTTTCCTTTGTAAAATATAGTGTGGTGGACATGTGTCTTGACACCTGTCCACCACACTATACACGGAAATATTCGGATTGTCAACAGGGATATTCAGCCCTCTACCAGAACACCCATGTTCCGGAGGGATGTTCGGACCCGCTGGAAGGCTTCCTCGCTGGGACAGGAGAGGGTGTGGAGATGAATGCCCTCCGTCAGGTCTGACAAGGGCCGGGCGTCGGCTTGAGCGCACCGGGCGATAAACTGGGTCACATCGTACCGGCTGGAGAGCTGGAGGGGGCCGGTGAGCTGGCCGTAAATGGGGTGCTCCACAATGACGTCCAGCACGGTGCAGCCCTGGTCCACCATGGCGTTCAGCTCTGCCTCCATGCCCCGGGCATCATGGCGGCAGGCCACTTGCCGCACCAGGCCCGCCGGAGAGGGCTGGTGAGCCACATAGCCCCTGGGCGTGGCAGAAATGTCCGCTCCCGCTGCCCGCAAAAGAGCAATGTCTCCCACAATAATCTGGCGGCTGACGGAGAACTGTCGGGCCAGGGATGCGGCGCTGACCGGATGGCCGGATCGATTCAGAATGTCCAGAATGGCTTGACGGCGTTCTTCGGCGCGCATAGGCAGTCCCCTCCTGTTGTGTCATGACAGCAGTATACCACATCGGAGGAAATTTGCAAATAAAAAGGAGAGCGCAGCGCGCTCTCCTTTTTTCAGGGCTTTAACCGCCCAGATATGCTTTTTTGATGGCGGGGGAGGCCAGAAGCTCCTTGCCGGTGCCGGAGGTGACGATCTTGCCGGTCTCCAGCACATAACCCCGGTCGGCCACACTCAGGGCCGCAGCGGCATTCTGTTCCACCAGCAGGATGGTGGTGCCGGCCTTATGGAGATTCTGAATGATTTCGAAGATCTGCTCCACCAGGATGGGGGCCAGGCCCATGGAGGGCTCATCCAGCATGAGCAGCTTGGGATGGCTCATGAGGGCGCGGCCCATGGCCAGCATCTGCTGCTCACCGCCGGATAGGGTACCGGCCACCTGCTTCATGCGCTCCTTCAGGCGGGGGAACAGCTCATAGACGTGCTCCAGGTCCTGGTCAATGGCCTTGCTGCTCTGGGTGTAGGCGCCCATCTCCAGGTTTTCCTGGACGGTCATCTGCAAAAAGACGCGGCGGCCTTCGGGGACCAGGGCCAGACCCTTGGAGACGATTTTGTGGCAGGGCACCTTGCCCAGGGTTTCACCCATGAAGGTGACGGAGCCGGTGCGGCTGTGCAGCAGGCCGGAGATGGTGTTCAGGGTGGTGGACTTGCCGGCGCCGTTGGCGCCGATCAGGGTGACGATCTCGCCCTCATTCACCTCAAAGGAGATGCCCTTAATGGCATGGATGCTGCCGTAATAGACGTTGATGTCGTCAACTCTCAGAATGGATGCCATTGTCACGCCTCCTTTTGTTTGCCCAAGTATGCCTCAATGACCGCCGGGTTGGACTGGATGTCCTCGGGGGTGCCCTTGGCGATGATGCGACCGAAGTTCAGCACAGCGATGCCCTCGCAGATGTTCATGACCAGGTTCATGTCGTGCTCGATCAGCAGAATGGCAATCTGGAAAGTATCCCGGATCTTGCGGATGTTCTCCATGAGCTCGGCGGTCTCGGAGGGGTTCATACCGGCGGCGGGCTCGTCCAGCAGCAGCAGACTGGGATTGGTAGCCAGGGCCCGGACGATTTCCAGACGGCGCTGGGCACCGTAGGGCAGGGAGCCGGCCTTGGTGTCCGCCAGGTCCGCCATGTTGAAGATGGACAGCAGTTCCAGAGCGCGCTCGTGAGCCACCCGCTCCTCCTTCCAGAATCCCGGGAGGCGGAAGATGCCGCTCCACATGTTGTAGTGCATGTGGGCGTTCATGGCCACGGTGACATTCTCCTCCACCGTCAGGTCGTTGAACAGTCGGATATTCTGGAAGGTACGGGCGATACCGGCCCGGTTGACCTGAGCGGTGGTCATGTTGTGGGTGTCGTTGCCGTCCAGCAGGATAGTGCCCTTGGTGGGCTGATAGACCTTGGTCAGCAGGTTAAAGACGGTGGTCTTGCCGGCGCCGTTGGGGCCGATGAGGCCGGTGATCTCCGTACGGCCGATGGCCATGTTGAAGTTTTCCACGGCAGCCAGACCACCGAAGTTGATGCCCAGGTTGATGCACTCCAGAATGGGCGTCTTGTCAGCGTCCCGCTCTGTCAGCAGGTTGGGAGAGGGCATGGGAACCAGTTTCGGGAACATGTCAGACGGCCTCCTTTCCGGTGGGCTTATGCAGCTTGAAGCGGCTGAAGAATGTTTTGAGGGTGGGATTGTTGGTGGTCAGCATCACCAGGATCAGCACGATGGCGTACACCAGCATCCGGTAGTCGGAGAAGGCACGCAGCAGCTCCGGCAGGACCGTCAGAGCGGCGGCGGCAATCAGAGAACCCCACAGGTTGCCCAGGCCACCCAGCACCACGAACACCAGGATCAGGATGGAAGTGTTGAAGTTGAACTTGGTGGCCTGCAGGGAAGAGAAGTTCAGACCGTACAGGGCTCCGGCGGCACCGGCCAGAGCGGCGGAGGTGACGAAGGCCATCATCTTGTACTTGGTGATGTTGATGCCCACGCTCTCGGCGGCGATGGCATTGTCCCGCAGAGCCATGATGGCCCGGCCGGCACGGCTGTGCTTCAGGTTCAGAACCACGAACAGGGTCACCATTACAAGAATGAAACCAGCGGTGAAGGTGGCGATGGTGGTGGTGCCGGTGGCGCCCTGGGCACCCTTGATGATGGCAATACCGCCTTCCTTCATGCCCAGATCGTCGATGGTCTTGCTGCCGGTGAGGTTAAAGGCCATGTGGAGGCCCTTGGAATCATAGCCCACCAGCAGACAGTTCACCAGATCCTTGATGATCTCGCCGAAAGCCAAGGTTACGATGGCCAGATAGTCGCCCCGCAGACGCAGCACGGGGGTGCCAACGATGGCACCGGCGATGGCCGCGGCGGCGGCACCGATGATCATGGCCACCGCCAGACGCAGCGGCACGGCGGGGATGATGTTCTGCAGGCTCATGGCGGCTACGATGCCGGAGAAAGCGCCCACGCTCATGAAGCCCGCGTGGCCCAGGCTCAGCTCGCCCAGGATGCCCACTGTCAGGTTCAGGGACACGGCCATGGACATATAGCAGCAGATGGGGACCAACTGGCCGGTCAGGGAGCGGCTCAGGGTGCCGTTGGACTTGAGGATGTTCATTACAACAAAAAGAATGATGACGCCCAGATAGGTCAGGAAGTCCGTGCGGGTATGCTGTTTGATACGCAGTTTTTTCATCTCCCTCACCTCACACTTTCTCCGGGACATACTTGCCCAGCAGGCCCGCGGGCTTTACCAGCAGGACGACGATCAGCACGGCGAACACGATGGTGTTGGCCAGGTTGGTGGAGATGTACGCCTTGGCCATAGCCTCAATGATGCCCAGCAGCAGGCCGCCCAGGAAGGCACCGGGGATGGAGCCGATGCCGCCGAACACGGCGGCAGTGAAGGCCTTGATGCCAGGCATCGAGCCGGTGGTGGGCTGCAGAGTCGGATAGGAGGAGCACAGCAGCACACCAGCGATGGCTGCCAGAGCGGAGCCGATGGCGAAGGTGGTGGAGATGGTGGCGTTGACGTTGATGCCCATGAGCTGGGCTGCGCCCTTATCCTCGGAGCAGGCACGCATAGCCTTGCCCATCTTGGTCTTGCTGGTGAAGAGGGTCAGGGCGATCATGATGACGATGCAGGAGGCCATGGTCAGCAGAGAGATGTAGGAGATGGAGAGCTGGCCGTTGAACAGCTGCAAGGCATTGGACTCACCCTGGGCGTTGGTGGTGGGAATCAGGGAGGGATAGACCTTGGGGGCGGCCTTCCAGATCAGCAGGGCGGTGTTCTGCAGGAAATAGCTGACACCGATGGCAGTGATCAGCACGGCCAGGGAGGGGGCGCTGCGGAGGGGCTTGTAGGCAAGGCCCTCAATGACGATGCCCAGCACCGTGCAGACCGCCATGGCCAGAATGAGAGCCAGCCATCCGGGCAGGCCCAGATAGCTGATGGCGCAGAAGGAGATATAGCCACCCACCATGATGACATCGCCGTGGGCGAAGTTCAGCATCTTGGCGATGCCGTACACCATGGTGTAGCCCAGGGCGATGATGGCGTATACGCTCCCAAGACTGATGCCGCTGATCAGGTAGGAGAGAAATTCCATAGGGACACACCTCTTTTTCTTTTCATTCATTCTTCTGAATTTCTATGGCAGAAAAACGGACAGAAAACGTCCTTCTGCCCCTGTTTCCGCCATAGAACGCGGAATGCGGGGGACCGCCGGAAGGGGGCTGGGCCCCCCTCCGGCGGATTGCTGTTGTCTGAAACTGAAAACTCAGGGCAGAACGTAGGTGCCGTTCTCAATGACCACGGCCATAGGAGCCTTGGAGACCTCGCCGGTGGCGGCCCAGGTCATGCCCTGGCCGGTCAGGCCGTCCACGGAGATGGTGGACATGACGCCCACCAGAGCCTCGCAGATGTCGGTGGCAGACATATCACCGGTGCAGCCGGCGGCTTCCAGAGCGGCCTTGACGATGTACACACCGTCATAGGCGTCAGCGGCGAACTGGTTGGGGATCTCGCCGTAAGCGGCCTGATAGGCTTTCACGAAGTTCTGGGTGCGCTCGTCAGAGGCATCCGCGGAGAAGGGGGTCAGCAGCATGACGCCCTCGGCCAGAGCGGTGTCAAAGCCCTCCATGGTCAGGATGCCGTCCATGCCGTCCACGCCGAAGAAGGTGGGAGCGTAGTTCATGGCGGCGGCCTGGGTCAGGATGACGGAGGCGGGCTGATAGTAGATGGGCAGGAACACGGTGTCGGCGCCGGCGGCCTGGGCAGCGGTCAGCTGCACGGAGAAGTCGGTGGCGGTGTCGGCGGTGAAGGTGCCCTCATAGACGACCTCCAGATTGTTGGCCTTGGACTGAGAGACGAAGGTGTCGCGGATGCCCTGGGAATAGGCGTCGTCGTTGCGGTAGATCACGGCGATCTTGGCACCGGACATGTTGTCGGCCATGTAGTCAGCGGAGGCAATGCCCTGGTTGGGGTCGGTGAAGCAGACCTGGAAGACGTTGTCTCCAGGGGCAATGACGTCGGTGGAGGAGGCGGAGGGAGTCAGCATGAAGGTGCGCTCCTCAGCGGCCTTGGCTGCAACAGCGATGGAGGCGCCGGTGGTGGTGGGGCCAACCATGACCTGCATGCCCCAGTCCATCAGGGTGTTGTAGGCGTTGACAGAGGTCTCGCCATCAGCCACGTCGTCCTCGGACTGGAACTCGAACTTAATGGCGCTGTCGCTGGCGTTGATCTCGTCCACGGCGATCTTGGCACCGTTGGCAACGGCCTGGCCATAGATGGCAGCATCGCCGGTCAGGGGGCCGATGGTGCCCAGCTTGAAGGTGCTGCCGCCTTCGGCGGTCTCGCCGCTCTGGGCAGGGGTGTTGCTGTCAGCGGGGGCGGAGGTTTCGGCCTTGCCGCCGCAGGCAGCCAGGCTGAGGACCATAACCATGGTCATCATGAGTGCGAAAAACTTCTTTTTCATCTTGATTTCTCCTTTTTGAAATAGGGTATATCATACAAAAAAGCAGCTCCGCCATGAAGCGGAGCCGCTTTGCTGTATCAGACAGTTATGCGGACTTTCGCATCCTTGGCGCGTTCACTTTTTCACATACCAGCAGGACTACCAGCAGTACCAGTACCAGCAGGGAGCCGATCAAAACGGACAGGCGCACATTCAGGCCGCAAATAATAATGGACGCCATAATAATGGCGTCCAGAATCAGAGCAATGTGAGCAGACTGCATAGAAGCGGTCTGGGCGCAGGAAGAAGCGGCGTTCGCGCAGAGAGCGGACGCACCGTGAGACATCATCTGAGGGGCATACATGGACTTCATCATCATGGTGTTCAGCTCCTTCCTGCGGAATATCTGGCTTTGATTGTTTTTAATTCTAGCGGTTTAGTGTCGAAAAGTCAATTGTCATATTGACGGCAAATTTAACAGAAATGTCTTGTTAAAACGCAGGCAACTGTCGGATACATACAAAATTGCCTAAAATATGGACAAATAAAGGAATGCGTTGTCTGGAAAAAAGACCATACTACGCAAAAACTCCCCGGCAGTGAAGCCGGGGAGCAAAGGTTCAGGAGCAGTGCTTTGAGCAGTTGGCGCAGTCACCGCGGCAGCCGCCCTTGTGACGGCGGCAGAAGCGTAGGGCAAATACCAGCCAGCCGCCCACCAGCAGCAGAATCAGCAGTTCCAGCATAACGGTACCTCCTTATGCCAGCAGCAGTGCGGCCTGGTGGACCAGCAGGGCCACTGCCCAGGCCACGGCGCACTGGCTGAGAGCCACGCCGGCGGCCTTCCAGCCGGAACCCAACTCCCGCTTGACGGCCGAGATGGCGGCCACACAGGGCGTGTACAGCAGAGTGAAGACCAGGAAGCTGACGGCGGTGACAGGAGTGAACAGGGTGCCCAGAGCGGCCACGGTCACATCGGTACCGGCACCGGTGAGAATACCCAGGGTGGAGATGACGGATTCCTTGGCAATAAAGCCGGTGATGAGGGCGGTGGAGACCCGCCAGTCTCCGAAGCCCAGGGGGATGAACAGCGGTGCGATCCAGGCACCCACGGTGGCCAGCAGGCTGTGGGCGCTGTCCGTCACCAGATTCAGACGGGTATCGAAGGTTTGGAGGAACCAGACGATGATGGTGGCCACGAAAATGACAGTGAAGGCCCGGGTCAGGAAGTCCTTGGCCTTGTCCCAGCACAGCTGCCCCACGCTGCGGGCGGAGGGGAAGCGGTAGTTGGGCAATTCCATGACGAAAGGCACCGGATTGCCTCTGAAGGCCGTGGCGCCCAGGGCCTTGGCGGCAATAATGCACACCAGGATGCCGCCCAGATACAGAGCTATCATCACCAGCGCCGCATGGTCCGGGAAAAAGGCGGCGGTGAATACGCCGTAAATTGGGATCTTGGCGGAGCAGCTCATAAAGGGGGTCAGCAGGATGGTCATGCGGCGATCCCGCTCGGAGGCCAGGGTCCGGGTGGCCATGATAGCGGGTACAGAGCAGCCAAAGCCGATCAGCAGAGGTACGATACTGCGGCCGGACAGGCCGATCTTCCGCAGCAGCTGGTCCATGAAGAAGGCTACCCGGGCCATATACCCGGTGTCCTCCAGAATGGACAGGAAGAAGAACAGCACCACGATGATGGGCAGGAAACTCAATACGCTGCCCACACCGGCGAAGATGCCGTCGATGACCAGACTGTGGACCACCGGGTTCAGGCCATAGGCCGTCAGCCCTGCGTCCACGGCGGCGGTGAGGGCGTCGATGCCCGCTGCCAGCAGGTCGGACAGGAAGGCGCCGATGACGTTGAAGGTCAGATAGAAAATGCCCAGCATAATGCCGAAGAACAGGGGCAGGGCCAGATACTTGTTGGTGACCACCCGGTCAATGGCCTCGCTGCGGGTTCGCTCTTTGGACTCCCGGCATTTTACCACCGCATCCCGGCAGACGCCCTCGATGAAGTCGTACCGCATATCCGCCAGGGCGGCGTTGCGGTCCATGCCGTGCTCGGACTCCATCTCCTGGATACTGTGTTCGATCAGCTCCAGCTCGTTTTGGTCCAGCTCCAGGCGCTCCCGGATATCCGGGTCGTTCTCAATGAGCTTGGTGGCGGCAAAGCGCAGCGGCAGCCCCGCTTTTTCAGCGTGGTCCTCAATCTGGTGGACCACCGCATGGATGCAGCGGTGGACGGGGCCGGGACTGCAGAAGTCGTAGACCGCAGGATAAGTTCTGCTTTTGGCGGTGGACACGGCAATGCGGACCAGCTCATCCACGCCCTGGTTCTTTGCAGCGGAAATGGGCACCACCGGGATTCCCAGTGCTTTGCTCATGCCCTTGATGTCAATGGTGCCGCCGTTGGCGCTCACCTCGTCCATCATATTGAGGGCCAGCACCATGGGCACACGCATTTCCAGGAGCTGAAGGGTCAGGTACAGGTTCCGCTCAATGTTGGTGGCGTCTACGATATTGATGATGCCGTCGGGCTTCTGGTCGATGATGAAATCCCGGGTGACGATCTCCTCCGGCGTGTAGGGACGAATGGAGTAGATGCCCGGCAGGTCCACCACTTCGCAGTCCTTCTGGCCCCGGATGCCGCCGGACTTCTGGTCCACGGTGACGCCGGGGAAGTTGCCCACATGCTGGTTGGAGCCGGTGAGCTGGTTGAACAGGGTGGTCTTGCCGCAGTTCTGATTGCCGACCAGTGCGAAGATCATAAGTCCTTCACCTCCTCCACGGAGATGTTCCGGGCGTCCTCTTTTCGCAGGGACAGGGCGTAGCCCCGGACCCGCAGTTCAATGGGGTCCCCCAGGGGCGCGATCTTTTCCACCCGGATAGTGGTCTTAGGAATCAGTCCCATGTCCAGAAGTCGGCAGCGGAGGGCTCCCTCGCCTCCCACAGCGGTGATAACGGCCTGCTGGCCGATGGGTAAGGTATCCAGTGTCATATCATATCCTCCATAAGTTAGTTATTTCTAACTATTAAGAGTTTAACATGACTAACTCTTGCGGTCAAATGTAAAATTAGCAGAAATCTGCAGAAAAAACCCCGGCGCGGATTGTATAAGTCGCAGAGAGCGGCATTATCCCGGCTTGCCCTAGTGAGCCGGACATGGTATACTGAGCTCGAGGTGATTTTTATGCTGACATTCAACCATTTTAATTTCAATGTATCCGATCTGGAAAAGTCCCTGGCTTTTTATAAGGAGGCTCTTGGCCTGGAGCCGGTACGCCGGAAGGACGCCGAGGACGGCAGCTTTATCATCATGTTTCTGGGGGATGGCAAGACAGACTTTCGTCTGGAGCTGACCTGGCTGCGGGACCATCCCCAGAAGTACGACCTGGGAGAGTGCGAGTTCCACCTGGCCATGCAGGCGGAGGACTATGAAGCCGCGCACAAAAAGCATGAGGAGATGGGCTGCATCTGCTTCGAGAACCCCCAAATGGGCATCTACTTCATCAGTGACCCTGACGGCTACTGGATCGAGATCATTCCCACCCGCTGAACGTTGAAATCTCCCGGAATTCCGGGAGGTTTTTCCTGCTTTTGGTCTTGACAGGAGCGGGGGAGGGAGATTATTCTCTAATTAGTTGATGATACAACTAATTGGAGGTGCAGCATGGATGTGACGAATCGGCGAATCACCAAGATCGCCCGGGAGGTCAACAAGCTGGTCATCCGGACTATGAAGGAAACCGGCATCGGCTCCGGAGAGCTGGATCTGCTCCACGCGGTCCGGCACAGTCCCGGGGCGTCCCAGCGGGAGATCGGCGGCCAGCTGAACATGGACAAGGGAGCGGTGGCCCGTCGGGCTGCCAGTCTGGAGAGCAAGGGCTACCTGATCCGCCGGCCCAGTCCGGAGGATGGCCGGGTTCAGATGTTGTTCGCCACGGAGAAGGCGGAGAGCCTGAAGTGCTCCAAGGCCGCCGTGGAGACTGCTTTTTATGAGTGGCTGCTGGAGGAGTTGACAGAGGAGGAGCGGGAGACCTTCGCCGATTTGCTGGACCGCCTGTACCGCCGGGCAAAAACGGAGAGCCGCAGCGGCTTTCCCAGCATGTCCCCCCGGCTGGAGGGACTTCTGTGAGGCCCGGTGAGGACCGGCCGGACCGGGTGACCTTTTACTTCCGTCGGGAGTGGAGGCCGCTGGTCCTGGTAACGGTGACAGGTATATTATTTAATGTGGGCCTGGTGACCGGACCTCTGTTCGAGGGCAGGCTGGCCCAGTGCCTGTTGGAGGTCCTGCGAGGAGAAACTGCTTGGCCTGCCATGGCAAAACTGGCTGCGATGTATGCGGTGGTGACGGCAGCGGTCCAGGCTCTCCGCTATGGAAAGCGGTTTTTTATCCGCCGTTTCGCAAATAACGTAAACCGCCGGATGAAGGCGGTGCTCTACGCCGGCCTGCTGCGGCGGCAGCGGCCGGAACTGCAGGAGGAGAGCGTGGGCAGCCTGCTGACCCGGGCTATCTCTGACGTGGATGCCTGCGCCGAGGGTATGCGGAAATTCACCACCGAAATCTTTGATACCGGCGTAGCCATGGTGGCGTACGTGGGACTGCTGGCGTCTTATGACTGGCGGCTGACCATCCTGGCGTGCCTGTTTCCGCCGGCGGCCTTTTTCCTGGCAAGCCGGATGAAAAAGCCTGTTGCCCGGTGCGCGGCGGCCTGGAAGGAGAGCGCCGGCCGGCTGAACGAGGCCACGCTGGACCGGGTCTCCGGCGCCGTGACCTACCGGGTCTTCGGGCTGGAGAAAAATCGGGATGAGGCCTACGAGGAGCGGCTGGCAGACTATGAGCGCAGGGCGGTGGCGGCCCACCTGTGGGAGGGCATCATGCAGCCGCTGTATCGTGCGCTCAGCATGGCCGGTGCGCTGATGATCGTCTGGCTGGGCAGCCGTAACGTGATGGGCACCGGCTGGGTGTCCTGGGACATTGCGGCTTTCACTACCTTCCTGGCTTGCTTTACTAAACTGTCGGTGAAGGTATCCAAGGCCGCCAAGCTGTTCAACGCCGTCCAGAAGGCCCAGGTCTCCTGGGTGCGGGTCAAGCCCCTGCTGGAGGGCGGCAGCCTGCCGGAGGAGACGGTCCCCACGGCTCCGGCAGCATTGGAGGTGGAGGGGCTGACCTTCGCCTATCCCCAGGGAGAGACGGTGCTGCGGGATGTGACTTTCAGTGCTGCTCCCGGCCAGATCGTGGGCGTCACGGGGCCGGTGGCTTGTGGCAAGTCCACCCTGGGCAAGTCCTTCCTCTGCGAATATCCCTACCAGGGCAGCGTCCGCTTCGGCGGAAAGGAACTGCGGGATATGACGGCGGCGGAGCGGACCGGTGTGGTGGGCTATCTGGGCCACCAGCCGGAGCTGCTGGGAGACAGTGTCCGGGAAAACGTGCTGCTGGGCAGCTCCGGCAGCCCGGAACCCTGGCTCCGGGCGGTTTGCCTGGAGGATGAGGTGGCTGCCATGCCGGATGGAGCGGATACTCAGGTAGGCAGCGGCGGCATCCGGCTCTCCGGCGGGCAGCAGGCCCGGCTGGCCCTGGCCCGGACGCTGTGCCACCGGCGTCCGGTACTGGTCCTGGACGATCCCTTCTCCGCCGTGGACCGGACTACGGAAGCACAGATCATGGAAAACCTGGAGACCCTGGCAGGGGACGGTATTATTCTGTTGCTGTCCCACCGACTGGACCTGTTCGACCGGTGTGACCAGGTGATCTGGATGGAAGAAGGCCGGTGCCGGGTGGGCACCCATCGGGAACTGCTGGAGACTTGCGACGCGTACGCCCAGGCGTTCCGGGCGCAGAAGGGAGGCAGCAATGAAGCGGAATGAGTCCTTGCTGGACATCCTGGGCCGGGTACTGTGGCGTCAACGGCTGCTGACCGTCGGCCTGCTGCTGGCGGTGGCTGGTTCCGTGGCCCTGGCTCTGGTGCCTCCGCTGGTACTGGAGCGGGTGGTGGACCGGCTTACCAACGGGGAAGCGGTGTCTTTCGCCCTGGCTTTGCTTTATTTCCTGACCCTGGCCTTGTCCGGTATTCTGGATGCGGGAAAGGAAACCCTCATCACTGTCCTGGGACAGAAGCTGACCCGGGGACTGCGCCATGCCATGTGTGCCAAGCTGTCCCGGATGCCGGCGGCCTGGTTTTCCAAACAGGATCCCGGCGCCATTGCATCCCGCTTCGTGGGCGATGTGGACACGGTGGAGGCTCTGTTTGCCTCCGGCGTGGTCAGCATGGCGGCGGATATCTGCAAAATCGTGGGCATCCTGGCGGTGATTTGGGTGAAGAGCCGGGGCCTGGGAATCCTGATGCTGTTGGTGACGCCCCTGCTGTTCATCATGACCCGGGTGTTCCAGAAGCGGATGCTGCAGGCTCAGCTGGAGCACCGGGCGGCGGTGGCCAAGGCCAGTCAGCAGGTGCCGGAGACCATCCGCAGTATCCGAACTGTCCATACCCTGCGGAAAGAGCGGTACATGGCCCGCCGCTATGACGATGCCATCCAGGCCGGCTACTGGGCCATGGAGCGTACCAATTTTTATCAGGCCCTCTATTCTCCCATCATCGTGACGGTCAGCGCTGTTATGGTGGCGCTGGTAATGACCCTGTCCGCCATGGGCGGCGGCCTGCGGGAGTTCTTCGGTATGTCCGTTGGCACCGCTGTGGCCATTATTGCCTATATATCTAAGGTATTCGAGCCGCTGGAGAGCATCGGTATGGAGATCCAGAGCATCCAGTCTGCCGTGGCCGGTGTGCGCCGCATCCAGACATTCCTGGCGGAGCCGGAGCAGCCGCCCGCTGATGAACGGGTGACGATGGAGGCCCTGCTGTCCAGCGGAAAGCCGGCAGTGGAGCTGAAGGATGTGTCCTTCAGCTACGACGGTCAGCATCCTGTGGTGTCCGGCTGTGACCTCACAGTGGAGCCGGGGGAGACGGTGACCCTCACCGGACGCACCGGCGCAGGCAAGACCACCCTGTTCCGGCTGGTGCTGGGGCTGTACCCGCCGGGGAACGGCAGCGTCCGGATCTTCGGCACGGAGGCGGCCAATCTCCCGCCTTCCGTCCGGCGGCAGCTGTTCGGCTATGTGGAGCAGTCCTTCCGGTTGGTGCCCGGTACGGTGGCAGATCAGATCACTCTTTGGGATGAGGCTATCAGCCGGGAACAGATGGAGGCCGCCGCCAGGATGGTGGGCCTTCACGACACCATCCAGGCCCTGGAACGGGGATACGACACACTCTGCACCGAGGGACTGTTCTCCCAGGGACAGCTCCAGCTGCTGGCTATTGCCCGGGCGGTAGCTGCGGACCCGGCCATCTTGCTGCTGGACGAAATCACTGCCAGCCTGGATACGGCCACGGAGGCCCGGGTGCTGGAGGCCCTGCGGCGGGCCGCCGCCCACCGGACTGTGCTTTCCATTTCCCACCGGCTGTACAGGGAGACAGGCGGCCGTCAGTTCAGCCTGACGTGATGGAACGCATAAAAGCAAAGATATGTGTCCGTGACATAGTTTTTTAAAGCAGGCAGGCATTAAACCAACCGCTGCTGTCCTATGCAAATACATAGGAAACATCATAATGTGTCATTTTCCTGTACCTGCGGGTAATCAAAAATAATGCAAAAAAACTTCATGCGCAACAGCTTTTGCCAATTTTCTTGGTGTGCCGTGTTGCGCATGAAGTTTTATGTCCGGATCATCATGTCCGGAAGCGGATATAAGGAGAACCCGCCGGACGTTGATATGGCGGCAGGTCGCCGACAGATTGACAGAAAAAAGGAGACTTGTTCGGGCGACCGCTCCCGGTATGACATATGAGGCTTCTGCGAATCGGGGATGATGGCTGTGCGTGGGAACAGGTTTCGAAAGGTTTCACGCTGCGCTGGAACGGGTAAAGGATATACAAAATCAAACCCTCTAAGGGAACGAAACAAGCAGAAATGTGATTAGCGGATGAAGGATGGCTCAATCGCGGTCGATATGGTTCTGGATGCGCTGCATGATCATCTCCAGGGCCACCAGGTTATGTCCGCCCTCCAGTACTACGATGTCCGCGTATTTCCGGGAGGGCTCCACATACTGCTCATGCATAGGCTTGACCGTAGTGAGATACTGGGTCACCACGGACTGCAAAGTCCGGCCCCGCTCTTCCACGTCCCGGAGTGCCCGGCGGAGAATGCGGACGTCCGCGTCGGTCTCCACGAAAATCTTGATGTCGAACATATCCCGCAGCGTGGGATTTTGGAAGATCAGGATGCCCTCCACGATGATGACCTTGTTGGGGCGGACTGTCACTTCCTCGTCGGTACGGTTATGGTCGGAATAGGAGTACACCGGGCACTGAATTGTATGCCCCTCCTTCAGTGCCTGCAAGTGCCGGATCAGCAGATCTGTGTCGAAGGCGCTGGGGTGATCGTAGTTCACCTTGGACCGCTCCTCGTAAGTCTTACCCTCCTGACGCTTGTAATAACTGTCATGGCTGATGACGGTGACGCTGTCCCCGAAATGTTCCTTCAGATGCCGGGTCAGGGTCGTTTTGCCGGAACCGGTACCGCCGGCAATGCCAATCAAAATAGTGCCCATAGGTTGCTTCCCTCCCATGTTTTTGCCCGAATGTGAACATGCGGGCCTCTTTTTGCCCTCATTATAAAAGCGGAAAAGGGCAAAAGCAAGAGACGGGGTGAGCAAAGTGTGAATTTCCCGAAAATTCGACGGCGCCGGTCTTGACGGCATGGAAAAAAATCGATATTATGTAAAGTATAGAACAAACACGGGAGGATATGTCATGGCCATGATCCGCTGCCCCAAGTGCGGGGAGAAATACTCCGATACATATAAGGAATGTCCCTTCTGCGAAGAGGAAGAAGCGCTGTTGGATGGGGAGGAGATCCGCCGCAGCCCCAAACGGGGCAGGCGGGCGGCCCACAGCCGGCAGTTCAGCCTCATCACACCCACGCTGATCGTCCTGATCTTCCTGATGGCGGGCCTTCTGATTTACCTGCTGTACGGTGACAAGCTGACGGAGAAATTCGGCGGCGAAAAGGCACCGGAAAATCCTGTGGAGGAAGTAAAGCCAGGGACTATGCCCGAGGAGCCGGGCGACCAGAGCGATACTATGCCCGAGGAACCGGACGCCCCGGTCCAGGAGCCGGAACAGTCTGGGGAGCAGGATAGCGGGGACTATGATACAGCGGCCAGACTGCCTGACGGCCTGCGTCTGAGCACCACGGACTTCACACTGAAAACGCTGGGCGAGACCCACACCATCCAGGTCTCCGGCGGCAGCAGCACCTACCGGTGGATCAGCCAGGACGAGGGAATTGCCTCCGTGGACCAGAGCGGCAAGGTGGTGGCTGTCTCCAACGGCACTGTCAACGTGCTGGTGACGGACGGCAGCAAGAAGGCCGTCTGCATCGTCCGGGTGAATGCTCCCGGCGGCACTGCGGCTACCACACCGACTACCCCTGCCGCGCCTGCGGAAAGCGGCTCCCTGAGAGCGGGCTCCGCGGTGGTCATCAACGGCGGCAACGGCGTCCGTGTACGCTCCGGCCCCGGTACCGACAGCGAGGTTCTGGCCACGGTGCCAAACGGCGCGGATATTCAGATCGTGGAAAGCGCCGGAAACGGCTGGTACAAGATCACCTTCTCCGGTGTGGGCGGTGTTAAGACCACCGGCTACATGAAGGGCGAGTTCCTGAAAAATAACTGATGGACATGAAATATCCCCGGACGATTTGTGTCCGGGGATATTTCGTTGCATATTTGCCTTAATTGTGGTATCATATATCATTGTATGAATATGGAAACAAGCAAGGAGCAAGGATATGACCACCAAGGAATTTCAAGAAAAATCTTCATTGCAGATTTTTTTCTCTTATTTTAAACCCCATAAAAAGCTGTTCATTATGGACCTGTGCTGTGCACTGATGATCTCGGTCATCGACCTGGCGTTCCCTGCGGTATCCCGCTGGTGCATGTATGAGCTGCTGCCCCAAAGCGCTTATAAAACCTTCTTTGCTGTCATGGAGGTAGTTCTGGCAGCCTTTGCCCTGCGGGCGCTGCTGACCTATGTCATCTGCTACTGGGGCCACACCTTCGGCATCCTGGTGGAGGCGGACATCCGCCGGGATCTGTTCCGCCACATGCAGGAGCTGTCCTTTGACTACTTTGACCGCAACCGCACCGGCCAACTCATGAGCCGGCTGACGGCGGACCTCTTTGACATCACAGAGCTGGCCCACCACGGCCCGGAGGATATCTTCATCTCCGGTGTCACCATCGTAGGCGCACTGGTCGTGATGTTCACCATCCAGTGGCGGCTGGCTTTGGTGATCGCCTGTATCCTGCCTGTCTTCTTCCTGGTGGTGTGGAAGTGCCGTGCCTCTATGCAGGAGGCCTCCCGGCGGGTGAAGCAGAAGACCGCTACCATCAACGCCGATATCGAGTCCGGGCTTTCCGGTATCCGCACCGCCAAGGCTTTCGCCAACGAGCGGGCCGAGCTGCGGAAGTTCGAGGACTCCAACGACAGCTTCAAGACCTCCAAGCGTCAGTTCCACAAGGCCATGGGCCGGTTCAACGCCACCATGGAGTTCTTTTTGTGTGCCCTGTCGGCGGTGGTGATCGCAGTGGGCGGCTTCCTGATCATGAAGGACAAGATGACTGCCGTGGACCTGATCACCTTCAGCCTGTATATCACTGCCTTCGTCAACCCGGTCCGCAAGCTGTCCAACTTTGCGGAGATGTTCGCCAACGGCACGGCGGGCCTGGGCCGCTTCATCGAACTGATGCGGACGGAGCCCGCTATGCAGGACGCGCCGGATGCCAGAGTACTCCAGCGGGTGGAGGGCCGCATCGACGTGGACCACGTTAGCTTTGCCTATCAGGATGATCTGGCGGTGCTCCACGACGTGGAGCTTCATATTCAGCCCGGCGAGACCGTGGCGGTGGTAGGACCCTCCGGCGGCGGCAAGTCCACCCTCTGCCAGTTGATCCCCCGGTTCTACGATGTGGCGGAGGGAGCCATTCGAATTGACGGAAATGACGTGCGGGACGTGACCCAGGAGTCTCTGCGGCAGAACGTGGGCGTGGTGCAGCAGGATGTGTTCCTGTTCGCCGCCAGCATCTTGGAGAATATACGCTACGGCCGTCCCGGCGCTACCGAGGAAGAGGTGGCCCAGGCGGCGAAGCTGGCCGAGATTTACGACGATATCATCGCCATGCCCGATGGCTTCAATACCTACGTGGGCGAGCGGGGCACCCTGCTCTCCGGCGGTCAGAAGCAGCGCATCTCCATCGCCCGCATCTTCCTGAAAAATCCCCCGGTGCTGATTCTGGACGAGGCCACCTCCGCCCTGGACAGCGTGACGGAAGCCAAGCTCCAGGAGACCTTCGAGAAGCTCTCTCAGGGACGCACTACCATCATCATCGCCCACCGACTCTCCACCGTTCGCAACGCCGACCGCATTGCCGTGGTGGAGGATGGCTGTATCGCGGAGTTGGGCAGTCACGAGGAACTGATGGCGAAAAACGGCGCCTACGCCGCCCTGGTCCGGACACAGGAGCTGCGCCATGGATAAAACAGCGCTGCTGGACCGGCTGGGAGCCGTGGGCGAGGACCGGCTGCTGCTGGCCAAGGTCCTGGACCGGGCACGGCAGGCAAGTGACCGCAATGTCCCAGTGGCCACGGATTTCCTGAGCCCCCACCAGCAGATGCAGACTTTCGATTTGCTGCGTCTGGCGGGCATCCCGGAGACGGGACATGTCCGTCTGGGGGGCTATGAGGGGGCGGAGCGAAACCTCTTTCTGTTTCTTCCCGACTGGCTGGAAGCAGAGGACGCGGAGAGCCAGAGCCCCATCCGCTGCCTGCGGGCATCCTTCCGGGCGGAGGAAAAGCTGACCCACAGGGATTTTTTGGGCAGTCTCATGGGAATGGGCATCGTCCGGGAAAAGCTGGGGGACATCCTGGTGGGACTGGACAGCGCGGACCTGGTGGTGTTGGACACCGTGGCGGACTTTCTGCTGCAAAGCTGGACCTCCGCTGGACGGGCGAAGCTGACCGTTGCGGAGATCGATCCCGCCCACATTCACATCCCCCAGATCCAGTGTCAGGAGGTACGGGATACTGTCTCCTCCCTGCGGCTGGATGCGGTGGTCTCCACGGGCTTCCGCATGGCCCGGGGCAAGGCGGCGGACCTGATCACCTCCGGCCGGGTCCAGGTGAACTGGTGGGAGTGCACCAGGCCGGACAAGCTGCTCTCGGCGGGAGACACGGTCTCCGCCAGGGGCTTTGGAAAATTTGAACTGACCGAGGTGGGCGGCGTCACCAAAAAGGGCCGCACCGCCATCGTGCTGAAACGATACGTTTGAGGAGTGAGACCCATGGATCAGAAGCAGATCGACCGCATCAACGAACTGGCCCGGAAGGCCAAGAGCCCGGAGGGCCTGACGGAGTGGGAGGCGGCAGAGCGTGCCGCTCTGCGCCGGGAGTATGTGGATTCCGTACTGGGCAGCCTGCGCGGGCAGCTTGACAACACCTATGTTATGGACGAAAAGGGGAACAAGCGGAAGCTGGGCAAAAAGGGGGAGTGAACCATGGCGAAAAAACCCCAAAAGGATAACGACTGGGTCGCTTGGGCACTTATTGTGTTCCTGTTTGCGGTGGGGCTTTCCCCGTTGGCACTTCTGCTGCTGTTCTTGAAGCTTTTCAAGGGCGACGACAAGAAGAAGGAGCTGCCGGAGAAAAAGAACCGTGAGCCGGAGCGTGTGGAGGCCGGACAGACCAACCGAGCCCGGCAGGCGGTCAGCAAGGTGACCCGGTCCCCGGCGGTGAAGAAATCCAACGCCAGAAAGCTGGAGATCGCCGGTGCCGTGATTTTCGCCCTGGGCCTCATAAGCGCCATGTCCCCGCTGGATATGATCCTGTCGGGCTATGTGGCCGGCTGGATCGGAGACCTGGTGCAGGCACTGTGTCTCGCCGCCGCCGGCGGGGCGCTGTTTGCCGCGGGTACCTCCATGGATAAGGCCGTGAAACGCTACGGAAAATACCTGGTGGTGATGGGTGACCGGGATGTCGTTCCAGTGGAGGAATTGGCCCGGACCCTGGGCTATCCTCAGCGCCGGGTGGAGAAGGACCTGCAGAAGATGATCGACAAGGGATATTTCGGCGGGAAGGCTTACCTCCACGCAGAATTGGGATATCTGCTGCGGGGCGGCAACAGTGCCGAGGCCCTGCTGCGGCAGCGGCAGGCGGCGCAGATCCCGACAGAGCCGCCCAAGGAGGCAGAGGAGGGCTGTTCCGGCATCCTGCGGAACATCCGGCGGGCCAATGACCGTATCGCGGACCCGGTGCTGTCGGCCAAGATCGACCGCATTGAGGAGATTACTGCCAGGATCTTCCAGGCGGTGGAGGCGGACCCTCAAAAGCGGAGCCGCATTGACACCTTCATGAACTACTATCTGCCCACTACACAGAAGCTGCTGGATTCCTACGCCCAGTTCGAGCAGGCAGGGGTGGAGGGAGAGAATCTGCGGCAGGCCAAACAGCGGATCGAGGCCACTATGGATACCATTGTCAAGGGCTTTGAGCACCAGCTGGACGAGCTGTACAAATCCGACGCCCTGGATGTGGACAGTGACATCCGGGTGTTGGAGACTATGCTGCGGTGGGACACCGCCAGCACCGCTCATGATTTCGGCCTGGACCGGCAGACAACGGAAAAATAAAAAAGATCCCCGTAACCACTGTGTGACACCTGTGAGCAATGCCATTTCGTGGAGTACTATGAAACACAACCATCTCATTTTGAGATGGTTGTGTCAGACTGTCAAAGAACACCAGTTCTCAAAAAGCGAGAACTGGTGTTTTAGCATA
>CAMFAL010000018.1 GCA_945948185.1 uncultured Clostridia bacterium | reverse complement strand
GGGTTTCCCCTTGGTGTTGGACACCGTGTAGCCGAAGTACTTCTGCAGGGTCTCCAGGTCACCCCGGTCCCAGGCCACCTCAATGGCGTGGCGGATGGCCCGCTCCACCCGGCTGGGTGTGGTGGCAAACCGCTTGGCTACCGCCGGATACAGCACCTTGGTCACGGCGTTGATGACCTCCATGTCGCCCACGGCGATAATGATGGCCTCCCGCAGATACTGGTAGCCCTTGATGTGGGCCGGAACACCAATCTCATGGATCACCGCCGTCACCCTGTTCTTCAGGGCCACAGCGTGCTCCTCCGGTGTGGCCGGCTGGCCAAAGACTGTCCGCATCCGGTCCAGCAAAGTCCCCACCTCGCAGGGCTTTGGCAGAAAATAGGCGGCGCCCAGGCCCACAGTCTCCGCCACCACCTGGTCCGTGCAGAAGGCGGAAAGCACAATCACCTTGGTTTTGTTCTCCCGTTCCTTCAGCTGCCGCAGGATGGTGACGCCGTCGGTCCCCGGCAGGACCAGGTCCATCACCGCTACATCCGGCTTTTGCTGCTCCAGAATCTGTAAAGCTTCCGTCCCGTCACCCGTAGATCCCACCACGGAAAATTCTTCTGTTTTCTCGATGACTTCCCGCAGCATGCTGCGGAATTCTTCGTTGGCGTCTGCCAGTAATACGGTTTTCCTGTTCTCCATGTTACCTTGTCCTTTACCAGAATTTTCGATTTGCGACGGATTCGTAACGCTTTAAGTCACGTTTTCTATAAACTAGCATAAACTTACAGTTTTTTCAAGTTCGGACTGTAAAATAATTCCAAAATCGTTCGACACGTTTTTCGAGACCCCGCAACTCCCTGCCGCCCATGGGATTGCGGCTTCCCTTTTCGCCCCGGATATGGTATCATGATGAAAAACTTTCAACAGGAGATACTTATTATGGACCTTTTATCAGCCCTGCGTGCATACCAACCCTGGAACCCGCAGGAGGAGCGGGACACAGCGGAACTTCTCCGCCGTCTGGAAAGCGGCGAGGACCTGTTTCACCGGGAAAATGCCGCCGCCCACCTGACAGCCTCCGCCTGGGTGGTAAGCCCGGACCGGACCCGGATCCTGATGGCCTATCACAATCTGTACGACTCCTGGGCCTGGCTGGGCGGCCACGCCGACGGGGAGCAAGACCTGCTGGCGGTAGCCCTGCGGGAGGTCCGGGAAGAGAGCGGCGTAGCGGCCCGGCCCGTATCCGGCCAAATCTTCTCCGTGGAGATCCTGCCGGTTTCCGGACATGAAAAGCGGGGAGAATATGTCTCCTCCCACCTCCACATGAACGTCACCTTTTTGCTGGAGGCGGACCCTGCCGCCCCCGTTCGCAGCAAGCCAGACGAGAACAGCCGGGTGGCCTGGTTCACTCTGGACGAGGCGGTGGCCGCCTCCTCGGAGCCCTGGATGCAGGAGCGCATTTACCAAAAGCTCAATCAAAAGCTGCAAAAAGCCCCCAATCTTTGATGTATATAGAAATGATATACCATTTTTTTCGTTTTATCCAGTATGAAGGCGGGATTTCTCCCGCCTTCATACTTTTTATGCCGCTTTCAGCATAGTTTCCATGGAAATTCCATATCCTTTACAAGGATCATTCAATAAAACGTGGGTCACAGCGCCCACCAGCTTTCCATCCTGCAGGATGGGACTGCCCGACATGCCCTGCACAATGCCGCCGGTGACAGCGATCAGCGCCGGGTCTGTCACAGAGAGCACCATCTCCCGGCCATCGGAGGCATTGGGAATCACCTTCAAAATTTCCACATCATATTCCTCCACCGTATCGCCCCGGACATTGGCACGGATGACGGCAGGTCCCGCTTTTGCCGTACCAGTGGGTACTGCTTCGCCCAGCACCGCGGCATGATCCTCTGCATCCAGAGTTCCGAAAACACCGCAATTGGTATTGGCGTACAGGTCACCCAGATCAGCCGTCAGGTCAAAATTGCCCTTCAGTTCACCGGCGCAGCCTGCGGTTCCTTTTTTCACCGCCTTGACCGTGGAAGGCAGAATGGAGCCGTCGGCGAAGGGCATCAGCTGAGCGGTATCCACATCGGTGATGCCGTGGCCCAGGGCGCCAAAGGCGCCCGTGGCCGGATCATAATAAGTCATGGTGCCGATGCCCGCCATGCTGTCCCGGATCCAGGCGCCGATACAGTAGACGCCCTGATCATTGGGTGCCGGCTCCACGGTCAGGGTCACCGGGTCGCCCTGGCGCTGTACCTGGAGGTCAGTGGTGCTGCCGTCGCTTTTTTGCAGTAGCGCCTGGAACTGCTCCGTGGAGGTAACGGTGCTGCCGCCGCATTTGACGATGACATCTCCCGCCCGCAGTCCGCAGGCCCGGGCAGGCGTGCCGCCATCCGAGAGCTTCACTACCACCACGCCCCGGGCAAACAGCTTGATGCCCACGGTATGCCCCACCGGCACCAGCATCCGCGGCGTCATTTCGACGGCCATGGCCACGCTTGCAGAGCAAGCCAGAACCGCCAGCAGGCACGCTGCTCCAAACCGCAAAAACCGTTTTCTCGTTCCCGATGTTCCATACAATTCAAAAAACACTCCTTTCCAAAAAAATTGCAAACCGCCGGACGTTCCGGCTGGGTTATCTTCTGCGGTCCGCCCGCGCGCCACACCCAGCAAAAAGCGGCAGTAGTCCCATGGTGGTTTTTTGCTTTCCTGAAAATCCGGGCAAAAAAAGAACCCCACAGCCAAAAGGCTGTGAGGTCCTCCAACATTTAACGGTCAATCACGCTTGTTGAAAATTTTGAAAATATCGTCGAAGGGATCGTCCTCTTCTTCCTCCTGCTTCAGTTCCGCCTCTGCGTCAATGGGCTTCACCTCATTGACCACAGGCCGCTCGGCAGCACCGGCGGAGACCTTGGGCAGCGACGTGGTCACCTTGTCGAAGCCGGTGGCAATGACCGTGACGCGGATCTCGTCGTCCAGCGTCTCGTCGAAGGTGGCGCCGAAGATGGTGAGGGCGTCGGGATGGACAGCCTGCTGCACCAGAGAGGCGGCCTGCTCCACTTCCTCCAGGCCGATGTCCATGGAGCCGGTAACGTTGATGAGAACGCCCTTGGCCCCCTCGATAGAGGTCTCCAGCAGGGGGCTGGAAATGGCCATCTTGGCGGCCTCCTCGGCCTTGCCCTTGCCGGCGGCCCGGCCCACGCCCATGTGGGCCATGCCGGCGTTCTTCATGATGGCGGTCACGTCGGCAAAGTCCAGGTTGATGAAGCCGGTGTCCCGGATCAGGTCGGAGATGGACTGCACCGCCTGGCGCAGCACATCGTCGGCGATCTCAAAAGCGTTTGCAAAGGTGATCTTCTGGTCGGTAGCGTGCTTCAGACGCTCGTTGGGGATGATCACCAGGGAATCCAGCTTGTCCTGCAGCTCGGCAATGCCGGCCTCGGCCTGCTGCATCCGGCGGCGGCCCTCAAAGCCGAAAGGCTTTGTGACCACGGCCACGGTGAGGATATCCATTTCCTTGGCGATCTCAGCCACGATAGGCGCCGCACCGGTGCCGGTGCCGCCGCCCATACCGGCGGTGATGAACACCATGTCGGTGTCCTCCAGAGCCTTGGCGATCTGGTTGCGGCTCTCCTCGGCGGACTTACGGCCCACCTCCGGGTCAGAGCCGGCGCCCTGACCGTGGGTCAGCTTCTCGCCGATCTGGATCTTGTAGGTTGCGCTGGAAACGTTCAGCGCCTGTTTGTCGGTATTGACTGCCACGAACTCTACGCCCTTGGTCCCGGAACGGACCATGCGGTTCACGACATTGTTTCCAGCGCCGCCCACGCCGATGACTTTGATATTCACAACGGTATCAGGACCTGTTTCCAATCCAAATGCCATACTGGTGCCTCCTGCTATCATTTGTAGAAACGGGCCGAAAAGCCCGCCATTTGACCCTATATCCTGTGGTACAGGCTATTTAG
Source organism: uncultured Clostridia bacterium (assembly GCA_945948185.1). Lineage (GTDB taxonomy): Bacteria > Bacillota > Clostridia > Oscillospirales > Oscillospiraceae > Oscillibacter. Next base: position 24,333 of record CAMFAL010000018.1, on the reverse strand, counting down.
TTTATTGTATGACACTTTCCTCCTGCGGTCAAGTGTCCCGACATCTTTTCCCATGTTTTTTTCTGAAAAAGGAAGGAGCGGTGCGTTTCCCGCGCCGCTCTCCGACCTTTACCGCGTACTTTGGTCCAGGTAAATCCGTCCGCTCTCCCGCGTCATATCGAAGGTACCGGTCATGTTGTCCTGCACCTTCCCACTCTCCATGGCCTGACACAGCATCTTCAGCTTCATGGGGTAGTCGGCGCCGTAGGGCATCTTCACGGTGAAGCGGCCCAGATAATCCATCCGGATGGCGGAGAGATCATCCAGACGGATGCCGTCCACGTCCTCCAGCATTTCGGCCTCCTCCAGGGCCGCCAGCAATTCCAGCAGGCTCTCCTGCTGGGAGGCGTACTCGGTGGCCAGGGCCAATGGCGTCCCCACAGTGGGCGCCAGCATCTGGCACCCGGAGATCGTGCCGTAATCCGCCGCCGCGGACGCTTCCAGCTGGTCCACCAGCATGCCCTTGGGACTGATGAGCCAGGCGTTGCCGTCCTGCACCAGGGCGAAGGGGGTGCCGCATTCCTTCACCTCGATTACCAGGGTGTCGGGCAGCCTGCGGTTGATGCGGATCTCCTCGATGTAGGGCAGCGCCGCCCGGATGCTGCCCGCCACGGTATTCTTGTTCAGCAGGTAAAGGTTGTCGCCGTTCTCAATGGCCGAGGCCTCCCGAACCTGTTCCTCGGTGTATCGCTGTTCCCCCAGGATCTCCACATGGTCCACCCGGAAAAACAGCGTCACGGCGGCCACCACGGCGCCGCAGATCACCAATATGGACAGCAGCTTATAGAGGAAGCCAAAGCTTCCCCTCCGCCGCCGGCTGGAATTTCTGCGTCTTGCCATGAAGTTACCCCTCGATCTGTTCTGTTTCTACTCGGACAATATCCGCTCCAAGAGCGGACAGGTCTCTCTCCAAATTCTCGTAGCCCCGGTCGATGTGACCGATCCGCATGATGCGGCTCTCTCCTTCCGCTGCCAGGGCCGCCACGCACAACGCCGCCCCGCCCCGCAGGTCCGTACACCGAACGGCGGCTCCGTACAGGGTGTCCGTCCCGCTGACCACTGCCACCCGGCCGGACACCTGGATATCCGCCCCCATGCGGATCAGCTCATCCACGTGGCGATAGCGATTCTCGAAAATATTCTCCTCAAATACCGTGGCACCCCGGCTCCGCAGCAGGGCCGCCATCAGCACCGCCTGGGCGTCCGTGGGAAACCCCGGATAGGGCGCGGTCCGCACGGGGCGGACCGCCTTCAGCCGCTTTTCGCAGACGCAGACAATCCCCGCCGCATCCGATGTTATGACACAGCCCGCCTCCCGCAGCAGGGCGGTGACCGTGGCCAGGTGCGCCTCCCGGGCACCCCGCAGGAAGGCTCTGCCTCCGGCGGAGGCCACTGCGCACAGGTAGGTCGCCGCGGCGATACGGTCCGGCATCACCGCATAGTCGCATCCGTGGAGTCGTTGGCCTCCTTCCACGGTGATGGTGGAGGTCCCCGCTCCGGACACTTTCGCTCCGCAGGCATTCAAAAAGTTCTGGAGGTCCACGATCTCCGGCTCCCGGGCGGCGTTGGCGATGGAGGTGACCCCCTCGGCTCCACAGGCCGCCAGCATCAGATTCTCCGTGGCCCCCACCGAGGGCAAACTCAGCACCAAATTGGTACCTCGCAGGTGAGACGCCCGGCAATGCAGGTGTCCGCCGGTGTCGTCGATCTCCGCCCCCAGGTCCCGCAGCCCGGCCAGATGCAGGTCGATGGGCCTGGGTCCCAGCTCACACCCGCCGGGGTAGCTGAGCTCCGCCCGGCCGCACCGGGCCAGGATTGCTCCCAGGAAAATAGCGGAGGACCGCATTTCCCGCATCAGCATGTCAGAGACAGCGCAGCCCCGCAGCCCGGCGGTATCCACCACCAGGCCGTCAGCCTCCCAGCTGGCATTGCAACCCAGGCCCTGTAAAATGCGGATCGAGGCGTCCACGTCCCGCAGGCGGGGACACCCCCGCAGCTTCACTTGGTCCCCGGTCAGCAGCGTGGCCGCCAGGATGGGCAGAACACTGTTCTTGGCCCCCTGGACCATCACCTCGCCGTCAAGGCGGCTGCCGCCCCTCACCAAAAGCTGGCTCATAGTTCTTCCCTCCGCTCCCAAAGAATGGTTCAACAGTCCATCCTATGGAGGAGGGCGTTTTCTGGTTACTGAGTGATTTCCAAAATAGTCTGGTAAATGCGCTCCGTGGCGTCCCGGATGCCCAGGGCGGCCATGGCTTTTTCCATACCAGCCAGTTTCTCGGGATCACGGAGGATACCGCAGGCCGCCTGAAACAGAGCCTGACCGGAGCTGTCCTTTTCCAACAGCACCGCCGCGCCGCCGGCCTCTTCCAGCACCCGGGCGTTCTTCTCCTGGTGGTTGTTGGTTACATAGGGAGACGGCACAATCAGGGCAGGCACCCCCAGGGCCGTCAGCTCGCTGATGGTGGAGGCACCGGCCCGGCAAACAACTAAGTCCGCCGCCCGCATCACCTGCGCCATGTCATAAATGTACTCCCGCACCTGCAGCGCCGGATGCTTTTCCAGGTCTGCGCCCTTTTCCTTCAGCAGTTCCAGGATCACCGGATATCCGCCTTTCCCGGCACCGTGAATGTGGTGGAAAGGCTCTTTGGCTGTCTCCAGCGCCAGGAAGTCCGCCATCTGGCGGTTCATGCCGGAGGCCCCCAGAGACCCCCAGAAGGAGACGATCAGGGGCCGGCCGTCATCCACGCCCAGCTTCTGCTTTGCCTGCTCTTTTGTCAGGTCGAAAAAATCCCCCCGCACCGGCGTGCCGGTGACGATCACCTTGTCCGGGTGCTTGTAGTGCTGGCGGCAGGACTCAAAGCCCACCATGATGCGGTCCGCGAAGGGCTCCAGCATCTCGGTGGTGAGCCCCGGTACCATATTGGACTCATGGACCGCCGTGGGAATGCCTGCCTTGGCTGCTGCCTTCACCATGGGATAGCTGGCGTAGCCGCCGGTGCCGATGACCACATCGGGCCGGAACTCCCGCAGGATGGCCTTTGCCTCCCGGGGTGCCCGGGTCAGGTTATAGAGGGACACCAGGTTGTGCTTGATCTCCTTTGGCTTCATGGAACGGTGGAAGCTGGAGATATGCACCGTGCGGAAATCATAGCCCGCCTTAGGCACCAGGTCCTTTTCCAGGCCCCGCTCCGCACCCACAAATAAAAATACCGTCTCGGGATCTTTCTCGTGCATCAGCTGCGCCAGGGCAATGGCGGGATTCACATGGCCCGCCGTGCCGCCGCAGGTGAATATCACACGGTTCAGTTTCTTTTCCATCCTATCAACCTCATTTCTTTTGCCGACGCAAAAGAAATTATTCAAATTATTATCGCCGCGGCGTGTACGTGGTGAAAATACCATGGCCCAGCCGCCCTGGTCGGATAAAGCGAACCGCTTTCGAGGCAGCGGCACGATTGGCGGCCCTGATAAGGGCTGGAAATCGTGGTGCCGCAACGGTGATAGCCCGCTCCCCCTTGACGTGCTACCCTGCCTTCGTCGGCTTCATCTGCCGTGATACCGACAGCACAATCCCCATCTCCGCAAGCTGCATGGACAGGGCCGTGCCGCCGTAGCTGAAGAAGGGCAGAGAGATGCCGGTGGTGGGCAGCAGGCCTGTCACCACGCCGATATTTAAAAAGGTCTGCATGGCAATCAGGGTGGTGACGCCCACCACCAGAAGGCTGCCGAAGCGGTCCCGGGCATGAAGGGCGATCCAATAGCCACGCAGAATCAGAGCCGCAAACAGCAGCATGATGATGGCGGCGCCGATGAGACCCAGTTCCTCGCAGATGATGGCGAAAATAAAGTCGTTGTGCTCCTCCGGCAGGTACAGAAACTTCTGCCGGCTCTTGCCCAGGCCCACGCCCAGCAGGCCGCCGGAGCCGATGGTGATCAGGCTCTGGGACAGCTGATAGCCGGCACCCCGGGCATCAATGAAGGGGTTCTGCCACATGGCGATACGGCTCTGACCGTATGTGATGATGCCGGACATCATCAGGAACAGCACGCCTCCGGCGCCGCCTATGGCGGCAATGACCCAGGCCCAATTGATGCCGCCCACCAGCATCAGCACCGCGCCGGTGCCCAAAATCAGCACTGTGCCGGACAGGTGGGGTTCCAGAAGCATCAGCACCGCGATGACGCCCAAAATCAGCAGATAGGGGGCGATGCCGTACCGGATGGTACGCATTTTATCCTTTTTGCGGGAAATACTGTCGGAAAAATACAGCACCACCGCCATTTTCGCGATCTCGGAGGGCTGGAATGTAAACAGCTCGCCCACGCCCAGCCAGCGGGTGGCGTTGTTGCGGGTGACGGCGATGGGGTTGCCGGGGATGATGACCAGCACCAGCAGAATGATGGCAAGGTACAGCATCAGTCTGGCAACGCCCCGGAACCGCTGGTAATTGATCCGTCCGATCAGGAACATGGCCGCGATGCCCATGGCAGCAAAGACGGCCTGCCGTACGAAGTAGTACATGGGGTTCTCGCCGTCGGTCTCGTAATAAGCGGAGGGAAAACTGGCGGACAGCAGCATCACCAGGCCGATAGCCGTCAGCAGCAGCACCAGCAGGCAGAAGGGCAGATCAATGGGACCCTTAGCCAGTTCCCGGCTCTCCGCCTGCTTTTCCAGACGCCGCTGCCGGAGCTCCTGCTGTCTCTGCTCGGCCTCCTGCTCCCGCCGCTTCCGCTCCTGGTAGCGATCCATGGCCGCCTGCCGCTCCGCAGGCGTCATACGCCGCTGTGTCGCCATCATCATCCCTCCTTTCCGCAAATCTTTAATCAGGAATCAATATCTTCCCTGCACGCCCAGATAGGCCAGCACGCAGCACACCAGGGTGATACCGGAGAATACAGCCACCAGCTTCTTCCCACAAAAGCTCCGCTTTTGCGGGAGCCCTTGGATTTAACTCAAATCGTCCGAACTGAATTCGGTCGATTTCAAGGTTTTCACATCCGTGAAAACGCTTGACGCGCTGGCCGCGCGGCGTGCGCATTGCGCCCGCGGCTCAGTACCGGCCCTGCACGCCCAGATAGGCCAGCACGCAGCACACCAGGGTGATGCCGGAGAATACAGCCACCAGCTTCGCCTCGCTCCAGCCGGACAGCTCCAGATGGTGGTGCAGAGGCGCCATTTTGAAGAAGCGCTTGCCGTGAGTGGCCTTGAAATAGGCCACCTGGATAATGTCGCTCATGGTCTCGGCGATGTAGATAATACCCACGGGAATCAGAATCAGGGGCATATCCGTAGCAAAGCCCAGGGCCGCCACGGCGCCGCCCAGGAAAAGGCTGCCGGTGTCGCCCATGAATACCTTGGCCGGGTGGTGATTATACACGAAGAAGGCCGCCAGACCGCCCGCCAGGGCGGCGGGGAGCAAGGCCAGGGTGGTCAGCTGCCACAGGGCAGCGGTCACAGCGAAGAACACCATCACCACGAAGGTGACACCTGTGGCCAGACCGTCCACACCGTCCGTCAGGTTCACGGCGTTGACGCAGCCCACGATGACAAAGGCCGCAAAGATCAGGTACACAATCCAGTTGATGGTGACGCTGACCTGGAAAAACGGAATATACAGGTCATTGGTCAGCAGGCCCTCGTACCGCATCAGCACCAGGAACACCACAGCGGCCGCCAGCTGCAGGATGAACTTCTGCTTGGCAGTCAGGCCCTCGTTCTGGTGCTGGCGGACCTTGCGGTAGTCATCCACAAAGCCGATCAGGCCGAAGATCAGGGCGAACAGGTATACATACAGGTGGTCAAATTCCCCTTCCAGCATCCGTCCCCAGCCCAGAACCAGCACGGTGATGCCGGTGCCCAGGATGAACATGATGCCTCCCATGGTGGGGGTACCGGCCTTGCCGGCGTGCCAGGTGGGGCCGTCCTTCCGGATCTCCTGTCCGGCCTTCAGCTTCCGCAGCTCCGCCAGCACAAACCGGCCCAGCACCACAGTCAGCACAAAGCTGACCAGGGCCGCCAACAGCAATATCATCTCCATAGGTCTCTCTCCCTTTTGTGCGTTTTTTATTTTCCGGCGTTCAGGTAGTCCGCCACAATTTCTCTCTCGTCCATGTGGTGCTTCACATGGTCGATCTCCTGATAGGTCTCATGGCCTTTGCCGCAGAGGACAATGACATCGTCCTTCTCCGCATGGTCCATGGCCCAGTGGATGGCCTCAACACGGTCCACCACCACCACATAGGGGGTATCGCTTCCCTCCAGGCCCGGCAGGATATCGGCAATGATGTCGGCGGGCTTTTCCGTCCGGGGATTGTCGGTGGTAACAATTGCAAAATCCGCGATATCCGCGGCCACCTTGCCCATCTTGGGCCGCTTGGTCTTATCCCGGTCGCCGCCGCAGCCAAAGAGGGCGATGGTCCGCCCCTTGGCAAAGCCCTTGACGGAGGACAGTACATTCACCATGCCGTCCGGGGAATGGGCATAGTCAATCAGGATGGTGTAGTCCTTCCCCGGAGTGGGAACCACCTCCACCCGTCCCTTCACGTGGGGAACCCGGGCCAGAACTTCGGCGCTCTTTTCCAGGGAAATGCCAAGGGCCAAAGCGGCTCCCAGCACATCCAGGGTGTTGTACACCATGAAGCCGCCGGGGATATTGACCCGGATAGGGACCCGCTGGTCCGCAGTCACGGCCGTAAAGGCGATGTGGTCCGCTTCCAGGCAGATTTCCTCCGCCCGCAGGTCGCTGGGTGCCTTTTCGCTGTAAGTGAACTTCCGGCAGGTGGCCTCCGCCAGCAGCCGGTCCGTCCAGGGATCATCGGCGTTGCAGACACCGGTGTCACAGTTGCGGAACAGGATGGCCTTGGCATCGCAGTAGGCCTCCATGGTCTTGTGGAAATCCAGGTGGTCCTGGGTCAGGTTGGTGAAGATGCCTACGGCGTAATGGACACCGTACACCCGGTCCAGGGCCAGGGCATGGGAGGATGCCTCCATCACCACATGGGTGCAGCCCGCGTCCCGCATCTGGGCAAACAGCTTCTGGAGCTCAAAGGACTCCGGGGTGGTGCGCTCCGTAGGGATAACCTCATCGCCGATCATGTTCTGGTTGGTGCCGATCAGTCCCACCTTGGCCCCCAGGGCCTGCTCCAGAATGCTTTTCAGCAGATAGGTGGTGGTAGTCTTGCCGTTGGTGCCGGTGACTGCCACCATGGTCATGCTGTCCGCCGGGTGGCCGAAGAAGTTTGCGCCCACCACGGCGAGGCCCCGGCGGGAATCCGCTGCCTGTACATAGGGAATGTCTTCTTCGGGAACCTTCTCGCACAGCACCGCCGCCGCACCGGCAGCCACAGCCTTTCCGATGAAAGCATGGCCGTCCACCGCAAAGCCTGTCATGGCTACAAACAGGTCGCCGGACCGGGTAGTGCGGGAATCGTAGCTGACCCCCGTGATCTCCATCTCCAGATCCGCGGAGGCGGTCAGGATGTCAATATCATTCAACAGTTCTCTTAATTTCATAAAATCTGCTTCCTTTCACAGCTTCGGCGCCTGATCTGCCGATGGTCATTCAATGGTATTATAGACGCCAGAAAATGTGAAGTATACGGAGAAATGTGCCAAAAATCCTGCAAAACCTGCGCTAATCCAGCACTGAACTGTCACCAAACTGGATTGTGACCACCGTTCCGGCCTCCAGCTCCGTCCCCTCGGCCACGCTCTGCGAAATGGCCCGGACATTGCCGGCACTGGCGGTGGTGGCGCCGGACACCTTCATAATGAGGCCCGCGTCCGCCAGGACCTTGTTGGCCTCCGACGCCGTCCTGCCCACCACGTTGGGCATGATGCGGAGCGTATTGTTCTTTTCCACGCCCAGGTACAGCACCACGGTGGCGTTGTTGGGCACAATGGCTCCGCCCGCCGGGGTCTGATCGGTGACGGTCTCCCCGTCACCCACTGTGCGGCAGGAGAAGCCCGCACTCTCCAGAATGGGTTTGGCGTCGGCTGCGGTCTTGCCCACCACGTTGGGGACGGCGGCGTCCATACCTGCCAGCTCCTCAGCGGTGTAGTCCGGTTCCACGCCCAGGACAGGCAGGATATCCGCCATGATGCTGCTGGCAGTCGGGGCCACCATATTGCCGCCGGACACGTAGACACCGGTGTTCCGGCTGGGGGTGTCCATGGTCAGCAGCATGATATACTGAGGATCGTCCGCCGGTGCGAAGCACATGAAGGAGACCACCACTTCCTTCGTGGTATTTCTCGTCGCCGTCTTATCCGCCGTACCGGTCTTTCCGCCGATGCGGTAACCCGCTACCTGGCCGTTGCGGCCAGTACCGGAGGCAACCACGTATTCCAGACATTCCCGGACCATGGCGGAGGTCTCCTCACTGATGACCTGGCGAACAGGCGTGGATTCGTGCTGATAGACGACAGCTCCCTCGCCGTCCAGTTCCTGCTCCACCACATAGGGGGTATACAGGTAGCCGCCGTTGATGCAGGCCGCCTGTGCCCGGATCAGCTCCAGCGGCGTTACGTTGAACGTCTGTCCGAAGGAATACGACGCCAGCGAAGCGGCGTCATTCATCAGGCTCGTTTTGCTGACGATACCCTTCGTCTCGCCGATCATGTCCACACCCGTGGGCTCTGTCAGGCCAAAGGCCTGCATATACTCATAAAATTTCTCTCCCCCCAGCCGCTGTCCGATGTTGATGAAAGCCGGGTTGCAGGAATTTCCCACAGCGACCTCCAGCGACTGCAGACCGTGTCCCGCTTTCTTGGAACAGTGGATCGTCCACTTGCCTACTTTCACGGAACCAGTGCAGTTGAAAGTGGAATTCTTGTTGATCAGTCCCTCCTCCAGAGCCGCCGCCAGAGTGATGGGCTTGAAGGTGGACCCGGGCTCATAGGTGGAGTCGATGCATTTGTTTCTCCAGGCGGTATTGATAGCATTGCTTCTGGCTTCGCTGATCGCCGCCTGATACGCCTCCTCTGTCTCATAGCTGCTGCGGTTCTTTTCGATCTCCGCCAGAGATTTATCCAGGGTCTCCTGCAAGGTGGTATCCAGGATCATGCCGTATTGGTTGGAATCGTAATTGGGGTAGGAAGCCATGCCCACGATGGCACCGGAATTCACGTCCATGACAATGCCGGTAGCTCCCTTGGCGGCATCAAACTTCTCAAGCATGTTCTCGATGCCCTTTTCCAGATAGGACTGGACCTCCACGTCCAGGGTCAGCACCAGGTCATGGCCGTCCTCGGCGTCATAATACTGCTCAAACTGGTACAGCATCTCCGTGCCCGCCGCGTTCTTGGCGCTGACGGTCATACCGGCAGTGCCCTCCAGCACGTTGTTGTACTTGGCCTCCAGGCCCACGCCGCCCTGGTTATCCGCGTTGACAAAGCCCAGCACGTTGGCCGCCAGGCTGCTGTACGGATAATAGCGCTTGGAATCCGGTTGGAGCCAGATTCCCTGGAGCTTGGTGGGGCTCTTCTTGGGGTTCGCCTTCAGGACGGTCTTACCGGCGTCGTTGACAAAGGTAAGCTCGTTGCCCTCCTCGTCGATCTCGCCGTTCATGAAGCGGCGGACCTGGTCAGCCTCCGTCTGCTCCACCTTTTTCTTGACCTCCACGTAGGCGTCATCCGTGTCCGCCATCCATTTCTCGATCTTGTCCTGGTCCACGCCCAGGATGCGGCTGAGGCCCCGGGCGATATAAGCCTGGTCCCGTACCTGCGGGGCCTCATAGGCCTCCCCCTTTTGCGCGGCCTTTTCCGCCGCGTCCTCAATGGCCTTCTCCTGGGCCTTCACATAAGCCGCTACGTCCCGGGGGGACAAAAGGACTGTCTCCGCCGTGGCGGAGGCCGCCAGAACATAGCCGCCCCGGTCATAGATGGTGCCCCGGGATGCGGTGACCACCGCACTGAGGGTCTGCTGGTTTACGGCTCGGCCCTGCAATTCCTCATGGCGGTTGATCTGCAGGTCATAGAGCTTCCAGAGCAGCAGCAGAAAGGTGCAAACGCCAAGCAAAACCATCACCAGCATGGTCCTGCTTCGGACCACCTGGTTGGCACGGCGGGCAGCATCGCTTTTTCTGCGTGAATTGGTAGGCATCATCGGGTTCCTCCTTGGGGCTGAAAGGCCGCGCCGCACGGCGGCGCGAAAGCAACGGCGTTTTTGCCGGTCATTGGGCAAATCATTTCAGTCTGCTCAATGACCAGCGGGGAGCGAGAAGATGGCCTTCTCCCTCCCTGCGGTGTAACGTATGTTCGGCGCAGCGCCCGGTGCCATCCATTGGCAAGGGCTGCTGCATTATAATGCAGCGTTCATTTAAAATATTCCACCACCGCGTAAACGCCGTGGTTCAGGGAAGTCAGCACGCTGCTGAGCACGCTGGGTTCCTCCTGTTGGTAAACAACAGCGGAGTCGCCGCCGGTCATGTCCAGATAGCAGATCTGGCTGGTGCTGGGTTTCGTCATACCCGCCGCCTCCGCTGTCTCCCGGACAGTGGTCAGGTCGAACATCTGCTCATACTGGGCGGTAAGGGTGGCATGCTCCGTTTCCAGAGCCGAAAGCTGTCTTTTCAGCGCCACGGTATCGGAGGCCAGGGCGGTGAGCTGGATGTAGCTCATCAGCACCAGGACCGCCAGTCCCGCCACAGCGGCGAAGCCAACCAGAGAGAACAGAGAGACCTGCTGGCGCTCCCGGACCAGAACCTTTGGTGCCGCATGGACCTTGGGCTGCTGCCGGACCTGTTCCCGTTCCTGGTGACGGGGGGCTTCCCCGGCGTGGCGCAGTTCCCGTTCCCGGACGGCCCAATCCAGATCACGGGCCAGACTGCCATCCACGGCATGTCCGCTCTGCCGGTATCTCAAGTCCCGTGCCGTCGCTGCCATCGTGCTCTCTCCTTTCCTCGCAAAAGCTCCGCTTCTGCGGGGCCCTATCATTCGAATCACCGGACCAGGCCATCGGCCTGTCCCTGTTTTGCCGTTCTCGGCGTCAGTGTGTTCCGGCTCTGATCTTACAGGTCAAAGCTCTCGCATTTCTCCGCCACCCGCAGCTTCGCGCTTCTCGCGCGGGGGTTCTCTTCCAACTCTTCCTCTCCGGAAACGATGGGCTTCCGGGTCAGCACCTTAATCTTAGGCTTCTTGCCGCAGACGCACACCGGAAACTCCGGCGGGCAGGTGCAGCCCCGGGCCATGTCCTGCATGGCGCGCTTGACGATGCGGTCCTCCAGAGAGTGGAAAGTAATGACCGCCAGCCGTCCGCCGGGATTCAGGAAGTCCACCGCCGCCTTCAGCATGGGGGGCAGAGCCTCCAGCTCGCCGTTGACGGCGATGCGGATGGCCTGGAAGCTACGCTTGGCGGGGTGCTGCTTCTCCCGCAGGGCCGCCGGGGGCATGGCTCCCTTGATGATGTCCACCAGCTCCAGGGTGGTCTCAATGGGCCGGGTCTCCCGGGTCCGTACAATGGCCTTGGCAATGGCGGGGGCGTAGCGCTCCTCGCCGTACTCATATAAGATGCGGCGCAGCTCCTCATAGCTCCAGCCGTTGACCACCTCATGGGCGGTCAGGGGAGCGGAGGTGTCCATCCGCATGTCCAGCGGAGCGTCCTGCATGTAGGAAAAGCCCCGGGAGGCATCATCCAGCTGTGGAGACGAGACGCCCAGATCAAAGAGCATTCCGTCGGCGCCGGTAATTCCGGCCTCCCGCAGTTCCTGGTCCAGCTCCGCAAAGTTGCCATGGACCAGCGTCACCCGGTCCATCCATGGAGCCAGCCGCTCCCTGGCGGCTTCGATGGCTGCCATGTCTCTGTCGATACAAATGAGCCGGCCGGTTGCAAGCCTCTGGACGATCTCTCTTGAGTGTCCCGCACGGCCCAGTGTACCGTCTACGTATACCCCGTCGGGGCGGATGTTCAGTGCTTCAATGCACTCGTTCAAAAGAACGGATTTGTGTGTGTATTCCATGGCTTCTCACCCACGGCTCCGCCGGGCGCGGGCCAGGGCATCCATGGCGGCCGCCATGTCGTCGTCCTCCAGCATCCGCCGCTCCCGCTCGGCCCAGGTCTCCTCGTCCCAGATCTCGGCAGAGGTATTCAGGCCAACAATGGTGGCGGTCTTTTTCAGTCCGGCATACTTCCTGAGGGTAGCGGGAATCAGCACGCGGCCCTGGCTATCCGGCTCGCACTCCACCGCATTGGCATACAGCAGAGTCAGAGCCCGGGCCTCGGTGTAGGGCAGGTCATCCATGTCCTCGGACATCTGCTCCCACTTGGCCTGGGGATAGATGGTCAGGCAGTGCTCGGCGCCGATGGTGATATAAAAGGTATCACCCAGCGCCTCCCGCATGTTGGAGGGGATCACCAGGCGGCCCTTGGTGTCAATGCTGTTGTTGGATTTTCCCATCAGCCGCGCCATGAATGCCGCCCCCTTCCCCCTCTTTTTGGGACAGAATGGGGAAAGAGTGGCACTAGGCATCCAAAAGCCCCCACTTTTCCCCACCTTGTAGTTTGAGTATAACAAATTCACCCAAAAATGCAAGGATTTTTTTCCGACAAGAATGAAGGAAAATATGGTATTTTTCCGGTATTTGGGCCTTTTTAGCTCTCTTTCCGCACTTCCCTGTTCGGTTGACGTAAAATAAAAAGAGGGTGTCGACACAACATCTTGTGCCGGCACCCCGATAGCAGAAAGTAATGCCCCCAAATCTAGAACATGCGTAAAAAGTTTTCGGAATTTTCCCGTCGTTTTTTACAAAATTTTATGGATTACAGTCGACCGGCCCTCAGACGTCCTCTTCCGTCTGGGCGGTCTTGGCCTCCAGCTTCTGCCGCTGCTCCTGCATCTTTTCGGCAGAGGCGCTGCGGAACTGGACCCGGGACTGCTTTACCTCGTCCAGAGCGGCCTGGACCGCCTCCTCCGTCCGGGCCAAGGCATCCTCAGCGTACTCGTTGGCCACCTGGTACAGCTGGCGGGAGCGCTCTTCGGCGTGGGCGATGATCTGACGGGCCTTCTCCTTGGCGGCGTACAGCACCTCGCTGTCAGAGACCTTGGTCTTAGCCTCCAGCTCCGCCTGGCGCATCATGCGCTCCACGTCCCGCTTAGCGTCGTCCACGAATTTCTCCCGGGCCGCCAGCAGCTCCTGGGCCCGCTTGATCTCCACCGGCAGAGCGGCCCGCAGTTCGTCCAGCAGGTCCAGCATCTCATCCCGGTCCACCATGCTCATATTGGGCTTCAGTGCGGGGGCCTTGGCGTCCTCGATCCGCTCATACAACATATCGATCAGGCGATTGATATCACTGTTTGCCATGGTTCATTCTCCTTTTTTCTCAGTCATATCCCGCACCAGGGGGATAATAGACGCCGGGAGGTACTTCTCCAGCGGCTGGTGGTAACGGATCATTTCCCGGACCATGGAGGAGCTGAAGTGCTGATATTCCGCACTGGCGGGCAGCAGCATGCTCTCCAGCTGGGGATGAATGCCGCGGTTGATCAGGGCCATCTGGTACTCCACGTCGAAATCCGTGGTGTTGCGCACGCCCCGGACAATCACATTGGCGCCGTGGTCCACGGCGTAATCCGCCAGGAGGCCCGGAAACAGCTCCGCCTCCACGTTGGGCAGGTCGGCCACCGCCGCCTGTACCAGCCGGAGCTTCTGTTCCGGTGTAAACAGCTGGTTCTTTTTCTCCGCATTGGGGCTGACACAGACCCATATCTTGTCAAAGCAGGCGGCAGCCCGCCGGATCACGTCCAGGTGGCCCAGGGTGATAGGATCAAAGCTGCCGGAGCAGATAGCTGTTCTCATAAGGTTGATTCCCCGTTCTGTTGGTCTTGGTCACGCCGGTAGATGGTCAGGCCGATCTTGCCGTAGCGGTAGGTGCGATGGAGCCGGTAAGGCGCCGGCAGCGCCGGCAGGGCCGTGCCCGCCGGATGTTCCGCCACAATTATACCATGGGGCGCCAAAATGTCAAACCTTGCGATGTGAGCGATGGCCGGCTCCAGCAGCCCCGCCGCATAGGGCGGATCCAGAAAGATCAGGTCGAATTTCTCCCGCAGGGATTTCAGAAACTCCATAGAATCCCCGGAGACCACCCGGGCCCGGTCCGCCAGGTCCGTAACCTTCAGGTTCTCTTTAATGAGCTTCACCGCGTCGGCCCGGCGGTCCACGAACACCGCGGAGGCCGCCCCCCGGCTGAGACACTCAATGCCCAACTGGCCGGTGCCGGCGAAGAGGTCCAGTACCCGGCGGCCCTCAATATCGAACTGGATGATGCTGAAAAGCCCCTCCTTGACCCGGTCGGTGGTAGGGCGGGTCTCCATTCCCTCCAGTTCCTTCAGGCGCCGCCCTCTGGCGGAGCCGGTGATTACGCGCATGGATGTTCCTCCTTCTTGAGAATGCCTTTTTTCAGCCATCCCGCACCCAGATACAGCGCCAGTCCGCTCCAGACAAAGGCAAACAAGATAGCGTGGGTGGTGGTGAATTCCTCATGGTACAGCCACACGGAGATCAGTAACTGCAGCGTGGGATTGATATACATCAGAATGCCGGAGACCGTCATGGAGGTGGTCTTCATCCCCGCCGAAAACAACAGCAGCGGCACCGTCGTCACAATGCCCGCCACGGGCAGCAGCAGCCACTGCCATCCATGCAGCACACCGGCCGCCCCCCTGCCCTGGGCCTCCATCCACAGCATCAGCGCCAGAAACACCGGGGCCAGCATCAGCGTCTCCACAAACATGGAGGTCAGCGCATCCGTCCGGACGGTCTTTTTCAGCGCCCCGTACACCGCGAAGCTCCCGCCGATCACCAGCGCGATCCACGGGATCTGCCGGTACCGGAGGATTGTGATGACCAGGCCGGCAAAGGTGACGGCCACGGCAAGCCACTGGACGTGGGTCAGCTTCTCCCGGAACACAACGGTACCCACCAGGATGGCCAGGATGGGATTCATGTAGTAGGCCAGGCTGGAATCCAGCAGATGCCCGCTGTTCACCGCCCAGATGAAGGTCCCCCAGTTGACGCAGATCGTACAGCCGGCCAAGGTCAGCCGCAGCCACTCCCGCTTATCTAGGAACACAGCCCGCACGCCCGCGAACCGTCCGCTCCGCAGGGCAAGCAGCACGCTTGTAAATACAACGGACCAAAGGATCCGGCTGCCCAGCACATACAGGGAATCCACCGCCGCCAGCTGCTTCCAGAAAACCGGCAGCAGGCCCCAGAAGATATAACAGCCCATCACATACAGCGGCCCTTTTTGCATCCGCATCACTCTTTCCGACGTTCCGGAAAGCGGACCGGAACCATTGCTTTTTCACTGTTGCTTTATTTTACGGCAAAGTCCCTTGTATTTCAATAGTTTTTCCCCTTCTCCGCGATTTCTTTTTGGGACTTGTACTTTACAGAAGAATCGTATATAATAAAACTCTAAAAGTACGCATACCCCTGGAAGTGCCCTCCACTTCCTCTGCAATACAAGGAAAGAAAGGACGTTCTCATGATCCAATTCAAGTCTGAACAAGGTGAGATCTCCGTCAGCAGCGCCGTGTTTTCCAACATCGCCGGCATCGCCGCCACCAACTGCTTCGGCGTCAAGGGCATGGCCTACCGCTCCATGACCGACGGACTGGTCCATCTGCTGCGCCGCGAGGCCATGAGCAAGGGTGTCAGCATCACGTATCACGACGACAACTCCATTTCCATCGAGCTCCACATCATCGTGGAGAACGGTGTCAACCTTCCTGCGGTCTGCCGCTCCATCATGAACGAGGTCCGCTATGTGGTGACCCGCAACACCGGCGTGACCGTCAAGGCCGTGGATGTGTGCGTGGACTCCATGACCCTGTAAGGAGGAGCTGAGTCAATGAACGAACAGATCACCGGTGCGCTGTTTAAGCAGATGGTGCTGCACGGCGCCGCCGCTATTACCGCACAGAAGCAAGCCATCAACGACCTGAACGTGTTCCCCGTCCCCGACGGAGACACCGGCACCAACATGTCCATGACCATTGCCACCGCTGTGGCAGAGCTCCATAAGATTACCCCCGCTACCCTAGATCAGGCTGCCTCTGTCACCGCCTCCGCCCTGCTGCGGGGTGCCCGGGGCAACTCCGGCGTCATTCTCTCCCTGCTGTTCCGCGGCATGTCCAAGGGCCTGAAGGGCAAGGAAGCCGCCGATGCCGCCACCTTCGCCGCCGCCATGCAGGAGGGTGTCTCCGCCGCCTACAAGGCGGTCATGAAGCCCGCCGAGGGCACGGTCCTGACCGTCTCCCGCCTGGCCGCCAAGCGGGCTGTGGACGTGGCCGCCGCAGGAGTCACCGATCTGGAAGCCGTTTTGGAAGAGACCATCCGGGAGGGCTACGACGCCCTGGCCCAGACCACCGACATGAATCCCGTCCTGAAAAAGGCCGGCGTGGTGGATGCCGGCGGCAAGGGCTATCTGCTGATCCTGGAGGGTATGCTGGCCGAGATGCGGGGCGAACCCATGCCCGAGCTGGCGGAAAACACCCAGGCTCAGGAGAAGGCCGACTTTGCCGCCCTCTCCGAGGAGGATATCACCTTCACCTTCGACACCGTGTTCATCGTCCGCAAGCCCCGGCCGGATGTAAACCTGGAGCCCCTGCGGGAGTACCTCAACAGCATCGGCGACAGTCTGGTGATTGGAGAGGACGACGGTGCCTTCAAGGTCCATGTCCATACCGACATTCCCGGCAGTGCTCTGAACGAGGCCCAGAAGTACGGCATCCTGGAGCTGGCCAAGATTGAAAACATGCGTACCCAGGCGGAGAATCTGGCTGCCGGACGGCAGGCCCAGAGCACCGACGACCTGGATGCCGTGGAGGCGGAGCTGGAAGCCGCCTCCGCCCAGGAGGGCGGTCATATGGTGGCTGCTCCCGAGAAAAAATACGGCTTCCTGGCGGTCTGCGCCGGTGACGGTCTGGCAGACGTGTTCCGGGATCTGGGCGCCGACGGCGTGGTGTCCGGCGGGCAGACCATGAACCCCTCTACCGAGAGCATTCTGGAGGGCGTGGACAAGATCCCCGCCGAGGTGGTATTCGTGCTGCCCAATAACGGCAACATCATCATGGCCGCCCAGCAGTGCGATGCCCTGACGGAAAAGACCGTCATCGTCATCCCCACCAAGACCGTACCCCAGGGCATCACCGCCATGATGAACGTGGACTTTGAGGCCCCCGAGGCAGCGGACATTGCCTCCGCCATGGAGGATTGTCTGTCCACTGTCACCACCGCCCAGATCACCTACGCCGCCCGGAACTCCGACTTCGACGGCTTCGATATCAAGGAAGGCGACTATCTGGCTCTGGAGGAGGGCAAGCTCTTCGGCACCGATACCTCTCTGGATACCCTGCTGGAGAAACTGGCCGCCGACGCCTTGGAGCGAGGCGCCACCTTCATCTCCCTGTACTACGGCGAGGATGTCTCCGAGGAGGACGCACAGAAGGCCGCCGACGCCTTCCAGGCCGTGTGCCCCGACGCGGAGATTGCCGTTCTTCCCGGCGGACAGCCTGTTTACTACTATATTATTTCCATGGAATAAAGCAGTTTTGCTTTGAAAACAGCCCGGACGAAAGTCCGGGCTGTGCCATATCGGGAGGTATTTTCATGTTCCCCTGGGCGCGCTTTTTCCTCTACGTCCTGGTCACCGCCGGAACGCCGGGACCCAACACCCTGTCCTCCATGTCCAACGGCAGCCGACTGGGCTTCCGGCGGACCCTTCCCTACATCTTCGGCATCTGGGCGGGCTTCTCCATCGTCTCCCTGGCCTGTACGCTGCTATGCAGCACGCTGGAGGCCCTGATCCCCTCCATTCGAAAGCCTATGCTGGTGCTGGGCGCCTGCTACATCCTGTACCTGGCCTGGAAAACCTGGCGGGCAGGCGCCGTGGGAGACACGGCTGCCACCCGGAGCGGATTCCGGGATGGGTTTTTCCTCCAATTTGTCAATCCCAAGATCTACGTCTACTGCATCGTGTCCATGCAGAGCTATGTGCTCCCCCTGTACCAGGGGCGGCCGGCGACACTGCTGCTGTTCGCCCTGCTGCTGGCTTTTCTGGGCTTCTGCCTGAACCTGTGCTGGGCGGGGTCCGGCGCCCTGCTGCGGGTGCTGTTCTCCCGGTACGCCGCCATCGTCAACAAGGTCATGGCCCTGCTGATGGTCTGGTGCGCGGTTCGGCTGTTTCTCTAAACAAAACGCAAGGGATGCCGCCCTTGCGTTTTTCTGCATTTTGCCCTGCCGAAACCGCATCTTGCCGGCACATCTCTTGCCTTTTTTCCCCTCCATGGGCTATGCTCATCCTGTCAGCTGACAAAGGAGGAGACCATGAAGATCACAGTGGAACACAGGGATGTACCGGAAAACGAGATCGTGCTGCGCTGCCGGGAGCTGGATGATGAGATGCTCCATGTGCTTTCGCTGCTGCGTTCCGGGATGCAGACCATCTGCGGCTGGACCGAGGACAAACAGATGGTGTTCCTCCGTCCCGGCGAGGTGCTGTATGCCGAATCTGTGGATAATCGGACCTGGCTGTACTGCGAGGACACGGTGCGGCGCACCGCCCTGACCCTGGCGGAGCTGGAGAGCCGCTACGAAGCACTGGGTTTCTGCCGGGTGAGCCGGTCCATGGTAGTGAATCTCCACGGTATCCGGCAGCCGAAAAGCTGCGCTGGGAGCCGCATCGAGGCCACCATGCGCAACGGGGAGAAGGTCATGATCTCCCGGCACTACGGGCCGCTGCTGCGGGAGCGGCTGGGAATGTGAAGGAGGCTGTTATGAAACAATTTCTGCGCTTTTATTACTGGGGCATGGAGGTCAAGCTCTACATGAGTCTGTACACCACTGCCCTCGTAGTCTTCCAGGGCATTACGGAGGCACTCCAGGGTCGGTTCGCCGTCAATGTATGGATCATGCTGGAAATGCTGCTGGTCAGCTTTGCCTTTGCCGCCATCCAGTATGCGGTACTGCCCGCCGGGCAGTGGTCGTCCAAAGGATGGCTGGCAGCGTGGGTGGCCTGCGCCAACGTACTGTATATCGGAGGCGCGCTGGTGTTCGGCTGGTTCCCCGGTGTTCCTCTCTGGGGGGACATCGTGCTGATTGCCATACTGGAAATCAGCCTATGGGCCATCTGGTTCGGTGAGCAGGTGGCCTGCTGGCGGGACACCCGGGCGCTGAACCGGAGTCTGCGGAAGTTCCAGCAGGAAGCATGAAAAAAGTGTCCGGGATTCCCGGACACTCTTTTTCTGTTTACAGGGCTTCCACGGCAGCGTTGACGCTGTCCTCACAGGAACGCATGGCCATGATTGTCTTTTCCATCAGGTCCTCCAGAGTCCAGCCCAGGCGCTCGGCGCCCTCCTTAATCACATCCCGGGAGCAGCCGGCGGCGAACTTCTTGTCCTTGAACTTTTTCTTGAGGGAGCTGACCTCCATGTCCTGGCAGCTCTTGCTGGGGCGCATCCGGGCGGCGGCGCCGATGAGGCCCGTCAGCTCGTCCGCCGCGAAGAGCACCTTCTCCATCTCATGGGTGGGCTCCACGTCGCAGCAGAGGCCGTAGCCGTGGGAGCAAACCGCATGGATGAACTCGTCGGAGCAGCCGATCTCCGCCAGCAGCTCCGGTGCTTTCAGACAGTGCTCCTCCGGCCACTGTTCAAAGTCCACATCGTGGAGCAGGCCCACCGTGGCCCAGAAATCGGCGTCCTCACCGTAACCCAGTTCGTTGGCGTACCACCGCATGGTGCCCTCCACCGTCAGGGCATGCTGGATGTGAAAGGGTTCGGCATTGTACTTTTTCAGCAGCGCCAGGGCTGCTTCTCTTTCGGGACAGGCTCTCATATTCTCGATCTCCTTTTTTAAGCGTCCCTGGGGTTAGGGTCTCCGTCCAGGGTCACAAAATAATCATAATAGGGCAGCAGAAATTCAAAACCGGTCTTGAGCCGGTCCACGATGTCCCGTGAAAACAGCTCGTCCGTCAGCTTGTCATTGTGGCAGATAGCGAAGGACTTGGCCCGGTACCAGGGAGCCAGCAAATCCGAGGCAGGCTGGCTCCGGGGCTTTTTATAGTCCTCTGTCTCCAGGACGAACTCCGTCTGTCCGTTCAGCGCCCGGGTCAGCTTTTCCATGGGCTTGGGGTCCCGGTCCATCCGGGCCCGGAGCTTTGCCATGGTCAGGGGCTTTGCCATATAGTAGCCCATGCCGTAGCTCCAGCCCTCCGGCATCAGCTCGAACCAGAAGGTAGGGCGGGCCGTCCACATCTCCGAGGGCTGCTCCACAGAAAACCACAGGCTTTCCTTATAGGGTCCCCGGCCATGGAGGCGGCGGGCGTCCCGGTAGATGCGGCTTACCTTGCGGATGAGTCCCGCGTCAGGCCGCTTGTCCCGGATGAAATCGTACAGCTCGTCTCCCAGCTCCCGCATGGGCTGGTAAAACTGGGTCAGGTAGGTCTCCTTGTAGGCCTCGAACCAAGTCCGCTCGTTGTTGAAGCGGATGCCCCACATGAAGTCCACGGTCTCGTCGGTAAATCCGGTAAACATGCTAGTCTCCTCGTATTCTCCAAAATTGATGCCAGTATAACACAAAACCGGCTTCGGAGCAACGAAAATGACCGGAGAAAAATTCCCCGGTCATTGGATCACTTCGCTTATTCTCCGGCTTTAGCGGCCTCCACGATCATCCGCACGCACAGATCAACGCCCAGCTTGCCGCTGTCCAGCGTCAGGTCATAGTTGTGGCTGTCGCCCCACTTCTTGCGGGTATAGTGCTCATAGTAGTTGCGGCGGCTGCTGTCCTTCTTGGCCATCAGCTTCTGCAGCTCCGTGGCATTGGTGACGCCGGTCATCTCGCTGATACGTACCGCCCGGTGCAAATCGTCGGCGTGGATAAAGACGTTCAGCGCCTCCACACCGCTCTCCCGCAGAATATCGTCGGCACAGCGGCCCAGGATGACACAGGGGCCCTTTTTGGCGAACTGCAGGATCACCGCCGTCTGCACCTCATGGATAACCTCCTGCGGGTCCCGGTAGTGGACGCTGCTGGAGCAGAGGCTCTTCAGGAAGGCGCTGGCCTTGGAGACATCCTCTTCCTCCTCCTGCACCACTTCGGTCTCGAACCCGCTGGCCCGCACCGTCTCCCGGACGATGTCCTTGTCATAGATTTCAATGCCCAGCTCCTGGGCCACACGCTTACCGATAGTATGACCGCCCGCGCCGTATTCGCGGCTGATGGTAATGACTTTGTTCATTCGCTGCCTCCTGTTCCCACGCCCATGCGCGAAGGAAGTTTTTGCAGCTTCATCATACCACATTCCATCGCCATGCGCAACGGCCTTTTCTCAGCGCCGCAGGCTGCGCTCCAGCATCCGCAGCATGGTGTCCGCGTGCCGGTACTCATCGGCACTCAGTTCATCCAGCAGACGGGCCAGGCAGGGGTCGGTTGTCCCCTCCGCCGCCCGGACATAGTTCAGTCCGCCGCAGGCCTCCTCGTGATACCGCTCCCGCAGGGCCGCGCACCAGCCCGGCAGATAGATGCGGTCACAGTGGATGGTGGGCCGATAGCACTCCCCGGTGATCAGGAAATAGACCGCCATCAGGCGCCGGGCATGGCTGCCTTCGTCGGCGGCAATGTCCCGCAGCTGCTGCCGGGCCCAGGAGGGCGCCTGCCGGGCCAGAGTCTGGTAATACCGCTGGTCCGCCAGTTCCCCCTCTACAAAGCCCGTCAGCACCTCCAGCATCTCCGCCGCGGCGGAACCCATGCAGCAGGGGTTCCGCTCCGCCCCGGGCAGGGTACTCTCCTGGCGAACCTGGGCGGGGGTCAGGGCCGTGCCGGGCATCTGGCTGTTCTCTGCCTGGGAGGCTGCCTCCACAGGCTCCTGCTGGGCAGCGCTCCCCCGTCCAGGACTGGGATAAGGCTCCAACGTGGGCGCCACCCGCTGCCAGATGCGGTCATACTGCCGGAAATCGTATACCTCCGGATGATTCTGTGCACTCTGTTCCATAGAGCGTCCCTCCTTTTCCCTCCAGTCTATGCCGGGGGACCGGCTGTCGGAACCCGCCGCTGGCATTGGGGGTGGTTTTTTCCTGAAAACGGATAAAATAACCCTGAAACCCGGCGGGTAATGATTGCATTTTCAGACAGTTTCTGCTAAAATAGTTGAGCTTAAGCATTTTTTCCACTAAAGGAGGTCCCGTTCCATGCTGGAACTGAAACACATCAGTTACTCCGTTCGCGAAGGCGAGGAGCAGCTGGATATTCTGAAGGATATTTCCCTCACCATCGACGACCACCGTCTGGTGGTCTTTACCGGCCCCAACGGCGGCGGCAAAACCACCCTGGCCAAGATTATCATGGGCCTGGTGACTCCCACCTCCGGCCAGATTCTCTGGAACGGCCAGGACGTTACCAATCTGACCATCACCGAGCGGGCCCGCCTGGGCATCAGCTACGGCTTCCAGCAGCCTCCCCGCTTCAAGGGCCTGACGGTCCGGGACCTTCTGACTCTGGCCAGCGGTGATGAAAAGCTGTCCAAGGACAAGTGCTGCCAGTACCTGACCCGGGTGGGCCTGTGCGCCAATGACTACCTGGAACGGGAGGTAGATGTGTCCCTCTCCGGCGGTGAAGTCAAGCGCATTGAGATCGCCTCCATTCTGGCCCGCAACAGCCAGCTGATGATCTTCGACGAGCCGGAGGCCGGAATCGACCTGTGGTCATTCGCCCGGCTGACGGAGACCTTTGAGCAGATCCACCGCACCGGCAAGGCCACCATGATCATCATTTCCCACCAGGAGCGTATCATCTCCCTGGCGGACGAGGTCATTGTAGTTGGCGACGGCACCATTCGTCATCGGGGCACGGCGGCAGACATTCTGCCTCAGATTCTGGCGGACACCCTGGGCGGCTGCCCGGTACTGACGAAGGAGGTGAAGGCGTAATGATGGAGAACGAGATCGACCGCGAGCTTCTGGAAAAGATCGCGGACATGCTGGGCAAACCCGTGGGCGCCTTCAACATCCGGAAGGACAGCGGCTGCGACGGCCGTCAGAGCACCGAGCACATCGAAATCACCAGCAAAACCGACGGCAAGTCTGGCATTGACATCCGGGTGAAGGACGGCACTGTGGGCGAGACCTGCCACATTCCTGTCATCATCACCAAGCCCGGCATTGAGGAAATGGTCTATAACGACTTCTATATCGGAGAAAACTGCGACGTGAACATTGTGGCGGGCTGCGGCATCCACAACTGCGGCGACCAGACCAGCCGCCATGACGGCGTTCACACCTTCTATGTAGGTAAAAACTCCCGCGTGAAGTACACGGAGAAGCACTACGGGGAGGGCGACGGCAAGGGCGGCAAGATCATGAATCCCCAGACCGTCGTGTATCTGGAGGAGGGCGCCACCATTCAGATGGAGACCACCCAGATCCGTGGAATCGACTCCACCAAGCGGTACACCAAGATTGTCTGCGGCAAGGGCGCCGAGGCCATCATTACCGAGCGGCTGCTGACCCACGGTGACCAGGTGGCCGAGAGCGACATGGAGATCGTGCTGGACGGCGAGGATTCCAAGGGCCGGGTCATCTCCCGGTCCGTGGCTCAGGATCAGTCCAGCCAGGTGTTCTATCCCCGGATGGTTGGCAACGCCCAGTGCTTCGGCCATGTGCAGTGCGACTCCATCATCATGGGCGACGCCAAGATCAAGTCCATTCCCGCCATTACCGCCAACTGCACCGAGGCCCAGCTGGTCCACGAGGCCGCCATCGGCAAGATCGCCGGCGACCAGCTCCTGAAGCTGGAGACTCTGGGCCTGACGCCCGAGGAAGCGGAGGAGTGCATCCTGAAGGGCTTCCTGGCGTAAGGAGCATCTTTCAGTCATCTATACGTTATATGACATCCATCAGGCAAGACCGGCAAGTTTCAGCCGGTCTTGCTGTTTTTTGCTGAAAAAATCCTCCATGGTGATTCCACGGAGGATTCAGCTGGTCGAAAAAGTTTTTTCGACAAGCTGCTGCAAGTTTTTCGAACTTCATAAAGTTCGAAAAATTTTTGATTTAAAACGAAAGACACCCCTCCTGGATTTCTTTCGTAACTATCTTCCTTCCCGGCGCACAAGATTTTCTGGTTTATCGACAGTCTAAAATCCTCCGTGGTGATTCCACGGAGGATTTTTCAATGCTGTTTTTACTTTGCGTATTCGACCACTTTGGTCTCCCGCAGGACATGGACCTTGATCTGGCCGGGATATTCCATCTCTTCCTCGATCTTCTTGGCCAGGTCCCGGGCCAGGATGACCATCTGGT
>CAMFAL010000017.1 GCA_945948185.1 uncultured Clostridia bacterium | reverse complement strand
CTCCTATTATACCAGAAGAACCTCGCCACCGGCGAGGTTCTTTGACAAGCTGAGGGCCCCATATCTGCATTGCAGATATGGGGCCCTCTTCATTTTTCTGCTTTCTTTCTGGAGGGCTGCTTCAAGGTTACCGTGAATTCGATGGAGCGGGGATCCGGGCAGTTTGCCCGGATGGAGCCGCCGTGCGCCTCCGTAATCCCACGGGCGATAGAAAGGCCGATGCCAAAACCGCCGGACTGCTTGGAACGGGACTTGTCCACCCGATAGAACCGATCAAAGAGTTTGTCAGTCTCCGCAATATCTATTTCCGGGCAGGTGTTGAAGGCACGGAGCAGTACGCCCTTTTTTGCCTTCTTCAAGGTCAGGCGAATGCGTCCGCCTTCGTCCGAATACTTCACCGCGTTATCTATCAGGATGGAAACCAGCTGCCGGATGGCATACTCGTCGCCGTAATAGGTCAGTTCCCCGGCGACTGCCAGCTCCAAAGTACGGTCATTGGCTGCCGCAAAGTCCCGGAAGGATTCCGCCGTCTCCTGTACCGCCTCGCTGATGTTGAATTCCGCCAATGTCAGAGGCGGCTTTTCTTCGTCCAGGCGGGAGAGTGTCACCAACTGATTCACCAGCTTCCGCAGATGCTCCACCTGACCCTGGGCCTTGTCGATCCACTTCTGAGGGCCGACATCCATCTCCAACACCTTCAGGCTGGTGATGATCACCGTCAGCGGCGTTTTCAGTTCGTGGCTGGCATCGGTAATGAACTGCTTCTGCTTCTCCACGCTCTGAGCCACCGGGGCCATGGCCTTGCGGGACAGTACCAGGATCAGCACATATACCAAACCGATACACGCGGCCAATGCAAGAATAGAGGCGATCCCATAGTCCCGGATGGAGTGCAGTTCATCCCGGCAATCCAGGAAAACAGCCAGCCAGTTACCATCCTCTGACTCCACGATACGGTATTTGTAGGTGTCTCGGTACCCGGTGCCCGCACCATGGGACAGCGCAAACTGCAAATAGGTATCGGCATCTGCTTCCGTGACAGATGCAATATGATCCAGATTCGTATTCAGGAGCTGACCGTCATTTGTATAGCGCAGAACAAAAAAACGGGTGGAAAACGGCGTCTCCGCGTTAAAATTGGCGGGTTGGCGGTCCTTTGGCTTGATAGCATCCTTGTCACGCGGAGAATAGTTGGGCATGGAACCACGGTTTTCTGCCAGCATGATCAGCATATTATTCAGATCGCGGTTTACGGACCAGGCATTTACCAGATTGACCGATCCGATGAGCAGCACCAGCACCAGGGTGACAGACAGCATGGCACTTTTGATAAAACTGCGCCGCAGTTGTTCGATCATGCCTGCACCTCCAATATATAGCCAAGGCCGCGGCTGGCCCGGATGGACACCGTGGAGCCGATGGCTTTCAGCTTCTTTCGCAGATTGGAGATATGCACCCAGACCACATTGATCTCCGACTCGGAGTCCCAGCCCCAGACGTGCTCCATGATCCTGTCGGCAGACAGCACCGCGTTGGGGGACCGCATGAACAGTTCCAGTACCTGGAACTCCTTACCGCTGAGCCGCTCTGTACACCCGCCGCAGCGGACGGTACCGCCGGTGCAATCCAGACTCAGATCGCCGAACCGGAGAATGGTGGGCTTGAAATCGCCGCTCCGGCGCAGCATGGCCCGCAGGCGGGCCAGCAGCTCATCCGGCGCAAAGGGCTTGGGAAGATAATCGTCCGCTCCGGTATCGAAGCCGGTGATGCGGTCATTTTTCGCTCCCTTCGCAGTCAGCAGCATAACCGGCGTGGAGAGGTGTTCCGCACGCAGCTTGCTCAGAACCAGCAGTCCGTCCATGACCGGCATCATAATATCCAGGATGATGCCGTCATAATTGCCGGACATGGCGTAGTCAAAGGCGTCGCCGCCATTGTGGACGGCATCCACAACGTATTGATTTCGTTCCAGGAATGCGACCAGCGCCTCAGCCAGGTCCAGATCGTCCTCAGCGATCAGCAATCGCATGGGAATCCCCCCGTTTCATCCACAATTTCTAACTGAGATCATATCAATTCCCAAAGCAGCCGTCAAAGAGATTCTTTGGTGACCGGCCTGCCGCAGACGATATTCAGATTGCCGTTGCGGCAACGCAGGGCGTCCAGGAACTCCTTTGGCACAGAGCTGCCCTTCAGAACGATCTTGTAGTCCAGCTCATACATGGTGCCCATATTGCTGGTCTTGACACGCTCCAGCTCCGCAGAGGCGGTGTACTTCTGAAACAGGTCGTTGAACAGACCGTCATAGTCCAGACTCTCCGGAATGGTGATTTTCAGGTCACGCTCATTGGCATTTCCGCCGCCGAAGCGGACAGCCGACAGAATCAGAGAGAAGGCCGCCATGATGCAGAAGAACAGCACCGCCAGCGCCACATAGCCCATGCCGGTGGCAAGACCGATGGCCATGGCCAGGAAAATCATGCCGATTTCCCGGGCAGTGCCTGCCACGGATCGGAACCGCACCAGGCCGAAGGTGCCTGCCACAGCCACGCCCGCGCCGATGTTGCCGTTTACCAGCATGATGACCAGCTCCACCACGGCGGGCAGCATGGCCAGCGTTACCACAAAGCTCTGGGAATAACGGCTTTTATACATGCACAGGCCTGCGATCGCCAGGCCCAGGATCAGGGAGACGCCGGTACACATCAAAAAAGCATCCAGCGTGATCTCCGTTCCGGTAATGATGGAATTAAGCACAGGTCATGACCTCCAACTGAAGTTTTTGCGGGGCGGTCTGCCCCAGAATCTGCTGTTTGTAATAGGTGCCGTACTTGGAAAAGGACGTGGGATAGGCTTCAATCTCACTGAGAAGATGGGCCAGCCATACCGGGGCTGCGCCGGGGATCTTGATCTCCATCAAAATCTGATCGGGCGGCAGCAGAGGGTTTCCCTCCTGCCCCTGCCGCAGATCCAGATGATCCGTGCGCCAGCGAAGGCCGGTATCAAAGGTGATCCGAAGATCCGGCAGCTCAATGCCCGCATAGGCCTCCCGCTCATAGCCGATAAATACCCGGGGTTCCGGCTGGTAAAAGCGCATGAACCAGTCGATTTCATGGTGAATCTGCTCTTCATGTTCCGGTTGGATGCCGTGGGAGATGTACCGCTGGGCGGCTGATGCCTCCATGACCACTCGGCGCTTATACACCACGCCGTCATACTTCTTTTTCAGCTCCATAAATACCTTGTCCCGGTTGCCTGGAATGCCGTAGCTGCGCATCCGCAGCTTTTCCTTATAAACCGGTTTTTCCAGCGACGCCCGAATGAGAGCGTAGTCCTCCGTGTCGTAATACAGGTTGCAGATGGTGTAATGGGTGTATTGATCGGCCTCCATATAAGCGGCCATGCCCGCACACACCTGTTGATATTGCTGGGGCGTCAGAAGATATTTCTTCTCTACACGCCGAAAGCTGCATGGAACCGTTCCGGTCATTTCAGTGCCTCCTTGTTCGATGGTAGCCTTATCATGCACCTGTTTCCTAAAGGGAAACTTAAGACGAATCTTTAGCTATGCTTTAGCTTACAGGTGTCTACTGATGGCGAAAACCAAAAGGAGGCTCTTTCCTATGAAATGCGGAAAACAAGCCGCGGCATGGCTGCTTTCGGCAGCTTTGCTCTGCGGCTGTCAGGCGAAAACCACGACTCAAACGGGCACCGAGCCCGGCGCAGCCCAGCTGGCGACCCAATACATATTTGCAGGTGCAGACGACGCAGCGCATCCCCGCACCCCGGCCACGGTCGATCTGGCGTCTTCTGTGAAAATCACCCTGAGTGGGACTTCCGCCCAGATCAACGGCAGCGGAGCCAGCGCAGAAAACGGCGTCATCACCATTTCGGAGGGTGGCACCTATGCGGTCAGCGGCACGCTGACGGAAGGCCGCATCCTGGTGGACGCCAAGGGCGGTGACGTGACGCTGGTGCTCAATGGCGCGGATATCACCTGTTCCACCGGCAGCCCCATCTACATTTATAAGTCCGCCGTCACCACCATCCATGTGATGGAAAACACGGAAAACACCCTGACGGACGGCAGCAGCTATACCTTTGCGGACAGCCGGTCCTCTGCCGAAGATGATGAGCCCAATGCCTGCCTGTACAGCAAATCGGACCTGGTGCTTCAGGGCACCGGCAGTCTGACGGTGAACGGAAACTACCGAAACGGCATTACCGGCAAGGACACCCTGCAGATCTATGACGTGGACCTCACGGTGAACGCCGTGGGCAATGGCATCAACGGCAAGGATTCCAACACCGTTGACAGTGCCAGCATCACCGTGGAATGCGGAGAGGACGCCATTCGATCCACCAACGACACAGACGAGACCCTGGGCTGGATCAGCATTTCCAATTCTGTTCTGAATCTGACCTCCGGGGAGGATGGCATCCAGGCGGAAACCGCTGTGACCCTCTCCAGCGGTACCTATACCATGCTCTCCGGCGGCGGCAATACCATCCAGCCTTCCGATGACATCAGCGCCAAGGGCATCAAGGCCGGCGGCGAGCTGAAACTGCTGAGCGGTATATATGTACTGGATTGCAGCGATGATGCCGTCCACTCCAACGGAAGTGTGACGGTGGCAGGCGGCAGCTACACTGTTTCCAGCGGCGATGACGCCTTCCACGCCGACGAGACGCTGACCGTCTCCAGCGGCCAGATCGATATTCTGACCTCTTATGAGGGCCTGGAGGGCGTCAATGTGGATATCTCCGGCGGCGCCATCCACCTGATGTCCTCTGATGACGGCATCAACGCAGGTGGCGGCATGGACGGCAGCGGTTTCGGTGGCTCGGGCCGGGGCAACACCTTCGGCGAGGGTGCTGACGCCCATACCATTACCATTTCCGGTGGTTATCTGGTGGTCCGGGCAGGCGGCGACGGCCTGGATGCCAACGGCAGCATCAACATGACCAACGGTATCGTGCTGGTCTCCAGCACCGGAGGCGGTGACGGCGCTCTGGACTATGATTCCAGCTTTGCGCTATCCGGCGGAACGCTGCTTGCTGTCGGCTCCGGCGGAATGCCTTCAGCACCCAGCAACTCGGAGCAGCCAGTCATCTATATCGGCTTTGAAACTGCCCTGGAGGAAGGCAGCTTGGTGGCCTTTACCTGCGAAGAACAGCAGTATGTTTATGAAATGCCCATTCGGACGTCGAACCTGGTCTTTTCTGCCTTGGATCTGAAGCAGGGCGGCATCTATACGGTCTCCACCGGCGGTATCTGCACCGGCGAATCCACAGACGGCGTATTCCCTGCCGATGCCGCTTACAGCGGTGGAACGGTACTGACTGAGCTGGCGCTGACGGAATCCATCATCCGTTACGGAAATACCGGCGGCTTCGGCGGCAATAAGGGCAACCGGGGCGGCATGATCCAGGATGGTAGTATGCAGCCAGGCGAAAAGCCTCAGCGTCCCACGGACGGCACCATGCCCGACGGTCAGAATGACCAGCGAAATTTCCAGAAAGGCCAGCGGGGCGATCAGGCTCCTGCGTGAGGAACCAAATGAAGGAGGACAGGGCATGAGAAAACACCCGGATGTTGTTGCCCTGGTTTTGGCGCTTCTTCTGATTGTCGGCTCTGCATTAACCATCGTGCAGCCCGCGAATGCTGTGAGCCAGTCCGATATTGATGCGCTGAAAACAGATGCCAGCGCACTCAGCACGCAGAAAAAAGAGCTTCAACAGAAGATTGACGCACTGTCTGATGACATTTCCAGCAATCTGGAAAAGAAGCAACTGCTGGACAGCCAGATAGCCGTCCTGGAGGAGGAAATATCCAACGCGGAAGAGCAGATTGCCGCCTATGGGACCATGATCGCACAGTCTGAGGAACAGCTGGCGGAAACAGAAGCCCTGGAGGAAGCACAGTATGAACTGTTCTGCCAGCGCGTCCGCGCCATGGAGGAACAGGGCACCACCTCCTATTGGAACGTGCTGTTCAAAGCCACCAGCTTTTCCGATATGCTGTCCCGCCTGGATGTTGTAAATGAGATCATGGAGGCTGACCAGCGTGTCATCGGCCAATTCTGCCAGTTGAAGATGGATATGTTGCATTTGGGACGATGCGCAATAACTGGATACTTGTTTATGCTGCCCGAAGATTCTTACAAACATGATGTAGGTCACGACATATGTAGCATCCACTTATTTCACCAACTGATAGCAAACCGATGTGGTACAGTTTTAATGCCTTACGGCAGAATTGCATCCGAGAAGTTCTGGCTCCCTATCAACATTTAGAGCAAAAAGAACCATTCAGAAGGTTGGCGGCAAGAATTAATGATGCTGTTCTCCGTTCCGCGTAAACGCGTAAATACGGAGGATTTACGGAGGATTTTACACAAATGCATCCTTGACGAAATCGAGATGATACTGTAAAATAAGCTGAATTTATAAATGCTGAGAGTAGCAATCATATACCAAAAATGACCTGATATCTCTGTGAGATGTCAGGATGAGGAAATTCGGTGGAAGTCCGAAGCGTGCCGGCACACTGTAAGCGAGAGACTTGGCCTAAACGCCCCATGGGCGCTGAACGCGAGTTCGTCATTGGAGAAATCTGAGAAGGTGGGCAGTGAGTCGCGGGAGATGTTTCTCCTCATCGTAAGTCAGGAGACCGATTTTTGGGGGAATTTCACAGGGGAGTGGGGACTCCTCTGCCTTTTGCTGTGGGAATAACGGCCACGGCAGCCCAAAGGGCTGCCGTGGCCGTTTTACTTTACAATAAGGAGAATTTGCTGTGGAAAATCAGGAAGAGCGGGAGACCTGGCACTATATGTCCTTTCAAAACAGAGAGTGTGAGATGTTCCCCTGCCACTCCGGCGTACCGGAGGAGTCATTCAACTGCCTTTTTTGCTACTGCTCATTATATGTCCTGGGCGAAGCCTGCGGAGGAGATTTCACCTATACGCAGCGAGGGGTAAAAAACTGCTCCGGCTGTACATTTCCCCACGAGCGGGAAAACTATGACGCTGTGTTGGCCCGGTTTCCGGAGTTGGCGGAGCTGGCCCGCCGGCGAGACAATGATTTATCTGAAGGAGAAGGAACATGAGACGAATTTTTTGTGCGTTGCTGTGCGGATTACTTCTGACAACACTTCCCGCCTGCGGTGGAAGTAAGCAGGTCCCTGCTGAGACGGAGATTCCGGAGAAAACGCCGGAGGAGACCATTACCTTTACCGACGATTTGGACCGTGAGATCACGGTGACGCAGCCCCGTCGTGTGGCGGCGCTGATCGGCAGTTTTGCCGATGTCTGGTGTCTGGCCGGCGGACAGGATACTCTGGTGGCCGCGGCTGACGACAGCTGGACCCAGTTTGATCTGGACCTGCCAGAGACGGTGGCAAGTCTGGGCGCCGTCAAGGAGCCCAATGTGGAGCTGCTGCTGGTGGCGGAGCCGGATTTCGTGCTGGGCAGCACCAAGACGGCGGCAGATCTGGAGCTGCTGGACCTGCTGGAGCAGAGCGGCATCCCTGTGGCGTATTTCGACATCAGCTCCTTTGAGGACTATCTGCGAATGCTGGAGATCTGCACCCAGCTCACCGGCTGCCCGGAGCGGTACACCCAGTATGGAACCGAGGTGCAGACGCAGGTGGAGCAGGCGGTGACCCGTCAGGACGGCTCCGCCCCCCGGGTCCTCTATGTCCGGGCCTCAGGCTCCAGCTGCAAGGTGAAAAACGGCCAGGGCACCGTGCTGGGCGAGATGCTGGCGGCCATGGGCTGTGTCAACATTGCCGACAGTGAGACTGGCCTGCTGGAGACCCTCAGCATGGAGACCATTCTGGCAGAGGACCCGGACCACATCTTCGCGGTGCTCCAGGGCTCCGATACGAAGAAGGTGGAACAGACTCTGGAGCAGAGCCTGCTGTCCAATCCCGCGTGGGACGAGCTGACCGCCGTGCGGGAGGGCCGGTACCATGTGATGGACCAGCGCCTGTATAATGTCAAGCCGAACGCGCGGTGGGGAGAGGCATATGAAAAGCTGGCAGACATCCTGTATCCCGAGCAATAAAAAATACGTTCAAATCTGCACGGCGCTGGCGGCGCTGGTGCTGGCGGTGGCGCTGCTGAACCTGTGCCTGGGCGCGCAGAAGGTCCCGCTGGGCCAGGTCCTCCAGGCGCTGGTGGGCGAGGGTAGTGGGACCACGGCCTTCCGCATCGTCCGGTATGTCCGGCTGCCCCGGCTGTGCGCCTGCCTGCTGGCGGGCGGGGCCCTGGCGGCCTCCGGCGCCATCATCCAGGGCGTCTTGTCCAACGCCCTGGCGGCGCCCAGCACCATCGGCGTCAATGCGGGCGCCGGACTGATGGTGGCGCTGTGCTGCGCCGCGGCGCCCACCGCTCTGCAGCTGGTGCCGCTGGCGGCTATGGCAGGCGCGTTCCTGGGCGTCATGACGGTGATGCTCATCGCCCGCCGGACGGGCGCCTCCAAAATCACGTTGGTGCTTGCAGGCGTGGCGGTGTCCAGCATTTTCAGCGCCGGCATCGACGCGGTGGTCACCTTTGTGCCGGAGGCCCTGAACGGCTATTCCGATTTCCGCATCGGCGGCTTTTCCGGCGTCTCTATGGCGAGAATCTTACCCGCCTTCTTGCCCGCTGTGCTCAGCTTCGTGCTCAGCCTGCTGCTGCACAATGAGATGGACGTGCTCCTGCTGGGAACGGAGCAGGCTCGGAGCCTGGGCCTCCCGGCGGAGAAGCTGCGCATCGCCCTGCTGGGTCTGGCGGCAGTGCTGGCAGGCGCGGCGGTCAGCGTAGGCGGTCTTGTGGGCTTCGTGGGCCTCATCGTGCCCCATATCATGCGCAGTCTGGTGGGGGAGGAGAGCGGCCCGCTGCTGGTGTCCTCCGCCCTGGGAGGCGCCGCGCTGCTGGGGGTCTGCGACCTGCTGGGGCGGATGCTCTTCGCCCCCTATGAAATTCCGGTGGGCATTGTCATGTCCCTGGCGGGCTGCCCCTTCTTCATCTGGCTGCTGCAAAGGAGGGGACGGCTCCGTGATTGAACTGAAAAACCTGACCGTGGGCTACGGCGGAAAGACCGTGCTCCGGGATGTGTCCCTGGCGTTCCCGCCGGGCAAGGTGACGGTGCTGCTGGGCCCCAATGGCTGCGGCAAGAGCACCCTGATGAAAACGGCCCTGGGCCTCCTGCCCCGGCAGGGGGGAGAGATCCTCTACGACGGCGTGGAGCTGGATCGGCTGACCACCCGCCAGGTGGCCTGCAAGGCGGCGTATCTGGCCCAGTCCCGGGAGATCCCCAGCATCACGGTCCGGCGGATGGTGCTGCACGGGCGGTTTCCGTATCTGGACTATCCCCGCCGCTACCGGGCGGAGGACTACGCCGCCGCCGCAAAGGCCCTGGAATGGGCGGGAGCGGCGGACCTGGCCGACCGGCCCGTGCAGGAGCTCAGCGGCGGCCAGCGGCAAAAGGTGTATCTGGCCATGGCCCTGGCTCAGGACACAGAGACGCTTTTCATGGACGAGCCCACCACCTATCTGGATGTCCGGCACCAGCTGGAGGTCATGGCGGTGTCCCGCCGGCTGGCGGACATGGGCAGGGCGGTGGTCCTGGTCCTTCACGACCTGTCCCTGGCCCTGCGGGAGGCGGACCGGCTGGCGGTACTGTCGGACGGCGTTCTGCGCCAGGTGGGAACGCCGGAGGAAGTCTTCGGCGGCGGCGAGCTGGACCGGGTCTTCGGCGTTGCGGTACGGCGGGTCCGCACAGAGAGCGGCTGGCTGTATTACTGCCGGGAAACACAGACGTCAAAGGAGACGGAATGATGGCATATTTTCCGTTTTTTGTAGATTTGGAGGGCAAACACGGCCTCATCGTGGGCGGCGGCGCGGTGGCGTTGCGGAAAGCGAAGAAGCTGCTGCCCTACGGCCCCCGCCTGACGGTGGTGGCCCCGGCGCTCAGCCCGGAATTTCAGGAGCTGGAAAACGTGGAGTGCAGGCAGCGCCCCTTTGCGGCGGCGGACCTGGAGGGCTGTGATTTCGCCGTGGCGGCCACGGATGACCGGCAGCTGAACCACCGGATAGCGGAGCTGTGCGGCCGGAGGCGCATCCCGGTGAATGTGGCGGACAGCCGGGAGGACAGCACCTTCCTGTTTCCCGCCCTGCTGCGGCAGGGGGAGCTGTCCGTTGGCGTCTCCGCCAGCGGCGCGGCGCCTGCGGCGGCGGCCTGCATCCGGGACCGGTTCGCCGAAGTGCTGCCGGACCGCCTGGAGGAGATTTTGGAGTTTTTGGACCGGGTCCGGGAGCCGGTGCGGCAGGCCGTGCCGGAGGCTGACGCCCGGAAACGGTTGCTGACGGCGCTGGCGGCGGACTGCATGGAGGTCGGACGGCCCTTGACCCAGGAGGAATTCCGCCGGAGGCTGGCTGACGCAGAGAGAGGAGAAGGGATATGACGGAGAAAACAGGCTGTGTCTGGCTGATCGGCGCAGGATGCGGCAGCGCGGACCTGATCACGGTGCGGGGACTAAGGCTGCTGCGGCAGTGCGACGTGGTGGTCTATGACGACCTGATCGACAGCGCCCTGCTGGCGGAGGCCCCCCGACAGGCGAAGCGTATCTACATGGGGAAGCGGTGCGGAAAGCACTCGGCGCCCCAGGAGGAGATTTCCCGCGTGCTGGTGGAGGAAGCACAGTCGGGCCGCCGGGTGGCCCGACTGAAGGGCGGCGACCCCTATGTGTTCGGCAGGGGCGGCGAGGAAGCCCTGGCCCTGCGGGACGCTGGTATCCCCTATGAGGAGGTGCCGGGCATCTCCTCTGCCATCGCCATTCCCGCCGCCGCCGGAATTCCGGTGACCCACCGGGGCGTCAGCCGGAGTCTCCATATCATCACCGGCCACACCGCCGCAGGCGGACTGCCGGATGGTGCCGCGCATCTGGCGGCCCTGGACGGGACGCTGGTATTTCTCATGGGCCTGAGCCATTTGGAACAAATCGCGGGAAGTCTGCTGGAGACCGGAAAATCGCCGGACACCCCGGCGGCGGTGATCTCCGGGGGAAACGCGGCCCATCCCGCCGCTGTGCGGGCTACGCTGGGCACCATCGCACAGCGGGCCCGGGAGGCGGATGTGCGTCCGCCTGCCGTCATCGTTGTGGGCGGCACGGCGGGCATGGACCTGTCCGGGACGATGGACAAGTCTCTGCGGGGCGTCCGCGTGGGCCTGACCGGCACGGACGAGATGGCCGCCCGGCTGCGCTCGGTTCTGGAGCCGCTGGGGGCGAGTACCTGGCATGTGGAGCGGGCGCTGGTGGAGGAGTTCCCCACGGAGGAGGGGCTGGAGGCGCTCTTCCGGGACCGCCGCTGGCTGGTGTTCACCAGCGCCAACGGTGTGGAGACCTTCTTCCGCCGGCTGAGACGGGAGCGGGTAGACCTGCGGCGGTTGAGCGTCTGCAAGTTCGCGGTGATCGGCGCCGCCACCGGCGCCGCCCTGGAGCGGCACGGTATCCTGCCGGACCTGTGCCCGTCCGACTATACCAGCGAGTCCCTGGCCGCCGCCCTGACGGAGCGGGTATCCCCGGAGGAGGATGTGGTGCTGCTGCGCTCCCAGGAGGGGACGCAGCAGCTTCCGGCGCTGCTGCGTGAGCACGGTATCCCGGTGCGGGACGTGCATATTTACACCGTGCGCACCGATATGGAGACGGCGGAGACGGATAAAGAGGTCTTGGAGACGCTGGACTATCTTGCTTTTTCCAGCGCCGGCGGTGTGGAGCGGTATTTTGAAGTTCACGGCGCCGTCCCGGAGGGGACTGTGTGCGTCTGCATCGGCGGCGTCACCGCCGCGGCCCTGAGAGCCCGGTATGAGAAGCCCTTCCTGACGGCAGCGTCCATCTCCGCTGAGGGCATCGCGGAGACTGTTTTGAAGCACCGGCGCCTTTCCTGCGGGAAAATATGAAAGTAATGAAAAGAGATAGAAGCATGAAACAGGCTGTGGTCTGTGTCAGCTTTGGCACAAGCGTTCCCGCGGGCCGGGAGAATATCACGGCGGTGGAGAACGTATTGCGCCAGTCGGCACATGACAGAATTTTTATCAGCGCTTTTACCAGCCCCACCATCCGCCGCATCCTGAAGGAGCGAGGCGAGACAGTGTACAGCCTGGCGGAAGCGCTGGAGGAACTGTGGAAGCAGGGCGTCACGGAGGTCCTGGTGCAGCCCACTCATATCCTGTGCGGACATGAGTATGACAAATTGAAGCGGGAGGGGGAGCCTTGGCGGGACAAGTTTGAAGCCCTGCGCATCGGAAGACCGCTGCTGACAGATACAGAGGATTTACAAACCCTTGCGGTAGAATTGTCTGCGGCGTACCCTGCCCAGTCGGGAGAGGCGCTGGTGCTGTTCGGCCACGGCACCGACCATACGGCCAATATGGTGTACCCGGCTTTGCAGACAGTGTTCCACCTGTCCGGGAGACCGGACGTTCTGGTGGGGACCGTGGAGGGCTGGCCCGCGTTCGAGGATGTGCTGGCGCAGCTGAAAGCCCGGGACGGGAAAAACGTACATCTGGTGCCGTTGATGCTGGTGGCCGGGGACCACGCCCTGAACGACATGGCGGGAGAGGACCCGGAGAGCTGGAAGTCCAGACTGGAGGCGGAGGGCTTCGCCGTCCGCGCCACTCTGCGGGGACTGGGCCTGCTGCCGGAGGTCCAGACCATGTACCGCACTCGTCTGGAAGAGGAACTGGATCATGGAACTTGACTATTACGTCCGAAGCGGACAGAAAAAACTGCGCTGCGGCTACACCACCGGGACCTGCGCGGCGCTGGCGGCGGCGGGCGCCGCCCGGCTGCTGCTGACTGGCGCTCCGCCGGAAACGCTGCGGCTCCTCACCCCAAAGGGCGTCACCGTGGAGGTGGAGCCTGCGGAATGGGCGGCGGAAAGTGAAAAGGCCCGGTGCGCCGTGGTCAAGGACGGCGGCGACGACGCCGACATCACCACGGGCCATCTGGTGGCGGCCACCGTTACCAAGACGGCTTCCGGCGTCACCATTGACGGTGGCCGGGGCGTGGGCCGGGTGACAAAGCCGGGGTTGGACCAGCCCGTAGGCGCGGCGGCCATCAACCATGTGCCCCGGCAGATGATCGCCGCCGCCGTGCAGGCGGTGTGTGAAGATGTGGGATACGAGGGCGGACTGTCTGTCGTGATCTCCGTCCCGGACGGCGAGGAGCTGGCCCGACGGACCTTCAACCCGTCTCTGGGCATCGAGGGCGGCATCTCCATTCTCGGCACCTCCGGTATCGTGGAGCCCATGAGCCTGCAGGCCATCGTGGACACCATCGGGGTTGAAATTCACCAGGCGGCGGTCTCCGGCGCACGGCGGCTGCTGCTGACCCCGGGCAATTACGGTCTGGATTTTCTGAAAGAGACGGCGCTGCTGGCGGCGGACATCCCCTGCGTCAAATTCTCCAACTTCGTGGGGGAGGCGCTGGACATGGCGGTGTCCGAGGGCTTTCAGAGCGCGCTGCTGGTGGGGCACATTGGCAAGCTGGTGAAGCTGGCGGGCGGCGTAATGAAC
The DNA here is from genome assembly GCA_945948185.1 of uncultured Clostridia bacterium. GTDB lineage: Bacteria > Bacillota > Clostridia > Oscillospirales > Oscillospiraceae > Oscillibacter. The sequence continues at coordinate 15,787 of CAMFAL010000017.1, read as the reverse complement.
ACCCACTCCAAATGGGCGGACTGCCGCATGGAGCTGTTCTGTGCCCATGCCGCCGTCTGCGGCGGCACGGTGGACCTCTGCCGGAAGCTGATGGAAGCGGCTACCACGGATGGTTGCATCGCCCTGCTGGATGAGGCGGGACTGCGGGAGCGGGTGCTGGAAAGCCTGCTGGCGGCCATCCAGAGACATCTGGACCACCGGGCGGCAGAGAAAATGCAGGTGGGTGCGGTCGTGTTTTCCAATGAATACGGCTTGCTGGGACAGACAGAAACCGCAAAAAGAATTATAGAACAGTGGAGACAGATATGAAAAAAGGCGTTTTTTATGGCGTAGGCGTAGGCCCGGGCGACCCGGAACTGATGACGCTGAAAGCGGTGCGGGTGCTGGAACGCTGCCCGGTCATTGCGGCGCCCAGGACGAAAAGCGGTGAGATGCTGGCGCTGGACATCGCTTCCGCCGCCGTGGACCTGGGAGAGAAAACCATCGTGCCGCTGTATTTCAGTATGGAGCGGGACAAAGCGGTGCAGCACGCGGCCCATCTGGCGGCGGCAGAAGCGGTACGGGCCCACCTGGACGAGGGGCGGGACGTGGCCATGCTGAACCTGGGTGACGTGTCCATTTATGCCACATACTCCTATCTGATGGAGATTTTCAAAGAGCAGGGCTATGAGACGGTCATGGTACCCGGCGTTCCCAGCTTCTGTGCGGTGGCGGCCCGGCTGGGCGTCAGCCTGACGGAGATGAACGGCCCGCTGCATATCGCCCCCGGCAGCATGGTGCTGGATGAGGTGCTGGACCAGCCCGGAACCAAGGTGCTAATGAAGTCCGGCCGCCAGATGCCCGCTGTTTTGGATGCCCTGGAAGAACGGAATGCTTTGGGGAAAAGTATGCTGGTCCAGAACTGCGGCCTGCCGGAGGAGACGGTGTACGCGGACCTCTCCCAGAGCCGGCCGGAGGGCAAGCACGGATATTTTTCCACAGTGATCGTAAAGGAGTGAGCTGCAATGGTACACTTTGTCGGTGCGGGGCCGGGGGCACCAGACCTCATCACCCTGCGGGGCGCGGAGCTTTTGAAACAGGCGGATGTCATCATTTACGCCGGGAGCCTTGTGAATCCGGCACTGCTGGAGCTGGCCCGGGGGGACTGTGAGATACACAACAGCGCCAAAATGACGCTGGAGCAGGTGATCGCGGTGATGGAGCAGGCGGAGGCCGTGGGCCGTACCACCGTTCGGCTGCACACCGGCGACCCCTGCGTCTATGGAGCTATCCGGGAGCAGATGGACGCCCTGGACGAACTGGGGATTCCCTATGACGATGTGCCGGGTGTCTCCAGCTTCTGCGGCGCAGCGGCGGCCCTGCGGGCGGAATACACGCTGCCCGGCGTCAGCCAGAGCGTCATCATCACCCGGCTGGCGGGCCGTACTCCGGTGCCGGAGGCGGAAAGCCTGATGTCCATGGCAAGCCACGGCGCGTCCATGGCGGTGTTCCTCTCCAGCGGGATGCTGGACCGGGTCCAGGAGGAGCTGCTCAAGGGCGGCGCCTATACCGAGGACACCCCGGCGGCGCTGGTATACAAGGCCACCTGGCCGGAGGAGAAGACCGTGCGCTGCACGGTGGGGACCCTGGCTCAGGCGGGAGAAGAGCACGGCATCAGCAAAACGGCGCTGGTGCTGGTGGGAAATTTCCTGGACAGCCCCTATGAAAAGAGCAAGTTGTACGACCCGTCCTTCACCACGGAATTCCGGGAGGCCAGCCGGTGAGCGCCCGGCGAATCGCCTACCTGTCCTTCACGGACCGGGGAGCCGCTCTGGCGGAGCAGCTGCGGGCGGCTCTGGGAGGCACGGCATCGTGCACCCGACAGATGGAGAATTTTTCCCTGTCTCAATGGACGGCGGAAGCCTTCGACGCCTTTGATGCGCTGGTGTTCGTGGGAGCGGTGGGCATTGCGGTTCGGGCGGTGGCGCCCTTTTTGAAAAGTAAGGCGGAAGACCCGGCGGTGGTGGCGGTGGATGAATGCGGCCGCTTCGCGGTCCCGGTGGTGTCCGGCCATCTGGGCGGCGCCAACGACCTGGCAAGAGAGATTTCCAAAATTTGCGGCGCGGTGGCCGTCATCACCACCGCCACCGACGCCAACGGGCTATTTGCCGTGGACGAGTGGGCAAAGCATCAGAACTGCGTGGTGACGGACCCCCACGGCATTAAGGCGGTCTCCGCCAGGATTTTGGCGGGCGAGACTGTGCGTGTTCGGTCAGAGTGGCCAGTGGAGGGGCCGTGCCCGGAGGGGGTGGCCCTGACGGACGGTCCGGACTGGGACGCCCGGGTGGATGTCCGCCGCCATGAAGGCGGGCTGTGCCTGGCGCCCAGGGCACTGGTGCTGGGCGTGGGGTGCCGCAAGGGAATGCCCCGGGAGGCGCTGGAGACAGCATTCCGGGAGCTGTGCGCGGAGGAAAACCTCTGGCCGGAGGCGGTGTGCGCCGCAGCCACCATCGACCTCAAGGCGGAGGAACCCGGCCTGCTGGACTTCTGCGCAGGTCACGGCTGGCCGCTGACCTGCTATTCCGTGGAAGAGCTGCGCCGGGCGGAGGGCACGTTTACGGCCTCGGTCTTTGTGGAGCGGACGATGGGCGTGGACAATGTCTGCGAGCGCAGCGCGGTATGCGCTGCCGGAGGTCCGCTGTTGACGGGAAAACACGCCGGAAACGGCGTCACTATGGCGCTGGCCTGGAGACCCTTCCGGCTGGATTGGAGATGGAAAGATGCGTAAAGTCTATGTTGTGGGGCTGGGCCCCGGCGAAGAGCAGTACCTAACGGTAGAGGCCAAAGCCGCCCTGGACGCGGCGGAGGTGCTCTGCGGCTATACGGTGTATGTGGATTTGGTGGCGCCGCTGTATCCGGGCAAGGAGACGTTCACGACGCCCATGACGAAGGAGCTGGACCGCTGCCGCTGGGCGCTGGAGACGGCCAATAGCGGCCGAACGGTGGCCATGGTCTGCAGCGGCGACGCCGGGGTCTACGGCATGGCCGGGCCTCTGCTGGAACTGGCGGCGGATTATTCCGAGGTAGAGGTGGAAGTGGTGGCCGGCGTTACGGCTGCCCTCTCCGGCGGAGCGGTGCTGGGAGCCCCTCTGGGCCACGATTTCTGTGTCATTTCCCTGTCGGACTTGCTGACGCCCTGGGAGGTCATTGAAAAGCGGCTCACCTGCGCGGCGGAGGGCGATTTTGCCGTCTGTCTGTATAACCCAAGCTCCAAAAAGCGGACGGCTCACCTGCGGCGGGCCTGCGAAATTTTGCTGCGCAGCCGGAGCGGGGACACGGTCTGCGGCTGGGTGCGGAACATCGGCCGGGAGGGGCAGGCGCATCAGCTGCTCACCCTGGACCAGCTGCAAAACGCCGAGGTGGATATGTTTACAACGGTGTTCATTGGCTCCTCCCGCACCCGCTGCGTGGGCGGCCGGATGGTAACGCCCAGAGGATACGAACAGAAATGAAAATCATCATTTTCAGCGGGACCACGGAGGGCCGGCTGCTCTCCCGCCTGCTGGCGGAAAAAGGGGCGGACGTGACGGTCTGCGTGGCCACCGAATACGGCTGCGAGGAACAGGGCGAAGCCCCCGGCATCACCGTTCTGACAGGGCGGAAGACCGTGGAGGAGATGACAGCCCTGCTACGGGGCAGCGATTTGTGCGTGGACGCCACCCACCCCTATGCTGTGGAGGTGACGAAAAGTGTCCGGCGGGCCTGCGCCGCGGCGGAGGTCCCATACCGCCGCCTGCTCCGGGACCGGAGCGCGGACACGGACGCCCTTGTGGTGGACAGCGCGGAAGCAGCGGCGAAGCTGCTGGCAGACCGGGAGGGGAATATCCTCCTGGCTACCGGCATGAAGGAACTGCCTGCGTTTGCGGGCATTTCCCCCGCCAGGTTGTACCCCAGAGTGCTGCCCACCGGGGACAGCATCGTGGCCTGCGAGGGGGTGGGTATCCCCCACCGCAACATTATTGCCATGCAGGGCCCCTTTTCCAGGGAACTGAACGAGGCGCTGATCCGCCAGTTTCACATTGCGTATCTGGTGACCAAGGACGGCGGAAAGGCCGGCGGCTTTCAGGAGAAAGTCCAGGCGGCCAAGAACACCGGGATTGAACTGGTGCTCATCCGCCGCCCCGAGGAGACGGGGGAGACCTTTGAGGAGATCGCGGCAGCGTGTGAGGAGTTGATGAGATGATCGTGACACTGGCCGGCCTTGGCTGCGGCACGGCGGCGACCATGACCGCCGAGGCGGCGGAGGCCATCCGGGCGGCGGACTGTCTGCTGGGTGCGGGCCGCCTGCTGGCGGTAGTGCCTGGGAATTGCACGGCAAAGCGGGTGGAGGCCACACGTCCCCGGCAGATTCTGGACGCACTGCTGGAGAGCGGGGCGGAACGGCCCTGCGTGGTATACAGCGGCGACACGGGCTTTTATTCCGGCACCCGGGGCCTGCTGGCCCTGCTGGCGGAGGCGGGCATCGAGAGCCGGGTGCTGCCCGGCATCTCCAGTGCGCAGCTTTTGGCAGCCCGGCTGGGCCGCCCCTGGCAGGACTGGACGCTCTGCTCAGCCCACGGAACGGACTGCGACCCCGTGGCGGCGGTGAGCCGGGGAAAGCCCGCCTTTTTCCTCACTGGCGGCGCCCTTGGCCCGGCGGACCTGTGCCGCCGCTTGGCGGAGGCGGGGCTGGGAGACCTGGAAGTGACCGTGGGGGAAAACCTCTCCTACGAAACTGAACATATTTGGCAGGGCACCGCGGGCTCTTTCGCCGCACGGACCTTCTCACCCCTGTCCGTGCTGCTGGCGGAGGCCGCGCCCATTCCCCGGGAGCCCCGGGCACCGGGATTCCCGGACGACGCGTTCCTGCGGGGCAAGGTGCCCATGACGAAGCAGGAGGTCCGGGCAGCGGCGCTGGGAAAGCTGGCGGTCCGGCCCACGGATACCGTCTGGGACGTGGGCGCGGGGACCGGAAGTGTCTCCGTGGAGCTGGCGCTGGCGGCCCGGCAGGGCAGGGTCTATGCGGTGGAGTGCCTGGAAGAGGCGTGTGACCTCATCCGGGCCAACCGGCAGCGGTTCGGCGCCTGGAACCTGACGCTGGTGGAGGGCAAGGCCCCGGAGGCGTTGGAAGACCTCCCCGCGCCGGACGCGGTGTTCATCGGCGGGACGAAGGGCACGCTGGAGCCGGTGCTGGACGAGGTGCTGGGGAAGAACCCCCATGCCCGCATCTGTATCTCCGCCATCGCGCTGGAGACGCTGTCCGCCGCCGTGTCCGCCCTGACGGCACGGGGATTGACGGCGGAGGTGACGCAGATCGGCGTCAGCCGGACCAAGACGGCGGGAAAGCTCCATCTGCTGATGGCCAATAACCCGGTGTTCCTGATTTCCGCGGGACTTGCGGAGGCGGCGCTATGATCCGAATGCTGATTGCTGCCCCGGCCTCCGGCAGCGGAAAGACCTCTGTGACCTGCGCCCTGCTGACGGCACTTCAAAAAAGGGGCTTGGCCCCCTGTGCCTTCAAGTGCGGGCCGGATTACATCGACCCCATGTTCCACCGCAGCGTGCTGGGGGTAGAGAGCTCCAACCTGGATCTGTTTCTCTCGGACGAGGAGACATTGCGGGCGTGGTTCGCAAGAAATACGGCGGGGCACAAGGCTGTGGTGTGCGAGGGGGTCATGGGCCTCTATGACGGCGTGGGCGGTGTGACGGACCGGGCCAGCGCTTGGCATGTGGCCCAGACGCTGGACCTGCCGGTGATTTTGGTGGTGCGTCCCAAGGGGACCAGCCTGACCCTGGCGGCTCAGATACGGGGGCTGCGGGATTTCCGGCCCAACAGCCGCATTGCGGGCGTGATACTCAACGACTGCGCCCCTGCGCTCTGCCGGAGCCTCAGCCCCATGCTGGAGCGGGAGGCGGGCATCCCGGTGCTGGGCTGTTTGCCCCATCTGCCGGAGGCATCGTTTAGAAGCAGACATCTGGGCCTGTACACGGCGGCGGAAATTCAGGACCTGACGGAACGTCTGGATATTCTGGCGGAATCGCTGGAGCGCAACGTGGACATGGACCGTTTGCTGGAGCTGTGCGAGGACGGCGCGGCCTCTTCTGCCGCGAAGCCCCACACGGAAACAGGAAACGGCGTGCCCATTGCCGTGGCCCGGGACGAGGCCTTTTGCTTCCTGTATGCGGAGACGTTGGAGGCCCTGGAGCAGGCGGGGGCAAAGCTGCTGTTTTTCAGCCCCTTGCGGGACAGGGCGCTGCCTGCGGAGGCCTGTGGATTGTATCTGCCGGGGGGATACCCGGAGCTGTATGCCGAAAGGCTGTCGGCAAACAGGGAGATGCTTGCGTCCGTGAGGGCTGCTGTGAACAGCAAACTGCCTACGGTGGCGGAATGCGGTGGGTTTCTCTATCTGGGGAAATCCCTGTGGGATGAGCACGGTACGGAGCATCCCATGGCAGCTGTGCTGCCGGGGAGCGGCTTCCCGGCTGGAAAGCTGGTGCGCTTCGGATACGGAACGCTGAACGCCGGGAGCGACAGCCTCCTGTTCCGAAAGGGCGAGGCCGTGCCGGTGCATGAATTTCACTATTGGGACAGTACGGAAAACGGACAGGACCTGCGGCTGGAAAAGCCGCTGTCCGGCAGGGGCTGGGACTGCGGCTTCGTCTCGGACTCGATGTACGCGGCGTTCCCCCACCTCTATTTTGCGGGAACGCCCCGGCTGGCGGAGCGATTCGTGATGGCTGCCCGGAGATACCGGGAAAAAGAGGGATGATATGGAACTGGAAAAGCTAATAAAAACGATTGAACCTGAGGATGCTGCTGCCCGTGTGGCGGCCCACGCCCACTGGAACAGCTGCGCCAAGCCCTTGGGCGGCCTGGGACTGCTGGAAACGGCATTGGAGGACATCGCCGCCCTGACGGGAAGCGCCGATATCGACATCCGGGAGCGGGCAGTGCTGGTGCTGTGCGCCGATAACGGCGTGGTGTGCCAGGGCGTTACCCAGTCCCCGAGCTCGGTGACCGCCATCGTGACGGAGAATCTGGCCGCCCGCCGGACCTCCGTGTGCCACATGGCAAGGACGGCGGACTGCCGGGTGGTGCCTGTGGACATGGGCGTGCTGGATTTCCCGGGTGTGCCGGGGGTCCTGTCCCACCGCGTCGGAAACGGCACGGCGGATATTGCCGTGGGTCCGGCCATGACCAGGGCCCAGGCGGAGCAGGCGGTCCTGACGGGGATCGAACTGGTCCGGGAGCAGATGGAGCAGGGCGTGAAACTGCTGGCCACCGGAGAGATGGGCATCGGAAACACCACCCCCTCCAGCGCCGTGGCCAGCGTCCTGCTGGAGCGGCCGGTGGAGGAGATGACCGGCCGGGGAGCCGGACTTTCCAACGAGGGCCTGACCCGGAAAATCGCAGTGATTGAACAGGCTTTGGCCTGCAATCAGCCGGACCGGAACGATATTCTGGACGTTTTAAGTAAAGTGGGTGGCTTTGACATTGCCGGCATGTGCGGCGTGTTCCTGGGCGGCGCGCTGTACCGGGTGCCGGTGCTGATCGACGGATTCATCAGCGCCGTGGCGGCCCTTTGCGCCCTGCGGCTCTGCCCGGCGGCGGGGAAGGCCATGCTGGCAAGCCACGTCTCCGCCGAGCCTGCGGGACATCTGGTGCTGGAGGCGCTGGGCAAGCAGCCTCTCATCACTGCCGGGATGCACCTGGGCGAGGGGACCGGCGCGGTGGCCGCCATGCCGCTGCTGGATATGGCCTGCGCCGTATACCACGGCTGCTACACCTTCGACGATGGCGGCATCGAGGCCTATCAGCCTCTGGGGGCCAGCCAATGATGACGCTGGTGGTGGGAGGCGCCGCCAGCGGCAAGAGCGAATACGCGGAGGGGCTGGTGCTGGCGTCCGCCTGTGAAAGGCGGATCTACATCGCCACCATGGAGCCCTTTGATGACGAGTGTTTGCGGCGCATCGAAAAGCACCGCCGTATGCGGGCGGAAAAGCGCTTCAAGACGCTGGAGTGCTATACGGACCTGGCCTCCGTCACCGTCCAGCCGGACAGCGTGGTACTGCTGGAGTGCATGAGCAACCTCTGCGCCAACGAGATGTACAGCCCCCGGGGCAGTGGGGACTGGGCGGCAGAGGTCATCCTGCAGGGTGTGGAGCACCTGAAAAGCCAGTGCGGAGACCTGGTGGTGGTGTCCAACGAGGTGTTTGCCGGGGGAAGCTGCTACGAGGAGGGGACCATGGCGTATCTGCGGCAGCTTGCCCAAATCAACCGGATGATGGCGGCCATAGCGGACAACGTCTGCGAAGTGGCCTGCGGTATCCCGGTCTATTACAAGGGAAGGGAGCCGGTGGGATGATCGTATTGGAGACCATCGCCGTGGCGTTTGCCATGTTTTCAGCTATCCCAGTGCCCCAGCCTGAATGGAACCAGCGGAATATGCGGTATGCCCTCTGCGCCTTTCCGCTGATCGGCGTGGTGATCGGGCTTGCCTGGTGGGGCTGGGCGGCTGTCTGCGGTGTGCTGGACTTTCCGGTGCTGCTGCGGGCGGCGGGCTTCTGCCTGCTGCCCATGGCCATCACGGGCGGCATCCACCTGGACGGCTTCGCGGATACCAGCGACGCCTTGGCCAGCTGCGTACCGTCGGAGCGGAAGCAGGAGATTTTGAAGGATTCCCACTGCGGAGCCTTCGCCGTCATCCGGCTGTGCATGTATGTCTGCGGCTATCTGGGACTTTGCGGCGGATTTCAGCCCAGCGGCCGGGCGCTCCTGTGTGCGGCGGCGGGATTCGTGCTGGTCCGGTGCCTCTCCGGATTGTCCGTGGCCTGCTTTCCCATGGCGAAAAACACGGGCCTGGCCCACACCTTCGCGTCGGCGGCGGACAAGGGCCGTGTCCGGGTGGCCCTAGCCGCTCTGGCGGTCGCTGCCATGGTAACCATGTGGGCGGCGGATATGCTGTACGGCGCAGCCATGACGTTGGCGGCGCTGGCGGTATTTGCAAACTATGCCCGCACGGTGCAAAAGCAGTTCGGCGGCCTCTCCGGAGACCTGGCCGGGTGGTTTTTGCAGCGGGCGGAATTCTGGATGCTGGCGGCGCTGGTGCTGTGCCAGTATGGGGAGAAATTGCTGTGATCTTTCTGTTTGGGCCGCTGTACAGCGGGAAAAAAGAAGCAGCCATGAAGCTGCTGGGCTGTGATGCATCAGAGCTGGCCCACCGGGCGGTCTGGGATGTGCAGGACCTGGCGGCGAAAAGCGGGGACCTTCCGTCTCTGGTGGAGGAGCTGGCGCGGTACGATGTGGTGATCGCCACGGAGGTGGGCAGCGGCGTGGTGCCCGTGGATGCGGAGGAGCGGGCCGCCCGGGAGGCTGCGGGCCGCCTGAGCTGTTTGCTGGCTCGGCGGGCCGACGCGGTGGCCCGGGTGTTCTGCGGCATCCCCATAGTGCTGAAAGGGGAACTGCCATGAAGGTCTGGCTGCTGCGCCATGGCCGGACGGCCTATAACGCGGAGCACCGCTATCAGGGGCGGACGGACGTCCCCTTGTCCCCGGAGGGGGCGGCGGAACTTGAGCGGGCGGAGATCGCGCCGCCTGTGGTGTATGTCTCGCCGCTGTGCCGGACCGGACAGACGGCATCACGCATCTTTCCCGGTGCGAAGCAAGTAGTGGTCAAGGACCTGGCTGAAATGGATTTCAGTGCCTTTGAGGGCAGGAATTATGTGGAAATGGAGCACGACCCGGATTACCGGGTGTGGGTGGACGGCGGCTGCGAGGGCCGATGCCCCGGCGGAGAGAGCCGGACAGAGTTTTGCGACCGAGTCTGCCGCGTGTTTTCCGCACTGGCGGAGGACGCGGCTGCCCGTAAGGCGCTCCACTTGGTGATTGTCGCCCACAGCGGCGTGCAGATGGCGGTGATGGAGCGGTTTGCACTGCCGGAGCGGGGATATTTTGACTGGAACGCCCCCTGCGGCGGGGGATATGTGCTGGACTGGGAGGAGAACCTCTGGCAGTCTGGGCGGAAGCTCCGGCTTCTGCGGGAAGTGCGGTATACGAAAGGCGGAAGCACATGCTGATGTTGCAAGCCGCGGTCTGCGGCTTTATCCTCGACTGTTTTCTGGGTGACCCGGCGTGGATGCCGCACCCAGTTGTCTATATGGGAAAGGCAATCACCTGGGCGGAGAAGTTCCTTCGGGCCAGATTCCCCAAGACGCCGAAGGAAGAATTCCGGGCGGGAGTGTGTCTGGCGGCGGGACTGCCGCTTCTCACCCTGCTGGTCGCGGGCTGTATCTGCGCTCTGGCGGCGCGGCTCCATCCGGCGGCGGGCTTTGCGGTGCAGACCCTGTGGTGCTGGCAGGTCCTGGCCATGCGGGACCTGGCATCGGAGAGCCGGAATGTCTGGAAGGAGCTTCAGAAGGAGGACCTGCCTGCCGCCCGAAAGGCGGTGGGACGCATCGTCGGGCGGGATACGGACCGGCTGACGGCGGAGGGCGTCATCAAGGCCGCTGTGGAGACGGTGGCGGAGAACTTTTCCGACGGTGTGGCGGCCCCCATGCTCTATATGTTCCTGGGCGGCGCGCCGCTGGCCCTGGTATACAAGTCCATCAACACCATGGACAGCATGGTGGGCTACAAAAACGAGAAGTACCTGTGGTTTGGCCGGGCAGCGGCAAAACTGGACGACGCGGCCAATTACCTCCCCGCCCGCATCTCCGCCCTCTGCTGGGTCGCCGCAGCGGCGCTGACCGGGCAGGACTGGAAGGGCGCCTGGCGCATCTGGCGGCGGGACCGCCGCTGCCACGCCAGTCCGAATTCCGCTCAGACGGAGGCGGCCTGCGCAGGTTCTCTGGGCGTTCAGCTGGCGGGACCGGCCTGGTATTTTGGAGAATTATACGACAAGCCCACCATCGGCGACGGGCTACGCCCGGTGGAGACGGCGGACATTTTGCGGGCCATCCGCATGATGGTGGCCGGAAGTGTCCTGCTGCTGGTGCTGTGCGGAGCGGTACGGTTTCTGATCGTCAGGTGTTTTTGAGGGATGAACATGAAATATGAGCTGACACATGGCGGCGACTGGGCGGGCTTTACCCTGGCCCACGGCCGTCCGCCGCTGGATTTTTCGGCAAATATCAGCCCCCTGGGCGTCCCGCCGGGCGTACAGGAGGCCCTGCGGGAAGCGGCGGGACAGGTGGATCTCTACCCCGACCCGCTGTGCCGGGAATTGCGGAACGCTCTCTCAGAGCATGAGGGCGTCCCGGTAGAGCGCATCCTCTGCGGAAACGGCGCGGCGGACCTGATCTTCCGGGCGGCGCTGGCCCGGCGGCCCTGCCGGGCGTTGGTGACGGAGCCAACCTTTGCGGAATATGAGACCGCGCTGCAAACTGTGGGATGTGCGGTAGAATACGCAATGCTGCAGGCGGAAAATGGTTTTGCCCTGGACAAAGGCTTTCTGGATGCCATCACGCCGGAGACGGACATGGTGTTCCTCTGCGAGCCCAACAATCCCACCGGCGTGACCACCGCCCCCGCCCTGCTGACACAGATCCTGGAGCGGTGCCGGGAGACCGGGGCACTGCTGGTGCTGGACGAGTGCTTCGGGGACTTCCTGGACGCACCGGAGGCCCACACCAGAAAGGCGGACCTGGCGGCGTTCCAGAATCTCCTGCTGCTGAAGGCGTTCACGAAGCTGTACGCCATGGCGGGGGTTCGCCTGGGATATGCGCTGTGCGCCGACACGGAGCTTCTGGAGCGGATGCGCCGGGTAGGACAGCCGTGGGCTGTCTCCTCCCTGGCACAGGCGGCAGGCGCAGCGGCCCTGCGGGAGACGGACTATGTCCGGCAGGTGCGGGAAATGACGGCAGCAGAGCGGCCATGGCTGCTCCGGCAGCTGACCGGGCTGGGCCTGCGGGTGATCCCCGGAGAGGCCAACTATCTGCTGTTCCAGAGCCCCCGGTCCCTCACGGAACCGCTGGCCCGGCAGGGCATCCTGCTGCGAAACTGCGGAAATTACGTGGGATTGGACGAGACGTGGTACCGTATTGCGGTGCGGACACGAACAGATAACCAGCGGCTGATCCAGGCGCTGGAGGAGGTGCTCCGATGAGCAGAGCAAAGTGCATCATGGTCCAGGGAACCATGTCCGGGGCGGGGAAGAGCCTGCTGTGCGCCGGACTGTGCCGGGTGTTCCAGCAGGACGGCTGGCGGGTGGCCCCCTTTAAAAGCCAGAACATGGCGCTGAACAGCTATGTGACGCGGCAGGGCTTGGAAATGGGACGGGCCCAGGTGATGCAGGCGGAGGCCGCCGGTATCCAGCCGGACGTGCGGATGAATCCCATTTTGATCAAGCCCTCCAGCGACACCGGCAGCCAGATCATTGTCAACGGAGAGATCCGGGGCCAGATGACCGCCGCGGAGTATTTCCGCTATAAGAAGCAACTGATCCCCGAGGTCCTGGCGGCCTATGAAAGTCTTGCGGCGGAGAATGACCTCATCGTTATTGAGGGCGCCGGAAGCCCGGCGGAGATCAACCTGCGGGCGGACGACATTGTGAACATGGGACTGGCGGAGCTGGTGGACGCCCCGGTGCTGCTGGCGGGAGACATCGACCGGGGCGGCGTATTCGCCCAGCTCTACGGCACGGTGGCCCTGCTGCAGCTGGAGGAGCGGGCGCGGGTCAAGGGCCTCATCATCAACAAATTCCGGGGCGACCCGGACATCCTGCGGCCGGGCCTTGCCCAGCTGGAGGACCTGACGGGCATCCCTGTGCTGGGGACGGTGCCGTACCTCCACGTGGACGTGGACGACGAGGACTCCCTGGCCTCCTGCCTGGAGCAGAGGGAGTCCCACAAGCCCATCGACATTGCGGTGATCCGCCTGCCCCGCATTTCCAATTTCACCGACTTTTCTCCTCTGGAGAGCCACCCCAGCCTGGGAGTGCGCTATGTGGATAAGCCCGACCGACTGGGTGTGCCGGACCTGGTGATTTTGCCCGGCACCAAGAGCACCATGGCGGATTTGCTGTGGATGCGGGAGAGCGGCCTGGAGGCGGCGGTGCAGAAGCTGTCCTTCCGGGGAACACCAATCCTGGGCGTCTGCGGCGGCTATCAGATGTTGGGCGAGGAAATCACGGACCTCCACGGCGCGGAGGGCTCCCTGACAGCCCTGCGGGGCATGGGGCTCCTGCCGTGCAGGACGGCGTTTGAACCGGAGAAGACGCGGACCCGCGTCCTGGCCCGGGTCATCGGCGGGCCGCTGGATGAGGCCGCGTTGGATGGCTACGAAATTCACATGGGAACGACAGAGGTCCGCGGAGAGCCGTTCTGCTGTCTGGAAGACGGCAGGGAGGACGGCTGCCGCAGCGGCAATGTGTTCGGCACCTACCTCCACGGCCTGTTTGACAGCGGCGAGCTGACGGAAAAGCTGGCGGACTGGCTCTGCGGCCGGAAGGGGATACAGGCCGGACACGCGGCACCGGAGTCCTGGCAGCAGCACAAGGAGCGGCAGTACGATATTCTGGCCGATGGCCTGCGCAAAGCACTGGATATGGAGGCGATCCACCGTATTCTGGAAGAGGAGGAAAGGGGAAGATGAAAGAACAGCACACGCTGCCCGCAGACATTGAGCGGACCAGTATGTCCATCATTGAGCAGGAACTGCGGGACCGGGGGATCTCCCTGCCAACCGAGACGGCGCCTGTGGTCAAGAGGGTGATCCACGCCACCGCGGATTTTGAATACGTGAACACTCTGCGCTTTACAGAGAACGCCGTGGCGCTGGGCGCGGCGGCCATGCGGCAGGGCGTGATCGTGACCGACACCAACATGGCCTGCGCCGGCGTCAGCAAGCCGGCCCTGTCCCGCCTGGGCGGAGAGGTCCATTGCTTCATGGCGGAGTCCTCCGTGGCGGAGGAGGCCCGCCGACAGTCCACCACCCGGGCGGCGGTGTCCATGACCCGGGCGCTGGAGACCTGGGACCATCCGGTGCTGGCGGTAGGCAACGCCCCCACCGCTCTGCTCCGCATTGCGGAGCTGCTGGAGGAGGGCAAGTGTCCGGCCCTGGTCATCGGTGTGCCGGTGGGCTTTGTCAACGTCGTGGAGAGCAAGAAACGGCTGCTGGGTGCCTGCCAACGCTACGGAGTTCCGGCTATTGTGGCACTGGGCCGCAAGGGAGGAAGCAATGTGGCGGCGGCCATCTGCAATGCTTTGCTGTACAGTGCCGCAGGACAGCTGGACCCGGCGGCCCGGGGCTGGCGGTGAGCCGATTATCAGTGGATTTGTAAAAAAGAAACGCCTTCTGATGCGTAGCGCATCAGAAGGCATTTTGATCTGTATAGGGTTTTAAGAGTCTATTTCATGAAAAAACTCATGTCTTACACCAAACCAGATTTGGCGGATAGACGCCGTTTTCAGGCCTCCTGCCAGTTGGCGGGGAAAACGAAATAGACATACCGGGCCTGATTGGGCGTGCGGAAATGAATATGGGTGTTCTTGGGAATATAGAGTACATCGCCCGGATGGCCGGTCAGGACCGTGCCGCTGTCCAGAACGATTTCCAGCGTTCCCTCCATCACATAAGTACCTGAAGGACATCCCAGAGAAGTTCCGGCCCATCATCAATGACCTGATGACCGCCGGCATCATCCAGGGTGACGGCAGCGACCCCACCGGTAACGGCGACGTTATCAATTTGACCCATGAGCAGGTGCGGACGCTGATATTCGTCTACCGGGGAGGCGGGTTCGACCATAAACTAGCAGAAAAGGGGTTGAATCCAGAATTGGCTGGATTCTAAAACAGTGATTAACCCCGGATTTGTAGATATTTCACAATTATTATGTAATTTTGGCTAATATTTGAGAAAACATAAAAAGGTGTAATAGATAAGGTAAGATATGGCAATCATCGGCGTGAGCAAACCCTATTACGGCGTGTACAGCGCCAGCGGAAATAATGTCACCTACGCCTCCGGCGGCGTCCTTGGGAAACTGAAGGAGATCAATCTGGATATCGAGACCAGCGAGGACAATAACCTGTACGCAGACAACGCCGTGGCGGAGACAGACCGTACCTTCGCCAACGGCACCCTGACCCTGACTCCAGATGATCTGAGCCAGGAGGTCTCCAAGGCCATCCTTGGGCTGAGGGAGCAGGCTCTCGATTCCAGTATCCCCGGTGTGACGGACTCCGATGTGAAGGAGCTGATCTACGACGACACCCAGGTGACTCCGTATCTGGGCGTTGGCTTCATCGTTAAGAAGAAAAGCGGCGTTATCAGATGGCCCCTCGTATGGCTCGCCGCCCATGTAGACAGGTCGCCCAAGCTCCACGGTCATGGCGGGGGAGGCGGCCTGCCCGAACCGGAACGTCACGGAAGGGCCGGAGGACACGTTAATCCGGACCATACCCTGCCTCCTTCAGCAGACGGTCCACGCTCATCCGCACAATGTCGGACGCCAGGGACCTACCCTCCTGGGTGGTAAAGGCGAACTGCATCTCAACATCGCTGCTCCGCAGCTTCATCGCGTCTTCCTTTGGAATATGGATCAGCATGGTGCCGCTGTCCGCAATCTCCGGGACATATTCCAGGAACACGCTGGACTGCTTCACCCAAAAAACAGGGGCCGTGACCGTGGTCAGGTCCACGCCCTCCACGGCCACGGAGAGGTAGTTCTCAATGCGCTGCCTCATGTATGCACCTCCTCCAATTGGTATTGCATAAAATCCGACTTGCTATCGTGCAGTCCCATCTACGTACTGGTTTTCCCAACCAG
>CAMFAL010000016.1 GCA_945948185.1 uncultured Clostridia bacterium | reverse complement strand
GCTCCTATTATACCAGAAGAACCTCGCCACCGGCGAGGTTCTTTGACAAGCTGAGTAAAAGAGGACGCGTTTGCGTCCTCTTTTACTATTCAGGTATCCGGCTTGTTCTTTTTCATCATATTCCGGTTTTGCTGCAGCAGCTGTTCAGACACATAATCCAGCTGCTCCGCCTCCCGGTAGCGGTCGCCCAGGCCATTTTCCCGCAGAGCAGGCGCTGCCTCGCCACGGAATACCAGCTTCAACATGATGGGCGTCAGAATGGCGCAGCCAACCACGGTGATGATGACAGGCGTCATCAGCGTCTGGCTCAGCACGCCCATACTCAGGCCACGGTTAGCTACGATCAGGGCCACCTCGCCCCGGCAGGCCATGCCGGCCCCCACCTGAAGGCACTCCTCCCGATGAAAGCCGCACATCCTGGCGCCCAGGCCGCAGCCGATGACCTTGGACAGAATTGCCACTGCCAGCAGCAGCAGAGAAAAGGCCACCAGCCCGCCGTTCAGCTCCGGAATTTCCACCTTGATGCCGATTCCGGCGAAGAAGATCGGGGTCAGCAGCAGGTAGCTCAGCGTGGTGAATTTCACTTCAATATACTTGGCCTTAGGGGTAGAGGCAATCACCAGGCCGGCCACAAAGGCACCGATGATGTCCGCTACGCCGAAGAACTCCTCGGCACAGTAGGCCATCAGCAGACACAGCACGAAGGCCAGCACAGGATAGCGGCGGAGATTTTTTCCGTCCGCCTGGCCGATCATCCACTGGAAAAACTTCCTGGCCAACAGTGCCGCCACCACGGCAAACACCAAAAACAGGGCGATTTTTACCAGCACCAGTATCAGGTTGACCCCTTGGCCCGCCAGGCTGGAGACCACCGTCAGAGCAATCAGGCCCAGCACATCGTCGATCAGCGCGGCGGCCAGAATGGTGCCGCCTACCTTGGTATCCAGCCTCCCCAACTCCTTCAGGGTCTCCACAGTGATGCTGACGGAAGTGGCAGTCAGGATGGTACCCAGGAACACGTCTTCCAGCAGTGTATTGTCCGGCAGCCACCCCACCTTTCCGGCCAGCCAGCCAAAGGCAGTGCCCATAGCCAGGGGCACCAGTACACCGCAAAGGGCCACCCAGAAGCCACTTTTTCCCGCGTTTTTCAGCTCCTGCAGGTCCGTAGTCATGCCCGCCGTGAACAGAATCACGATGACTCCCAGCTCGCTGAGCTGGGACAAAAACTCTGTCTCTGTCAACACATCTAACACGGCCGGCCCCAGAATCAAGCCGGCCAGCAGAGCACCCACCACCTGGGGCATCTGGAACCGCCGGGTCAGCATCCCCAGCAGTTTGGTACTCAGCAGGATCAGTGCCAGGTCCAGCAAATAATGATAGGACATTGCGCAAAACTCCCTTTCCAGTCGGGCGGTCTTTTCGCCCCTATGTCAATCTTCTCTCTAGGAGCTTACATTGTAGTCCCTTTCCAGGAAGATACAAGGGGAATTCTGCACAAAATCACGAGGATTTTTTATCGCTTCAAGAAGAAAAGCGCCCCGCTTTTCAGCGGAGCGCTTGGCAAAGAAATGGAGCAATGTGTTTCGGTAGAGGATTAGCCGATACCGCCGTACATAGCACCGAGGACCAGAGCCAGCAGGGAAGCAATGCAGAACACATACTTGCCCAGAGGATAGAACAGCTTGAATACTTCCTTCTTGCCGCCCTCGTTGACAGCATCCAGAGCGGTTTCCTTCTTGAGGACCCAGAAGAACATGATGCCGGCCAGCAGAGCGCCCAGGGGGCAAATATAGATGGAAACCAGGTCCATCCACTGAGAGGTCCAGGGCTGAATCATGATGGAGACAACCAGACCGATGACGCCGATGATGGCGACAGAGGGAATGCGCTTCAGGTGCAGCTTCTCCTGCAGGAAGGCCACGGGAGCCTCATACAGGTTGACGATGGAGCTGACGCCAGCGAACAGCACGCAGATGAAGAAGATCATACCCACGATACGGCCGCCGGGCATGCCATTGAACACGTTGACCAGATAGACGAACATCAGGCCGGGGCCACCCGCAGAGGGCTCCACGCCGCCTGCCGCCATGGCGGGCAGGATAACGAAGGCAGCCAGCAGGGCGGCCAGAGTGTCGAACAGGGCCACGTTGCGGGCGGAGGAGGGCAGGTCCTCGTTCTTGGGCAGATAGGAACCGTAGATGACGGAACCGTTGCCAGCAATGGACAGGGAGAAGAAGGCCTGACCGAAGGCGAAGATCCACACCTGGGGATTCAGCAGGCCAGCGGGGTTCAGGGTGAAGATGTACTTGTAGCCGTCGGAGGAGCCGGGCAGGAAGGCGATGTAGACGCCCAGAGCCAAAAACAGGAAGAACAGGGCGGGCATCATGACCTTGTTGGCCTTCTCGATGCCGCCGGCTACGCCCATGGCCATGATGATCAGGGAGACCACCAGACCGACGATCTGCCACACGCCGTTGCCGATACCAAAGATGCCGTTGCTGGTCATCATGCCGATGGCCTCACCCAGGGTAGCAGCCTCGGGAGCGGTAGCGCCGAAAGCGCCGCCGATGGCGGGCATCTCAGTACCCAGAGCGTACAGACTGCCGGAA
Source organism: uncultured Clostridia bacterium (assembly GCA_945948185.1). Taxonomy (GTDB): domain Bacteria; phylum Bacillota; class Clostridia; order Oscillospirales; family Oscillospiraceae; genus Oscillibacter. Next base: position 29,538 of record CAMFAL010000016.1, on the reverse strand, counting down.
ATACCCATCCAGCAATACTTGAAAATCCAGCCCATGACCACAGTGTAGCCGATGGCCAGCATCATGGAGCCAATGATGGGGATAGCGCCGATAGCCTCACCGACGGTCTTCTTGCCGGTGCGTTCCTCGGTACACTTGCCGAAAGCGCCCACAGGGCCGGCAACGGCCCAGCGGCCGAGAGCAAATTCCTCAATAACGCCGGTGGCGCCGATCAGGACCACGAAAATGAAATAGGGAATCAGGAAGGTCAGGCCGCCGAATTTGGAGACCATGATGGGGAAGCGCCAGATGTTGCCCATGCCGACGGCGGAGCCGATGCAGGCCAGAATAAAGCCCCATTTGCTCTTAAAGCCGTCGCGCTGTTCCAGAGTCTGATTGCTCATGCGTTTGACACTCCTTTTTCTTGATCAAAAAATGAGCGGTACCCGCGGAATTTATTCAATTCGCGGGCACCGCTTTTCACACACATTTTCTCCCGTGCTCTTTCCACGCGGCACGGATTACGCAGAATTTTGCTTAGAAGGGGGACTTACTTTTCCTCGTTGGCGTAGGGCTCCAGGAAGGCGTGGAAGTGACGCATGGGCAGCTTGTGGCCCCACAGGATGCGCATGTTGGGGATGGACTCACGATCCTCGTACAGAGCCTTGACAGCGGCGATGACATAGTCCAGGTGCTCCTGGGTCAGGCGGCTGCGGTCGATGGCGAAGCGGACTACGTTGGCCAGCTCAGCCTGCTGCTCGGGAGTCTTCAGGTCATACTCCATGGAGAAGTCGCCCAGCTCGGAGACACGGATACCATAACGGCGGATCAGCTCCAGAGAGAAGCCGGTGCCGGCGAAGGTGTCATGGCCGCGCTTGCCGTCGAAGAACTCGTCCATGTTGATGTACACAGCGTGGCCGCCGGCGGGAAGCACGACGCCCTTGACACCGGCCTTGTAGAAGCCCTGAGCCAAGTACTCGCACTGCTGAGCACGGTCATGCAGATAGCCGAAGTCGCAGCTCTCATACAGGCCGCAGGCCAGAGCCATGATGTCACGGCCGCTCATGCCGCCGTAGGAGTCGTTGCCGTAGCAGGAAATCTGCTTGACCTTGATGAGCACGCCCACGTCGGTCTTGACAGTGCCGTCCTCGTTGAAGTCGGAGAACTTCTGCCAGAACAGGCCCTTGTCGCGGAAGGCCAGCATACCGCCCATGTTGGCGTGGCCGTCCTTCTTGGCGGACATGGTGAACGCATCGCAGTAGGAGAACATCTCGGTGGCGATCTCGGCGATGGACTTGTCGGCATAGCCCTCTTCGTTCATCTTGATGAAGTAGCAGTTCTCGGCCCAACGGGCAACGTCGAACACCAGAGGAATGTCGTACTTATGAGCCACACGGTTGATCTCGCGGATGTTGGCCATGGAGACGGGCTGGCCGCAGATGGGGTTGTTGGTGATGCAGGTGAACACCAGGGGCACGTTCTCGGGACCGACAGCCTGGATCAGCTGCTCCAGCTTCTCGATGTCCATGTTGCCCTTGAACGGGTTCTTCTCATACTTGCCGCCCTCGGGGATCTGATACAGCAGCTCCTTGTTGTACAGGTTGCGGGGCACGGAACCCATCTGCTTGATGTTGCCCTCGGTGGTGTCGAAGTGGCCGTTGGAGGGGATGGTGAACACCTTGCCGGGATGACGCTGGGCCAGGATCTTCTTCACGATCTCCATCAGAACGGACTCAGCGGCACGGCCTTGCTGAATGATGAAGGAGTTGGGGCGCTCCATCTGAGCGGCACCGCCATTGAACAGGCCGCCCTCATACTCGCAGAGATAGACCTCGTCCATCATCTTCTCGATGTCGCGGCAGTCAGTGCGGACCAAGTCGATGATCTTCTTCCAGTTCTTCTCGCCGCCGCGCTCGAAAATGTCGCGGAAGGTGTCCAGCAGGACATAGTAACCGGTGTTGCGGCCATAGGCCTCGTCGCCCAGGAACAGGGTGGCCCACTGCTGGTTGGTCATGGCGGTGGTGCCGGAGTCAGACAGCATATCGACGGTCAGCATGCCGGAGGGGAAAGCGAACTCGTTCCAGTGAGTGGCGTTCAGGGCACGCTCGCGCTGCTCAACGGTGGCCTGGGGCAGATCGCGCACGACGTAAGCGCAATGCTGAGGCATAGTCACGTCCAGGGGATAGTGCTTCATGTTCTTGTCCATATTGATTACCTCCATAAGTTTGGGCGTATTTCAACGCCTGATTTTATTGGAGATACTCCGGTCGTCGAAGGACGGGATTCCCAATTCCCGCTCTGCGCCTGGCGGACAGTATCTTTCACAAGGGTAAAAAGAGAAATTGCCGGCAGGCTTACTTGGCGGCGATGACCTCGATCTCCACGAGGGCATCCTTGGGGAGCCGTGCCACTTCGACCGCACTGCGGGCGGGATAGCTGCCCTCAGTGAAGAAGGTCGCATACACCTCATTCATGGCGCCGAAGTTGTTCATGTCGCTGAGGAACACGGTGGTCTTGACCACGGAGTCCATCGTCAGGCCCGCTGCCTCGAGGATGGCCTTCACATTGGTCAGGGATTGACGGGTCTGCTCCTGAATCCCCTCGGGGAACGCGCCCGTGGCGGGGTCAATGGGGAGCTGGCCGGAAGTGATGACCAAGCTGCCCAGATCGGTGGCCTGGCTGTACGGACCGATGGCTGCGGGGGCCTTGGCCGTACTGATAATCGTCTTCATCGGAATACGCCTCCTCTCGTTTTTTAGCGAGATGATTTTATCAGAATAAAAAAATTTTGTCAAGCTTGCTTTATGCACTTTGTACGGATAACCAGTCTATCCCCTTCGCTATTGTAGCAATTGCCTACAATGTGAATGCAAAATTTGCCGAGAAAAATTTATAATTGTGGTGAGAAATTTTTCTTTGACAAAAAATATGACCCTCTATATAATATAATAGTAGTAAACCCCGCGGAAAATTCGAAATAATGAGGTGATGGTATGCCCAACGTTCCCAACGCGCTTTTGCAGCATTATGTGAAACTGACGGAGTTTCTTGGGCAGGCGCTCGGTCCTGATTACGAGGTCGCCCTTCACGACCTGACGGACAAGAACCGCTCCATCATCGCTATTGCCAACAATCATGTCAGCGGCCGGGAGATCGGCGCCCCGCTGACCAATGTGGCCCTCAGCATCCTGCGGGACAAGAGCTATGAGACCTCAGACTACCGCCTGCATTATTATGGGGTGTCCGTCAACGGCAAGGACCTGCGGTCCAGCACCATGTTCATCAAGCAAAACGGCCGCCTGATCGGCATGCTCTGCATCAATTTTGACGACAGCCGCTACCGGGCTCTCAGCAATCAGCTCATGGGCCTTTGCCACCCGGATATCTTCGTGGAGGACGTGGTCATTCCCTCTATCCCGGAGCCCGGAGCCGCTTCCGCCCCACCTCCCGCCCGGCACGCGCCGGAGAAGTTCCGCAACTCTACGGAAGCGGTGGCCATTGACGCCATCAACCGGGAGCTGGAACGCCTGGGGGTCACGGCGGACCGCCTGACCTCCGAGGAGCGTCTGAAGATCATCAACGCTCTGGAAACCAACGGCATCTTCCTGCTGAAGGGTGCCGTGAAGGATGTGGCCGCCGGCCTGCATTGTTCCCAGGCCAGCGTATACCGGTATCTGTCCCAGGTGAAAAGCGGATCTGCTGAAACGCAGGAATGACAGAAAACGAAGTGAAAGCGGGCAGAGGCCCGCTTTCCTCTTATATTCACTTATTCTTACAGAAGGGAAGTGCGCGCCATGCTGATCAAATTGACTCCGAACCTGATTCCCGCCTTTACCGAAGCCTGCACCTACGAGCGGGTGTTCGGCTCCAGGATCATGACAGCCCTGCGGGCCTACGGCCCTGAGGACGCCCGCGCCCTCTTCTGGCTGCTGCTGAAGGACGATTCGCCCACCGCGGCCTTGTATCTGGCGGGAGATGTGCTGGTGGTCTCCGCCGCTCCGAAGGCAGATCCGGCCCCCATTGCCGAACTGGTGCAGGAGCATGGCGTCCTCGAGGTTGACACCAATTGGGACCAGTGTGCGGCCCTGCAGAAGCTGCTGGGCGGGACCACGGAAAGCTCCTATTATATGGTATACCGGGGCAACCCCGTGGAGGATGATTTCCCGGATATCACCCCCGGCGACCCGCTGGCGGTGTTTTCCGTTCTGCAGCGGAGCCATGAGTACTACCGGACCCACCTGTGGTTTGAGCCCTGGGCGGAGGACCTGGGACGGCGGCTGGACACGGGCCTGGCGGAGCTATACCAGCTGGAAGTGGACGGCGAGGTAGTTGCCACCGGCTCCATTTCCTCTCAGGACGGCGAATGCGGCGTCATCGCGGCGGTAGCCGTGGTGCCGGAGTACCGCCATCAGGGGCTGGGCAGCCGTATCAGCCGCTTCCTGGTGAAGCGGATTTTAGAAATGGGGAAAACGCCCCGGCTTATCTCCGGATATGATGAGGTAGCAGAGCTTTACCGTCAGGTGGGCTTTACGCCCTGCGGCCACTGGGGTGAGCTCTATCTTTGAAGGATAAAAAGAATTTGAATAGGAGGGACCCTCTGTGTTTCGGAAATATTGCAGGCGGACCGGCATTCTTTTGGGCGGTCTGCTGGTCAGCGCCGTGGGCATCACCATGATGCTCCAGGCCAATGTGGGCCTTGAACCCTGGAGTGTGCTGCAAAACGGCATGTCCATCTTCTTCGGCATTACCTACGGCACCGCTGCCATGATCGTGGGGGCGGCGGTCATCGCCGTGGCCGTCCTCTGCGGAGAGAGCTTTGGCATCGGCACCCTGGCAAATATTTTCATCTGCCCGCTTTTCATCGACGGGCTGCTGTACCTGGGGTGGATTCCCCAAATGCAAAGCCTGTGGTCGGGGCTTCTGATGCTGCTGGGCGGCATGGAGCTGCTGGCTCTGGGCACCTGGATGTACATGAAAAGCGCGCTGGGCTCCGGCCCCCGGGACGCTCTGATGGTGGTCCTTGCCCGGAAGACCGGCCGGTCTGTGGGTTTCTGCCGGGCCACGGTAGAGCTGATCGCCATTTTTGTAGGCTGGCGCCTGGGAGGCCAGGTGGGCATCGGCACCATCGTCACCGGCGTAGGCGTGGGTACCCTGTTCAACCTGAACTTTGCCCTGCTGCACTTCCGGGCAGCGGACCTCCATCAGGAGAACCTGCCGGAGACCCTCCGCCGCATCCGGCAGCGAAACGCCCCGGAGGAGTCTGCCGGACAGCCGGAAGCTCCGGGCCAGCCGGGAGAGCCTGAATAGATCGCATTGCTGCAGGAGGTGCGTTATGTATCAGTACCGCATTGGTCCCACCCTGGTCCCCCTGGAGGGCCCCCCCGCACCGGAAGAGTGCATCCTGGTGCTTCTGCCCTCGGAGGAGCTGGCCCGAAACCCCATTCTCCCGGGTCTGGAGCAAACGCTGATCCACACGCCGCCTGCCCGGGACGCCCGGGTATGCAAGGCGGAAGTCCGCCGTCACTGTCTGTGCGGCACCATTGTCACCCCCCGGCATACCCGGGACCAGGCGCCTATCGCCTTCGGCTATCTGTTGGCCCCCAGCCGGGTGGTCCTCTGCGACGGCACCGGCGCCGCCCTCTCCATGGTCCAACGGCTGCAGAAGGAAAAGGTCTGGAAGTAGAACAGCATTGGCCGGTTCTTCTATGAATTTCTGGAGCTGCTGATGGCCCGGGACCTGCACCACCTTCAGGAACTGGAGGACCGGCTGGCCCAGCTGGAGGACCAGGTGCTAGCGGGGGAGCTGGAGGATTTTAATCCCCGGATGACAACTCTGCGGAAGGAGATTGCCGGCTGGATCCGCTACTACTCCCAGCTGGATGACGTAGTCTGCGAGCTGCAGGAGGACGAAAACGGGTATTTCTCCGAAAACGAGCAGCGGATGTTCCGCATGGCGGAGCAGCGGGTGGGCCGGCTGTAGGCTGAGGCCCAGGCCCTGCGGGAGTACGGTCTCCAGGTTCGGGAGCTGTTCCAGGCGGAGATTGACATCCGCCAGAACCGTATCATGAAGATTCTCACTATCGTCACCACCATCTTTCTGCTCCTGTCTCTGGTGGCGGGCTGGTACGGCATGAATTTTGTCAATATGCCGGAGCTGACCTGGACGTATGGCTACCCGGCGGTCATCGCGGTCAGCGTGCTGGTAGTACTGATCTGCCTGTGGATTATGAAAAAGAAAAAATTCTGGTAATTCAGTCAGGAAGCAGAAGTGGCGCGGGTCTCCCATGAGACCCGCGCTTATGTTTGCAGCCTGTGAATTATTAACAAATTCTTTACATTTTCTTCTGAATTTGATAGGATAAAACTGCAATCCAAGGAAAGCCATAACCCCGGTGGCGGTACTCTGCCGAAGCGGGGCCGGAAAGGAGGGAACGCGGCTCAATTCCACACATTCCAGTCCATTAACCGACGAGAGAAAAGAGGGAGAGAAACAATGAAATTTAATCTGACAGTCACTGTAATCGTGGTTCTCTACCTGCTGGTGATGCTGTTCATCGGCTGGTATTCCTCCAAGAAGATCACTTCTAACACCGACTTTATGGTCGCTGGCCGGCGCCTGGGCCCCTTCCTGATGGCAGGCACCCTGGCCGCCACGGAGATCGGCGGCGGCAGCTCTCTGGGCGTAGTCCAGCAGGGCATGCAGAATCACGGCATCTCCGCCGCCTGGTACATCATCACCATGGGCCTTGCCTTTGTGATCCTGACCTTCCTGGCACCCAAGTTCCGCGCCGCCACCGTCAAGACGGTGCCTGAGTATTTCCGCCGCCGGTACGGCAAGAGCGCGGGCCTCATCACCGCCATCATCATGCTGCTGCCTCTGATCGGCCTGACCGCCGGCCAGTTCATCGCCTCCTCCGTCATTCTGTCCACCATGCTGGGTATCAGCTATAAGACCGCCGTCATCATCGTGGCTGTGGTGGTCACCGTCTACTCCATCATGGGCGGCCTGTGGAGCGTTACCCTGACCGACTTCATCCAGGTGTTCCTGATCATCATCGGCATGATCATCGCCGTGCCTTTCGCCATGAATCTGGCCGGCGGCTGGGGCAACGTGGTTGCCAACGTCCCCGCTGAGACCTTCGATATGTTCAAGGGTTACAGCCCCATGGCCGTGGTGTCCCTGACCATCATGTATGTGGCTACCTTCACCGTGGGCCAGGAGGCCGTCTCCCGCTACTATGCCGCCCGTGACGGCAAGGCTGCCAAGCAGGGTTCCATTCTGGCTGCCATCATCAACTTCGTCTATGCCTTTATCCCCGCCATCCTGGGTGTCATTACCCTGGCTCTGATCAACATGGGCAAGTTCAACGCCGAGGACTTCGCCGACGTAGGCGCCCGCTACGCGCTGCCGGTGCTGGCCATGGAGGCCATGCCCGCTATCATCTGCGGCCTGTTGTTCGCCGGCATCATCTCCGCCACCATGTCCTCCTCCGACTCCGACCTGCTGGGTGCCGGCTCCATCTTCGCCAACGACATCTACCGTGCCGTGCTGAAGCCTGATGCCTCCAGCGAGGAAGTCATGAAGGTCACCAAGATCGTCATGGCCATCGTGGGTGTTGTCTCCATGTTCATCGCCCTGTTCAATACCTCCAGCCTGGTGAGCCTGCTGATGTTCTGCTTCACCCTCCGGGCCGCCGGCGCTTTCTTCCCCTATGTGCTGGGCCATTACTGGACCGGCTCCTCTTGGGCCGGCACCATCGCCTCTCTGATCTCCGGCTCCATCGTGGTGGTGTATCTGGAAAAGATCTCCGGCAATGTGCTGTTCGGCATGAAGGTGTCTCAGCCCATTATCCCCGGCCTGATCGTTGGCCTGGTGTTCTTCCTGGTGTTCTCCAAGCTCTTCCCGCCCAAGGTCAAGACCACTGAGCTGGCCCCCGAGGAAGACTGATCTTTTATCTGCAAAAGGACTCCGGTTCGCCGGAGTCCTTTTTCTCTATCGCTTTTCCCGATACGGGCATTGACAAGTGGTGAAAATCGTGCTAAAAAATAACAGATCATCAGATTACCTGGAAAGGAAATCGTTTTTATGAAGAAATCGTGGTGGAATGGCAAGGTCGCCTACCAGATTTATCCCAAGAGCTTCTGCGACTCCAACGGAGATGGCATCGGCGACCTGCGGGGCGTGCTGTCCAGGTTGGACTATCTGAAAGATCTGGGCGTCGACATCATCTGGCTCTCTCCCGTCTACCAGTCCCCCTTCGTGGATCAGGGCTATGACATCTCCGACTATTACCGCATTGCGGAGGAGTTCGGCACCATGGAGGACTTTGACCTGCTGTTGGCCGAGGCCAAACAGCGTGGTATGTCCATCGTCATGGACCTGGTGGTAAACCATTGCTCCGACCGGCATGAGTGGTTCCAGAAGGCCCTGGCAGACCCGGAGGGGGAGTACGGCAGTTACTTCTACTTCCGCAAGGGCAAAGACGGCCAGCCCCCCAGCAACTACCGCTCCTATTTCGGCGGCAGCACCTGGACCCCCGTTCCTGGCACGGACCTCTACTACCTCCACATGTTCGCTCCGGAGCAGCCGGACCTGAACTGGGAAAACCCGGTGGTCCGCCAGAAGATCTACGATATGGTGAACTGGTGGCTGGACAAGGGCGTGGCGGGCTTCCGCATCGACGCCATCATCAACATTAAGAAAAACCTGGATTTTCCCTCTTTCGAGCCCGACGGCCCCGACGGCCTGGCCTTCTGCACGAAAATGGTGGAGTCCGCCGACGGCATCGGGGACTTTCTCCAGGAGCTGAAGCGGGAAACCTTCGCCAAACACGACGCCTTCACCGTAGGCGAGGTTTTCAACATGAAGGAGGACGAGCTGGCGGAGTTCATCGGAGACGAGGGCCACTTCTCCACCATGTTTGACTTCAGCGCCCAGGCCCTGACCTTCGGCGGCCACGGCTGGTACGACGCCCCTACGGTCCAGTTCGAACCCTGGCGGGAGGCCCTGTTCACCGCCCAGCGGAAGGCTCAGGGGGTGGGCTTCCTGGCCAACATCATTGAAAACCACGACGAGCCCCGGGGTGCCAGCCGCTTCCTGCCGCCCTACGCCCAAAACGAGACCGGAAAGAAGCTGCTGGCCACCACATCCCTGCTGCTGCGGGGCATTCCCTTCCTGTATCAGGGCCAGGAGATCGGCATGACCAACTGTCTCATGACCGACATCTCTCAATACGAGGACATCAACACCATCGACCAGTACCAAGTGGCCCTCCGGGCCGGATGCACCAAGGAGGAGGCCCTGGAGGCCTGTTATCTCCACAGCCGGGACAATGCCCGGACCCCCATGCAGTGGTCCGACGGTCCCAACGCTGGCTTCACCACCGGGACGCCCTGGTTTATGGTGAACCCCAACTACCGGGAGATCAACGTGGCGGAGCAAGCGGGCCGCCCGGATTCCCTCCTGAACTACTACAAGCGGCTCATCGCCCTGCGGAAGTCGGACGATTATCTGGACACCTTCACCTACGGGGAGTTTATTCCCGCCTACGAAACGGAGCCGGGCACCCTGGCCTATCTGCGGAAGGGAGAGGGTCAGACCATCCTGGTGGCTGGCAACTACGGTGAAACTGCCCGCACCCTGCCCCTGCACGGCCCCGTGCAGCAGGTGCTGCTGTCTAACACCGGCAGGGAGGAGGCCCTCCTGGCCCAGGCAAAGGCCGAGGGGCGCATCACCCTGAAAAGCTGTGAAAGCGCCGTAATATTGCTTTAAGTTCAAACAAACCGGCCCTCTTTCGAGGGCCGGTTTTGCATATCTGCCGCCGATGCCGCATAGGTTGTCCCAGAGGTGAAAGCAATGCGTGTGTTCTCCTTCGAGCTCCGGCGGAAGCTGCGGGCCGGCCTGCTGACCGCCGGGGTGTTGTGGGTAGTGGCCGTTACCGCCGGCAGTGACACGGCGGCCGCTGCCTTTTCTGCCCTCCGGGCATCCCTGCCCCTGGGCGCTCTGCGCTGGGAGTTGGGGGACCTGTGGACAGAGGACAGTCTGTCTCCTGCGGTGGTCATGACCATCAGCGAGTCGCCCCTGCTGCTGGCCGCCCGCCCCGCCGTGGCGGAACTGTGGGAAGAGGCGGAGACCCCCGAGGCTCCTCCTGAGGACGAACAGGAGCTGGTCATCACCCCGGTGGAGGAGACGCCCCTGGATGCTCCCTCCGCCACCGACAACGGCGTTCCCGCCAAGACCCTGGTGCCCACGGACCCCAGCGGCTACACCGTCTGCGGCCGGACCTACATCAGCAATTCCACGGATTACTCCCTGTCCATCCCGGACCTACAGGAGACCTTTTCCACAGAGCTGACCGCCGAGGAGCCGCAAATTTTAATTATCCACAGCCACGGCAGCGAAGCCTATACCCCCACCGGGGATGCGGAGGTGGTCTGGTCCGGCGACCACCGGACTACGGACTCCCGCTACAACGTGGTGAAGGTGGGGGACGTGATGGCGGAGGTCTTTGGTGAGGCGGGCATCTCCGTCCTCCACGACCGGACCCTCTATGACTATCCCTCCTACACCGGAGCCTATGACCGCTCCCTGTCAGCCATTCAGAGCTATCTGGCCCAGTACCCCTCCATCCACTTCATCCTGGACATCCACCGGGACGCCATTGAGGACGGGGAAGGGCACCAGTACAAGGTGGTGTCCGCCGTGGACGACACCCGCACGGCGGCTCAGATGACCCTGGTGGTAGGCAGCGACGGCAGCGGCCTGACCCACCCCAACTGGATGGAAAATCTGCGGCTGGCAGTGGCCATCCAGGAGCAAACCCTGTCCCAATACCCCACTCTGATGCGGCCGGTGCTGCTGCGGAACTCCCGGTACAACCAGCACGCCACCACTGGGTCCCTGCTGGTGGAGGTTGGTGCCGCCGGGAACTCCCCGGAGGAGGCAGCTCTGGCGGGGCGGCTCCTGGCGGAGGAGATGGTGGAAGTCTTGGAGGCAAGAAGCAAGTGAGGTCCCGCCCACAGGGGGGCGGGGGATTGCGCCGCTTTGCGGCGCGGGAATGCGCCCCCCTTTTCTTTGGGTCTTGCCCAAAGAAAAGGGCCGCGCCCGGTCAAAAGAAATGCGCTTGAGCGGATCAACTTGACACAGCAGTGCCAAGTTGACCGCAATGCGGGGGTTGTCGTGACCGGTGCGGTGCAGACTTGCAGGCCCGTACCGGGTGCGCTATCCCCTTGGGGAACAGAGATGGTGCTTCCCCGCATTTGGGAGTATGGGTGCAGCTTTCGGAGTGGTTATCGAATAGATCAGTTTCTATTTCCGCTGCTTCTCCAGGGCGGGATTTCCAAAGGGGAGGGGCCGCAGCCCCTTCATTTCCGTTTTCCTCTGCCAGAGGGAAACAAAAAAAACAGCCCGTCCGGGTGGACGGGCTGTTGATGTGTTGCCAATTAGTCGGTGACGTAGGGCAGCAGAGCGATCTGACGGGCACGCTTGATGGCCTCAGTCAGCTGACGCTGATGCATGGCACAGGTACCGGTGGTTCTGCGGGGCAGAATCTTGGAACGCTCGGAGACGAAACGACGCAGCTTGGCGGCGTCCTTATAATCGATGCTCTCGCACTTCTCAGCGCAGAACTGGCAGACCTTACGGCGCTTGCCGCGCATGGGGCGGGCGGGACGAGCTTCACGATCGAAAGCCATGGATGGTTCCTCCTTTATCAAAATCAGAACGGCAGTTCGCCGTCTTCTTCGCCGATCTCGGCGAAGTCAGACTGGCCGCCGGCAGGAGCCGCATAGCCGCGGCTGGGAGCGGGCGTGCCATAAGCGGGAGCAGAGCTGTAATCGCTGCCACCCTCACGCTTGGAATCCCCGAAATAGACGTTGTCGGCGATGACTTCGGCGCTTCTGCGCTTACCGCCGTCGCGGTCGGTCCAGTCACGGATCTGCAGCCGGCCCTCCACCACAGCCATGCGGCCCTTGGTGAAGTACTTGCTGACAAACTCCGCGGTGCCGCGCCAGGCCACGATGTCGATGAAGTCAGTTTCCTTTTCGCCGCTCTGGGACTTGAAGTCCCGGTCCACGGCCAGAGAGAATGACGTGACAGCGGTGCCGGACTGGGTGCGGCGCAGCTCGGGGTCACGGGTCAGACGACCCATCAGGATGATCTTGTTCAGCATCCAAGTGCCTCCTTATTCGCCCTTGCAGACGATCAGGGAACGCATGATGCCGTCAGCGATACGCAGCTTACGATCCAGCTCGCGGGGGAACGCGGGCTCGCTGGTGAAGTTCATCAGCACGTAGTAGCCCTCGGTCTTGTAGTTGATGGGATAGGCCAGCTTGCGGGTACCCCACTCTTCCACCTCGACAGCGGAACCGTTCTGCTCAGCCAGGGCCTTGAAGTTGGCAATCAGAGAAGCGATGCCCTCCTCACCCTGTGCAGGGTCGATGATGTAAACGACCTCATAATTGGCAGAAACCTTTGCCATGTTTGCACCTCCTTTTGGACAAATGGCCCTCATTCTCAGATGAGAGCAAGGATATGCTTGCAGAATGCAAGCCCTATTATTATATAAGATCACGCGCAAATGTCAAGGAATTTTTTCAATTTTTCTTTACAAAAACGGTTTCTTTTTACAAAAAAATATGGTATATCAGTACTGAACCTGTCAACAGGAGGAACCCGCCATGGTATTTACCCCAGATATTGTGATTCTTATTTTCGCGGCACAATTTATAGCATATACCATCAAGGGCCTTATCGGCTTCGGCAATCCCCTGATCTCCAGCCCCATTCTGGCCATGCGGTTGGACAATGTGGTCATCACGCCGGGAATGCTCTTCGCCGATTGCCCCATTAACGCCTACATTGCCTGGAAAAACCGCAAGGCTTTTCAGTGGCGCAAGATTCTGCCCCTGCTGATTGCCAATATGCTGGGTGCCATCCCCGGCACGCTGCTGCTGCGGTTCTCCCTGCCCTGGATCATCAAGACCCTGCTGGGCGTGGTGGTGGTCGTTCTGGGGCTGGAAATGGCCACCCGGAGCCTGCGTCCCGTCCGCCGGGGACGGGAGCGCCCCTGGACTCGGCTGGCAGTGGCTTTCTTCTCCGGCATCTGCGCCGGACTCTTCGGCATCAACATGTTCCTGACGGCCTACCTGCAGCGGTCCGCCAAGGATTACCAGGAGTTCAAAGGCAGCATCTGCTTCCTTTTCGTGGGGGAGAACTTCTTCCGCTTTGCGGTCTACGCCATCTCCGGCCTGATCAATCGTCAGGTAGCCCTGTTCGGTCTGGTCTCCCTGCTGGCCGCCGTCACGGCCATGGTGGTGGCCGAGAGGTTGGCTCCCCACATTCGGGAGGAGAAGCTGCAGAAAGCCGCCATTGTCCTGTTCCTGCTGGGTGGCGTCAGCATCATTGTCAAATCCATTCTGTTCCATACATAAGGAGGTTTTTTATGTTTCAACACTATCAGGGCCTGGGCCATGCAGCCATCCATACCAAGGACATGGACGAGAGCATCGCGTTCTATGAGAAGATCGGTGGCACTCTCTCCCAGCGGGCGTCCATTCCCACGCCGGAGGGGGACAAACTGCTGGCGCTGGTGGCCTTCGGCGGCATCACTCTGGAGCTGATCCAGTCTCCCACGAAGGCTCCCATGACCGAGGGCTGCATTCCTCATATCGCTATCTATGTGGACGATCTGGACGCCGCCGCGGCGGAAATCAAAGCCGCCGGGGTGGACACCTTCATGACCCTGGAGAAGAAGGTCCTGCCGAACCTCTTCGGCGGCCTGGAGAACTGGTTCTTCACCGGTCCCTCCGGAGAGCAGATTGAACTGCTGCACATGCTGTAAAAAAAGAGACGCCACATGGCGTCTCTTTTTTACGCTGTTCAGTGAAAAATTTTCCGGCCCAGCCAGATGAAAATACAGGCACCCACGATGCCCACCAGTAAATTGGCGATCATACCGTGGGCGGAGAAGCCCACCAGGCCAAACACCACACTGCCCACAAAAGAGCCGATGAGGCCCACAATAATATTCCGCAGGAGGCCGCCCTCCAGGTTCATCAGCTTTCCCGCGATCCAGCCCACCAGGGCGCCCATAATCAGGGAACCTATCATTTGTTAATCCTCTCTCTATTCTTAATCTTCGATATACTCCCGCACCCGGTAGACGGCGCCGATCTCGTCCTCGCAGATTTTGCGGCAGTTCTCAATCTCTTCCTTGGGAATGGTATCCACCACGGTCATCATCACCGTGGGGACGTACTTCTGAATCTCCTTGGCGAAGGCCTTCATGGCCTCGTAGGCGCCCTCCTGGACGGGATGGCACAGGGCGTCATACTTCTCGGCGGTGTCGGTGTTCAGGGAGATGGACACCATGTCGAACCGTCCGGCAAACTCCGGGCAGATATCCCGGCCGTGAAGGAGGCTGCCGGTTCCGTTGGTGTCCATACGGGTGTAAATCTTCTCGCCCTTGGCCTTCATCTGGTCGATAACCCAGCAGATGTCCTCGATACGGTAGCTGGGTTCGCCGAAGCCAACGAACACCAGCTGCTTGTATTTGGACAAGTCGTGGCTCTCGATGGAGGCAAGGATCTCCTCTTTGGTGGGTTCCCGCTTCAGCCACAGGTTATGGGTATAGATGCTGCCGCCGGAGCCCTGGTTGTGCCGCAGGCAGAATTCGCAGTTGAAGTTGCAGCGGTTGGTGGGGTTTACATACAGATTATCCCCGTATTCATAAGTGATGGTAAAGCCTTTTTCCATAAGGTTCACTCCAATCCAAATAAGCGTTTTCCGTTTTCCCAGGTGATGTCCGTCATTTCCGCCGGGGTCACGCCCTTCCACTCCGCCAGCTTTTCAATGACGTAGGGCAGGTAGCGGCTGTCGTTCCGCTTGCCCCGGTAGGGAACCGGGGTCAGGTAGGGCGAATCCGTCTCCACCACGATGCGGTCCAGCGGCGTGACGGCGGCGACCTCCGGGGCCCGCTTGGCGTTTTTATACGTGATAGGTCCGTCAAACCCCAGGTACCAGCCCCGCCTCAGCAGCTCGGCAGCCATTTCGGGACTACCGGAAAAGCAGTGGAACACACCCCGCACTTCCGGGTATTCCAAAACGATGGCAAGACTGTCTCCGTGGGCCTCCCGGTCATGGATGATGACGGGCAGGTCCAGCTCCCGGGCCAGCTCCAGCTGGCGGCGAAAGACTTCCTGCTGGAACTCCTTGGGGGGATTCTCCGCCCAGTAGTAGTCCAGGCCGATCTCCCCGATGGCTACCACCTTTTCGTGGCCGCAAAGGTCCCGAATGGCGGCAAAATCGTCATCCGTGCACCCAGCGCAGTCCTCCGGGTGAATACCCACGGCGGCGTACACATGGGGATACTGCTCCGCCAGGGCCACAGCGGCCCGGGAGGAGGGCACGTCGCAGCCCGGGTCCACCACCAGGCCTACGCCTGCAGCGAGCAGGGAGGAGAGGACCTGGTCCCGGTCGGCGTTGAAGCCGCCGGAATCGTAATGGGCATGGGTATCGAAAATGGGCATGAAATCACCTCGTATTCTAGTATGCGGTATTGTATCACAATCCGGGAAAAGGAAAAGATCCAGAATGTGAACAAATCAAGGAGTCACCGGCTCCAACTATGAAAAAAGGACATCCCTTCAGGATGTCCTTTGATTCACTCGATCAACCGATCTTGTTGAGCTTCAGGGTCATGGCGCTCTTTCTGTGAGCGGCCGTGTTCTTGTGCAGAATGCCCTTGGCAACAGCCTGATCGACTTTCTTCACTGCAACCTTGTAAGCGCCATCGGCCTCGGTGCGATTGCCTTCTGCGGCAGCAACCTCGAACTTCTTGATGGCGGTCTTCAGCTCGGACTTTGCGGCCTTGTTGCGTGCGTTTCTCACTTCACCGATCAGAACGCGCTTCTTGGCAGACTTAATATTCGGCAAACCAAACACCTCCTTAGGCAAATTCAGTGGGATTTTCCACCGTGCAGAATGGTATTTTAGCAGGAATCTCTCGAGAAATCAAGAGTTTTTTCAGAATTTTTGCATTTTTTTCGAATATTGCTTTCCCTTGCGGACATGCTAGACACAAAACCACAAGATTTTGTGTCTGGAGGCGAAATCGTTGTTTGCAAAACGGACCGATCTGGCCCTGGAAGCCCGGGAGCTGTGGCAGGAATCGGCAGAAAAAACGTCACGCCTGTCCGGGGTGAAGGCAGCGAAAACGAAGCTGGAGGGGTATCCCCTGACCCGGGTGGACATTCTCAATGAAAAGGGCGCCCAGGCCCTGGGGAAGCCTCCCGGCAGCTATCTCACCATTGACCTGACCACCTTCTGGCAGCGGAAGGCGGATTTTTTTGAGCGGGCGGTCCGGGCCGTGGGCAGCCAGCTGAAGGAGCTGCTCCCCGACGATGGCCCTGCCCTTATCGTGGGCCTGGGCAACGGGGCCATGACCCCGGACGCCGTGGGTCCTCTGGCGGCGGACAGCGTACTGGTGACCCGCCACCTCATTGCCGCCATGCCCAAGCACTTCTCCGGATTCAGGCCCGTGGCGGTTTTCCGCACCGGCGTCCTGGGTACCACCGGCGTGGAATCAGCGGAAGCGGTGCGGGGACTGGTGGCCCAGGTGGAACCCTCCCTGGTCATCGCTGTCGACGCCCTGGCCTCCCGCCGGGTGGGGCGGGTCTGCACCACCGTACAGCTCAGTGACACCGGCATCATTCCCGGCTCCGGGGTAGGGAACCACCGGGCGGCCCTGAACCAGGAAACCCTGGGAGTCCCGGTATTCTCCATCGGCATCCCTACGGTGGTGGACGCCGCCACCCTGGCGGCGGACCTGCTGGAGGAAGCCGGTATCACGGAAATTGACGAGGAGAAACTCCGGGGCAGCCAGCAGAACCTACTGGTGACCCCCCGGGACATTGACGCCCAGGTACGCGACCTGAGCAAGGTGGTGGGCTACGGCATCAACTGGGCCCTGCAGGACCTGGAGATCGAGGAGATCAATGCGCTTTTGAGCTGACTGTGTCCATTCATCTTTTAGTTGTGCTCCAGCCAAAACCCCTGTATAATGGCAACTCAAGAGTATGTTATACAGGCAGGAGGAATGCACATTGAAGATCCCCGCGACGCAGGCCATTATGGAATGCCTGCTGGAACAGGATGTGGACACCGTATTCGGCTATCCCGGCGGTACTATCCTGAACCTCTATGACGAACTGTACCGCTATCAGGACCGGATTCACCATGTCCTGACCGCCCATGAGCAGGGTGCCGCCCACGCGGCCGACGGCTACGCCCGGTCCACTGGCAAGGTGGGCGTGTGCTTCGCCACCTCCGGGCCCGGCGCCACCAACCTGACCACCGGCATCGCCACGGCCTATCTGGACTCCTCTCCCGTGGTGTTTATCACCTGCAATGTGGGAGAGAACCTGTTGGGCAAGGACGCTTTCCAGGAGGTGGACATCACCGGCATTGCCATGCCGATCACCAAGGCCACCTTCCTGGTTCGGGACGCCCAGACCATTCCGGACGTCATGCGCCAGGCCTTCGCCGTGGCGGCCAGCGGCCGGCCCGGCCCGGTGCTCATCGACTTTCTCAAAAACGTCACCGCTCCCAGCATAGAGATTGAATACGAGTTCATTCCCTGGCAGCAAAACCGCACCTGCGCCAGCATCCAGGACCTGAACCGCAGCCACCAGCTGAAAAACCCCGAGCCGGACCGGCAGGACGTGGAAACCCTGCTGGAGATGATTGCCCAGGCGGAGCGCCCCCTGCTGCTGTGCGGCGGCGGTGTGGTCCGAGGCCGGGCCAACCGGCAGTTCCGGGAATTTGCCGAAAAGCTGGACGCTCCCGTGGCTATCACCGTCATGGGCGGCGGCGGCTTCCCCGGCGGCCATCCCCTGACCACCGGCATGATCGGCATGCACGGCTCCAGGGCCTCCAATCAGGCCTGTGCGGAGTGCGACCTGCTGATCGCCGTGGGCTGTCGGTTCTCCGATCGGGTAGCCCTGGACCCCGCCACCTTTGCAAAACAGGCCAAGATCGTGCAGATTGATATTGACCGGGCAGAAATCGACAAAAATGTTCTGACGGATCACCACATCATCGGCTCCGCCCGGCGGGTGCTGGAGATGCTGAACGCCAATCTGCCCCAGTACGACCACACCGCCTGGAAGGAGCACATTCTTCCCCTGCGTGCTCCCTCCGTGGCGGAGGACACCCCCGTTCTGACGCCCCAACAGGTTCTGGAGGTCCTCCGGACCCAGGCGCCGGAGGACGCCATCGTGGCCACCGACGTGGGCCAGCACCAGATGTGGGCCATCAAGTACCTGCATTTCAACTACCCCGGTCAGCTTCTGACCTCCGGCGGCTTCGGCACCATGGGCTTCGGTTTGGGGGCCGCCATCGGCGCCCAGATAGGCAACCCGGACAAGCGGGTACTCCACATCACCGGAGACGGCTGCTTCCGTATGAACTGCCATGAGCTGAGCACCGTGGAGCATTATGGCCTGCCCATTATCACCGTGGTGTTCAACAACGGCACTCTGGGCATGGTCCGCCAATGGCAGAGCCTGATCTACGGAAAGCGATACTCCGCCACAACCCTGGACCGGGGGCCGGATTTCGTGAAGCTGGCAGAGGCCTACGGCCTGCGGGGCTTCCGGGTCACCTGCCGGGCCGAGATGGAGGAAGCCCTGGCCCAAGCGCTCTCCTGCGGCACCGGTGCGGTGATCGACTGCATGCTGGATATGGACGAGATGGTCCGGCCCATGGTGGCCGCCGGCTCTCCCATTACGGATTTCCTGCTGGATTGAGGAGGTGCATGATGAAAAAGGAATTCAACACAGTCCGGAAGCTCTATACCCTGTGTATCCTGGTGGAGGACGTGCCCGGCGTTTTGAGTCAGGTATCCCGCCTGTTTTCCCGGAAGGGCTACAACATCGAGTCCATCGTTTCCGGCGCCACGGACAAGCCCGGCATCACCCGGATCTCCATTGAGATTATGTGCGAAGAACTGATGATCGAGCAGATTGCCGCCCAATGCCGAAAGCTGCTGCCGGTGAAGGCGGTGAAGATTCTGGATGAAGAAACCTGTATCCGACGGGAAATCGCCTTGATCAAGGTCCGGGCCGAGGACCGGGCCGCCCGGAATGAGATCATCCAGCTGGTGAACATTTTCCGGGCCAAGGTCATCGACGTGGGCAAGGAGTCCCTGACCATCTGGGTATTCGGCAGTCAGAGCAAAAACACCGCCCTCATTGAGACGCTGGAGGATTTCGGTATTCTGGAGATTGCCAAGACCGGCACCATCGCCATTGAGCGGGGCCAGAGCACCATCTACGACGAAAGCAAGCTGCGGGAGGAGTACGAGTTCGGCAAGAACGTGCGCTGACCGTGAAAAAGGACCGGAGCATTGCTCTCCGGTCCTTTTATCTCATTTCAGCTTGGGCAGGGTGTTGGCGCCGTGGGGCAGAAGCGTGGCCCGCAGGGCCTTGCCGCCGTTCAGCTGCCGGGACAGGGACAAAGCCTCGTCCAGGGTCCTGACCGCGTGGATCTTGGCGGTGCCGAACTGCTCCTGGGGGATCCCGGTAACGGCAATCAGGTGGTACTTCTCGGCGTTCTCGGCAAACAGGTAGCCAATGAAGGCACCGATGGAGAAGTTCTCCCGCAGGGCCTTCTCCCGGTCCAGCATAGTGGCATAGCCTGCAATCTGGCGCTCCGTGTCGGCGCTGCCGAAGCCCTCATCGGACTTCGTCACCAGGATGATGGTGCCGCCGTCCTCCACCACCTCCAGGGCGTTGCACAGCGTCTTGATGGTCTGGTAGAAGTTCAGGTCCTTGGGATAGCCGCCGGCACTGGCGATGACCAAGGGCGTTTTCTCCCTGGCAGCCACGCCGTACATCTTGTCCACCAGGTCACAGGCGGCCTTATGGGCGGTGATCCAGTTGCCGGCAAAGGCGCTGATGATCTTCTGGTTGTCGTCCACCACCACGTTGATCAGGAAGGTAGGCTTCACCATGGCGCAGGCCTCCATCATGTCGGCGTGGACGGGGTTGCTGTCGGACAGATTGGCGCTGCGAACCTCCGGGTTGGACCCGGCACCCAGGCCGGGATTCAGGGCCAGATTGTGGTTCTTCATAATGGTCTCCCGGCCGGCGATGCCGGGCAGGACGCTCTTGCGTCCGCCGCCAAAGCCCGCCATGAAGTGGTACACCACGCCGCCGGTGAGAATGATATGGTCACACGCCAGGGCCCGCTTGTCCAGCCATACGGGTGTGCCCCGGGAGGTGGTACCCACGTACTGGAGGTTCTCCTCGTCGGTGCACTGGTGGTCCACCAGACGGATGCGGTCATACACCGCCTCCGTCACCAGGCCGATGTGTTCCTCCTGCGTCTGCTTCCGGTGGGTGCCGGTGGCGGAGATGATGAGCATGTCCTCGTCCCGGATTCCGGCTTTCTCCAGCTCCTCGATCAAAATGGGGATGTAGGTCTCCGGGGACTGCCAGCGGCGGGTCACATCGGAGATGATCATGCAAACCGTTTCGCCGGGTTTTACCAGTTCCTTCAAGGGCTTGGAATCGATGGGATGTTCCAGGGCGTACCGGATGTGCTCCGGCACGGTCCGCTGAGGAAGGTCCACATGGTTGGGCTCCAGCTCCGCCGCGATCAATTCGGGAGGCAGCTTCACCTCAAATTCCTGCTGGCCGTATTTCATGGCTTCGGGCATATCAATGCTTCCTTTCAAACGGGACCGATTCGTTTCTCCGGTGCCCGACAGTTTATAGTCGTCATACAACGCTGTACTACATGATACAACTTTTAAGCGGATTTTCAAACGGCAATTTTACCGAAAATACCGTTAGTTCCCGTTAAATATCCAGCTCCAGCACCACGGGGCAGTGGTCGCTGCCCATGACCTCGCTCCAGATATCGGCGCTTTTGATCTTCTCCTTCAGCCGCTCAGACACGATGAAATAGTCAATGCGCCAGCCCGCGTTGTTCTTCCGGGCGTTGAAGCGGTAGCTCCACCAGGAGTAGGCCCCGGTCTTGTCCGGGTAGAGATAGCGGAAGGTGTCCACAAAGCCGCTGGAAAGGAGCCGAGTCATCTTGGCCCGCTCCTCATCGGAGAAACCAGGGTTCATGCGGTTGCTCTTGGGGTTCTTGATATCAATTTCTTCATGGGCCACGTTCAGATCGCCGCAGTAGACCACGGGCTTTTTGGCATCCAGCTCCAGCAGGTACTCCCGGATATCGTCCTCCCAGGCCATGCGGTAATCCAGCCGGGCCAGCTGATCCTTGGAGTTGGGGGTGTAGCAGCACACCAGGTAGAAGTCTGGGTACTCCGCTGTAATGACCCGGCCCTCGTGGCGGTGCTCGTCAATGCCGAAGTCGCAGGTGACGTTCAGCGGCTGGGTCTTGGTAAAGATGGCGGTGCCGGAGTAGCCCGCTTTGTCAGCGCTGTTCCAGAACCGGGTATAGCCCGGCAGATCGAATTCCGCCTGCTCCGGGCGCATCTTCGTCTCCTGTAAGCAGATCACATCCGCGTCAGCGAAGGCGCAGAAGTCCAGAAAGCCTTTATTCAGGCAGGCCCGCAGGCCGTTGACATTCCAGGATACCAGTTTCATGGTGATTCTCCTTATATGTTTCATGGTTTTCCACATTGTATCCGATATCCGGGGAAAAAACAATATTGCCCCGGCCCTGAAAAGGGAGTAAAGTAAAACTAAGAATAAAAATTTGATGAGGAATTTCAACATGGAACATCAAAACGGCATGCGCAACATGACGGTGGGCAGTCCCGCCGGACATATCTTCTATTTCGCCTTGCCATTGCTGGCGGGCAGCTTCCTCCAGCAGCTCTACAACATGGTGGACAGCTGGGTGGTGGGAAACTACGCCGGCGACGCCGCCCTGGCGGCGGTGGGCGTGGGCTTTCCCGTCATCTTCATGTTCACGTCGCTGTTCATGGGACTCTCCAACGGCGGCACGGTGGTCATCGCCCAGTTCTACGGCGCCGGGCATATGGACCGGGTCCGGGACGCGGTGGATACCATCTACACCGCCTTCATGGTCTCCGCCGTCCCCATCACGGCCCTGGCCCTGGGGTTGGTAAAACCCGTCCTGCTGCTGATGCAGGTAAAGGCGGACGCCTGGGCCGAATCGTGGCTCTACCTGACAGTGGTGTCCGCCGGCCTCATCGGCGCCATCGGCTACAACCTGAACGCCGGCATTTTAGGCGGCCTGGGCAACAGCCGCACGACGCTGCTGTTTCTGGCCATCTCCTCCGTGATGAACATCGTGCTGGACCTGGTATTCGTGCTGGCCTGCGGCATAGGGGTCCTGGGCGTGGCCCTGGGCACCATCATCTCCCAGGCCTTCTCCTGGCTGTTCGGTTTGTTCTACATCAACCGCCACTATCCCGACATCGCCATCCGGCCCTTCTGCCGGCGGTTTGACAAGTCGCTGTTCCGGCAGATCATGGGCATCGGCCTGCCGGCAGGTATCCAGATGTCTCTGGTGGCCATCGGTGCCATGGTGGTCATGAGCAAGATCAACTCCTTCGGCAAGGAGTTCGCCGCCGCCTACAACGTGGGCTCCAAGCTGGATTCCCTGGCTTTTCTGCCGGTGCAGAGCCTTTCCAACGCCGTCACCTCTTTCGTGGGACAGAACATCGGCGCCAAGCGGCTGGACCGGGCCCGGCAGGGTATCCGCATCACGGTCATTGCTTCTGTGGTCTGGTCGGCGGTCATGCTGGTACTGATCCCCCTGGGGCCGACCCTGGTGGGCTTTTTCTCCGACACCCCCGCCGTCATTCAGTCGGGAACTGTGTATCTGAAGTGCATTATGCCCTTCTACTTCCTGTTCTCTGTCATGTTCTGCCTGAACAATGCCATGCGTGGTGCGGGAGACAGCATGTTCGCTATGCTGGACGTCATTTTCTCGCTGATTTTGGTCCGGGTGCCCGCTGTCTACTGGTTCGCCGACCACTACGGCCCGGATTACATGTACTACGGCGTGGGCGTAGGCTGGACCGTGGGCTTTACCCTGTCGGTCCTCTATTACCTCTCCGGCCATTGGAAACGGAAGGGCAGTCTGGCGGAGGAAAATCCCGGCTGAATGTTGTAATTTCAGGAATTTTGGGATATAATAAATGATTATGAATCCCGGCCCTCTTCCATTCGGAGCGGCCGTTGAAAAGGAGAACCCCATGGAACAGAAAAAATTCTATATCACCACCCCCATCTACTACCCTTCGGACAAGCTCCACATCGGCCACACCTACTGCACCGTGGCCACCGACGCCATGGCCCGCTACAAGCGGCTGTGCGGTTATGACGTATGCTTCCTGACCGGCACCGACGAGCACGGTCAGAAGATCGAGACCAAGGCCAAAGAGGCCGGTGTCACCCCCAAGGAATTTGTGGACAGCATCGTGGAGGGCCCCCGGGGCGTCAAGGACCTGTGGAAGCTGATGAACATCTCCAACGACCGCTTTATCCGCACCACCGATGACTATCACGTCGCCTCCATTCAGAAAATCTTCAAGAAGATGTATGAGAACGGCGACATCTACAAGGGGGCCTACAAGGGCAAATACTGCACCCCCTGTGAGTCCTTCTGGACCGAAAGCCAGCTGAAGGATGGCTGCTGCCCCGACTGCGGCCGTCCCGTGGTGGACGCCGAGGAGGAGGCCTACTTCTTCCGGCTGAGCAAGTACGCCGACAAGGTCCGGGACCTGCTGGAGAACACCGACTTCCTGCAGCCCCGCAGCCGCGTCAACGAGATGGTGAAGAACTTCATCGACCCCGGCCTGGAGGACCTGTGCGTCTCCCGCACCAGCTTCACCTGGGGCGTGCCCGTGGACTTCGATCCGGGCCATGTGGTCTACGTGTGGGTGGACGCCCTGTTCAACTACACCACCGCCCTGGGCTTCCTGAACGACAAGTACGACGATTACGACCACTACTGGCCCGCCGACTACCACTTCGTGGGCAAGGAGATCGTCCGGTTCCACTCCATCATCTGGCCCGCCATGCTGATGAGCATGGGTATGCCTCTGCCCAAGCACGTCTTTGGCCACGGCTGGCTGCTGTTGGACGGCGGCAAAATGTCCAAGTCCAAGGGCAATGTGGTGGACCCCTACATCCTGGCCGAGAAGTTCGGCGTGGACGCCCTGCGGTTCTTCCTGATGCGCACCTTCCCCTTCGGCTCTGACGGCAACTTCTCCAACGAGCTGCTGATCCAGACCATCAACACGGACCTGGCCAACGATCTGGGCAACCTGCTGAGCCGCACCACCGCCATGGTTGGCAAATACTTCGGTGGCCAGCTGCCCGAGGGCTGCAAGTCCTGGGACGCTCCCGAGACCTTTGACACCGACCTCATCTCCATGGCCTCCGCCCTGCGGGGCGCATACGAGGCCCAGATGGAAGCCTGCACACCTCACAATGCCCTGGCGGAGGTGTTCAAGGTCATCCAGCGGGCCAACAAATATATTGACGAGACGGCTCCCTGGGCCCTGGCCAAGGACATGGAGGCCAATGGCAAGCGGCTGGCCCACGTGCTGTACAACCTGCTGGAGGCCACCCGCATCTGCGGCATCCTGCTGACCCCCTTCATGCCCGAGAGCATGAGTAAGCTGTTCGTCCAGATCGGCGCGGGCGCGGACATCCAGACCTGGGACAGCGTTGCCATTTGGGGCAGCCTGAGCGAGACCGCCGCTGTCACCAAGGGCGAGAACCTGTTCCCCCGCATCGACATGGACAAGGCCATCGCCGAGCTGGAGGAGGCCGCCGAGGCTGCCAGAAAGGCCGCTCTGCCCGCCATCGAGGTGGAGCCCCAGCTGGAGGAGAAGGTGGACTTTGACACCTTCTGCAAGAGCGATTTCCGGGCCGTGAAGGTGAAGGCCTGCGAAAACGTGAAGAAGAGCGAGAAGCTGCTGAAATTCACACTGGACGACGGCACCGGCACCGACCGCCAGATTCTCTCCGGCATCGCCAAGTACTACAAGCCCGCGGAGCTGGTGGGCAAGACCCTGGTTGCCATTGTGAACCTGCCGCCCCGGAAGATGATGGGCCAGGAGAGCTGCGGCATGCTGATCTCCGCTGTCCATACCGAAAA
Source organism: uncultured Clostridia bacterium (assembly GCA_945948185.1). Taxonomy (GTDB): domain Bacteria; phylum Bacillota; class Clostridia; order Oscillospirales; family Oscillospiraceae; genus Oscillibacter. Next base: position 4,445 of record CAMFAL010000016.1, on the reverse strand, counting down.
GGGCGAGGAGAAGCTGCATCTCCTCATGGTCGATGATGCGATTCCTGCGGGAGCCAAGCTCTGCTGATACAACTGAAAAGGGGGACCGTTTCAAACGCGGTCCCCTTTTATGCAGCTCTCATCCCTTGTTCCCGGGAGCTATGGACTTTTTAAGGAGGAAATTTTTATGAAATCCGCATTGATCACTGGCGCCGCTTCCGGCATCGGCAAGGCCTGTGCCCAGCGCATGGCAAAGGAAGGCTACGGCGTGGTGGTGGCCGACGTGAACATGGCCGCCGCCGAGGCCCTGGTAAAGGAACTGACTGACGAAGGCCTGTCCGCCATCGCCGTCCGCATGGATGTATCCAGTGAAGAAGAGGTGGAGGCCGGTTTCGACAAAATGGTGGAGACCTACGGCTCCTGCGACCTGGTCATGTCCAACGCCGGCGTCCAGATCGTCCATCCCTTCGATAAATACCCCTTCGAGGACTGGAAGAAGATGATGGCTATTCATGCTGACGGTGCCTTCCTGGTGGCCCGGGCGGCTTTCCGCCGCATGAAGGCCAGCGGCAAGGGCGGCCGCATCGTGTTCACCGGCTCTGTCCAGTCCTTCGTGGGCTCCAAGCTGAAGGAGCCCTACAACTTCGCCAAGCACGGCGTGACGGGCCTGGCCAAGGCCGTGGCCCGGGAGGGCGCCGACTACGGCATCTACACCTACACCATCTGCCCCAGCTTCATCAAGACCCCCCTGGTGGAAAAGCAGATTCCCGAGCAGGCCCGTGACCTGGGCATCACCGAGGAAGAAGTGGTGAAGAACATCATGCTGCGGGATACCGTAGACGGCCAGTTCACCACCGTGGAGGACGTTGCCAACACGCTGGTGTTCCTCTCCAAGGACCAGGGTGCCCTGACGGGCCAGTCTCTGCGGCTGACCCACGGCTGGGCCATGATGTGACGGAGACGGACCATGGAAACGATTGCTGTCTACGGCTCCGGTACCATCGGGTCCTGTGAAGCCACCCTCATCATCGGCCACGGCCTGCCCTGCGTGGTCATCGGCCACTCGGAACAGGGGCTGGAACGGTGCCGCCGCGCCATTGAACAGAACTGGGACGATCTGATCGCCGAGGGTCTTGCCGCGGGAAAAAATAAGGAAGCCGCCCTGAAGCTGCTGACTGTCACCAACGACCCCGCCGCCCTGGCCGGCTGTACCTTCGTGTTTGAAGCAGTAGCCGAAGGGACCGAGCAGAAGCAGGCGGTGTACCGTGCCATCGAGCAATACGCGGCTTCTGAAGCCGTCATCGCCTCCTGTACCTCCTCCATCGACGCGGAGGTGCTGGCCAAGCTCGCCGGCCGGCCGGAAAATCTGCTGATCGCCCACCCCTTCCAGCCGGTGCACATGCTGCCCCTGGTGGAGGTGGTCCGCCACGAAAAGACCGCCGATGAGGCGGTCTCCCGGACCCTGGCGCTGCTGGAACAGCTCCACCGGCAGGTGGTGGTGCTGAACCGCAGCGTACCGGGCTTTCTGGTGAACCGCTTCGCCCAGGCGCTGTTCCGGGAGTCCATCTATCTCATTGAGCAGGGCGTCACCACTGCCGCCGATATTGACAAGGCGGTGAAGTACGCTATGGGGATGCGATACGCCTCCATCGGCCTGCTGGAGTATTTCGACGCCGTGGGCTACGAGCTGGAGAGCACCATTGCCAGCAATGTCTATCCCGATCTGTGTGATACCAAGGAGATCCAATCTCTGGTAAAGGAGGGCCTTGCCGGCGGCAAGACCGGGCAGGCGGCGGGACAGGGCCTGTACGACTGGTCCCAAAAGGACGGCGATGACTTCCGCCGCCGGAAGCAGAGTCCCTATTTCGACGGCGTGAAAGAGTGGACCATGCCGGAGTAAAGGTTTCCCAGCCATCCGGTTTTTGTTGTATTTTGTCCCCGCATAGTGCTACAATAGCTGCAAGTTCTGTCACCAACAAGCGAGGTTTTTTATGAGACTGCAAAGTGCGATCTTTGATATGGACGGCACCCTGCTGGACTCCATGCACATCTGGAACAACCTGGGGCCCAACCTGCTGCGCTCCATGGGCATCGAGCCCGCCCCTGACCTGGGCGACCGGCTGATGTTAATGACCTTCCGGGACGGCGCCGCCCTCTGCAAGGAGGAATACCATCTCTCCGAGACCGTGGAGGAGATCATGGGCCTTACCAAGGCCAAGGTGCACACCTTCTACGAGACCCAGGTTCAGGCCAAGCCCGGCGTGAAAAAGTTCCTGTCCCTGCTGAAAATGGAGGGCGTTTGGATGTACGTGGCCACCAACACCGACCGGGACCTGGTGGAAGCCGCGTTGAAACACACGGGGCTTGACGGATACTTCCGGGGCGTCATGACCTGCGCCGAGGTGGGCGTGGGCAAAAAGGACAGCCCTGAAATCTATGAGCGGTGCCTGCGGCGCCTGCGGAGCACCAAGAAGGACACGGTCATCTTTGAGGACGCCCTCCATGCCATTGAGACCGCGAAAAAGGCCGGGTTCCGGGTCTGCGGCGTCTACGACCCCTCTGCCGAGGCGGACCAGGATGCCATCCGGAGTCTTTCTGACTACTATATCCGCTCCTTTGAGGAGATGTTCGAGACCGAAACTCTGGACTGAAAAATTTGACGGGACCCCTCCCGTCAAATTTTTTTATCTTCACTGTAACGAAACCGCTTTCCGGCGGATATATGGGTGAAAGGAGGGACATCTGATGGACGATATGAGCGCCATTTACCAACAGCACGCCCGAACCATCTATAAGTTCCTCCTATCCCAGTGCCGGAACCCGGACCTGGCGGAGGAGCTGACCCAGGAGACCTTCTATCAGGCTGTCCGCTCCGCCGACCGGTTCGACGGCGGCTGCAAGGTGTCCGTCTGGCTGTGCCAGATCGCCAAGCACCTGTGGTATCAGCATTTGCGGAAGCGAAACCGGGAGGCTCCCATGCCCGTGGAGGGCATGGACGTGCCCCTGCCCTCGGCGGAGGAGGAAGCCCTGGCCCGGGAGGGGCGGCTGGACCTGCTGCGAAGCGTCCACAGCCTGCCCGCCGACGCCCGGGAGGTGGTGTACCTGCGGGCCTTCGGCGGTCTCAGCTTCCGGGAGATTGGCGATGTGCTGGGAAAGACCGAGACCTGGGCCCGGGTGACCTTTTACCGAGGCAAGGAAAAACTGCGGAACGGAGGGACCAACGATGAAAAATGATCTGACCTGCGGCGTGGTGCGGGACCTGCTGCCCAGCTACGTGGAGGGATTGACCTCTGAAGAGACGAACCGGGCGATGGAAAACCATCTGGCCACCTGCCCGGATTGCACCGCCCGCCGGGACGCCATGGCGACCCCCGCCGAACCGGCGGAGACAGCGGAGCAGAGCAGGGAAGTGGACTATCTGAAAACCGTCAAGCGGAAGAATGGCCGGCGGGTAATGGCAGCCATCCTGTGCACCGTCCTGTTGCTGGCGGCGGGACTAGCGGCCAAAATTTTTATTATCGGCACTCCAGCCCAGGAACAGGAGCTGTTCGTGGCGGACGCGACAGAGGAAAACGGCATCCTCCACCTGTCCATCTCCACGCCCGCCTCCGCCACCGCCTACTGGGGTTGGACGGTGGACACTGCCGATGGTGTGGCGGATATTCACGCCCGCTCCGTTCTGGTTTCTCCCCTATTCCCCAACGGCGACGGCACAGTAGAGATACCCCTGGACAGTATCCGGGAGGTCCGGCTGTGCGGTCGCACCGTCTGGCAAGCCGGCACCTTCATCCAGGAGTGGGTAGCCCGCCTGTATGAGGCCAGGACCCCCTATGTGGGCGATATGCCTGCGCTGAACCAAATTGCCGAACTGGCCAACATCCGCCCCAATTTCGGCGACTACCTCAACAGCCTCCATACCTCCAGCCAACCCTACCGCTGGACATTGGAATTCACTCAGGACGGCTGGCAGGGCGTCGTCGGAAGGGACCCCGACACCTTTGACAAATGGGTGGCCCGTTATGGCATCCAAATCCTGGCCCTGGTGGAAAACCTGGATGAGGTGGGCTGGACCTATACCGACCTCCACGGGGAGAAACGAAGCGGCGTGCTCACCCTGGAGGAAGCAAACACCCTGCTGCCGGAGCTGACAGACGCTTACAACCAGACTCACGCCGGTTGTGACTGGAAGCCCCTTTCCAGTGTCAAGGACTACTACAATGGCTCTCCGGCGGACCTCCAGCGGTTGGTGGAGATCACCCGGATATCCTCCTGAATCAGGACAGCAACAGGCCCCCGGCAAATGACGGGTGCTCATAAAACAGCAAATCCTCCATATGATCGCTGTGTGATCATATGGAGGATTTGTTTGCATTTGCCTGACAAGTCACAAGGGATAGACGCGTAAGCGTCGCAGACTGTCAAAGAACACCAGTTCTCAAAAAGCGAGAACTGGTGTTTTAGCATAG
>CAMFAL010000015.1 GCA_945948185.1 uncultured Clostridia bacterium | reverse complement strand
TTGTCCTACATAGGGGGCCTTTTGTCTATTGTCCGTTTTTACTGGAGCTGTTCAGCTGTTCAGGAGTGCCTTCTTGTTCAGAATATGCTTTAGAAATGCTCGATGATGTCTACCAGCTCGGCACCGATACGCTTCTGGGCCTCCTTGGTACCTGCGCCCACATGGGGCATACAGCTGACGGCGGGATGGGAAGCCAGTTCCCAGTTGGGGTTCTTCTCACTGAGCCACACATCCAGACCTGCGGCCTTGACTTTGCCGCTGTTCAGGGCTTCCAGCAGAGCGGTCTCGTCCACGTTGCTGCCCCGGGACACATTGACGATTACCACGCCGCCCTTCATCTTTGCAATGGACTCGGCGTCTACCAGCGGCTTGTCGCCGCCGGGGGCGCAGAGGACGATGATGTCGGACTGGGCCAGCAGCTCATCCATGGAGACAAAGTGCATGGTGTCGCACTCGCAGCCTTCGGGCTTGTTGCGGTGGACCACAGACAGCACCTTCATTCCCAGGGCCTGGGCCTTGTCGCCCACCATACGGCCGATGCGGCCGTAGCCGATAACGCCCATGGTCTTGCCCATAACCTCAAAGCCCTTGGAGTAGGCTTTCTTCTCCCACTTTTTCTCCCGCATGGTGTGTCCGGCGATGGAGATATTCCGGGCGCAGGAGAACAGAAGGGCGATGGCCAGCTCCGCCACAGCGTTGGAGGACGCCCGGGGCGTATTCTTCACGGTGATGCCCGCCGCCTCGGCGTACTTGACCGCAATGTTGTCCACACCGACACCGGCCCGGACGATGAGCTTCAGGCGGCTGCCCTTGGCGGCATCGATCTGGGGCTCCTTGATCTTGGTGGCGGAGCGGATGATGACCGCGTCGAAGTCCCGCAGGGCTTCGCCCAGCTGGTCGGGCTCATAGAATTGCTCCACGATCTCATGACCGTCCCGGCGTAAGGTTTCGATGGCGCCGGCGTCCATACCGTCAGTGACCAAAACGCGCATTGACATATTCAATTACCCCTTTTTATCAATTTTCCGGTATACGCACCCCAGGGGCGTATGTTTGAACATTGGAAAATCCCAGCGCCCATTGGGGGACAGGCGCTTGGCAAAAGCCAGGGAGCCCTACTATTCTTCAATAAAAACATTTAAAAATGTTTTTATCACGGCGCGAAGCGCCGAGCCGCCTTCGGCGGTGAAGATAGCATGGAACAACATTTTCAGCGGCTTTGCCGCTTGCGCCGCAAAATGCGGCGCAATAAAACAATGAAATCGTTTTATTGAAAATAAGTATCAGACGCGGTCAGGCGTGCTCTTTTTCGTAAGCCTTCAGGAACTCCACCAGGGCCTCCACACCCTCCTTGGGCATGGCGTTGTAGATGGAAGCCCGCAGGCCGCCCACGGACTTGTGTCCCTTCAGGTTGTCAAAGCCAGCGGCCTTGGAAGCGGCCACTACGTCGGCATCCTGCTCCTTGCTGGGGGTGACGAAGGGCACATTCATCAGGGAACGGTCCTCCTTGCGGACGGCGCCGGTGAACAGTTTGCTTTCATCCAGGAAATCGTACAGGATGGCGGCTTTCTCCTCATTCCGCTTCGCCATGGCCTCCAGGCCGCCGTTATCCAGCAGGTACTTGAACACCTTGCCGCAGCAGTAGATGGCCCAGCAGTTGGGGGTGTTGTACATAGAGTCGTTGTCAGCATGGGTCTTATAACTCATGTAAACGGGAGTCTTGGGGTCCAGATCCTCACGAATCAGGTCCTCGCGGATGATGACCACGGCCATACCGGCGGGGCCCACGTTCTTCTGCACACCGGCCCAGATGAGGCCGTACTTGCTCACGTCACAGGGGCGGGAGAGGAACATGGAGGACTGGTCGGACACCAGGATCTTGCCCTTGGTGTTGGGCAGCTTGAAGTAGGTGGTGCCGTTGATGGTCTCGTTTTCGCAGATGTAGACGTAGTCCGCATCCTCGGGGATGTCCAGGTCAGAGCAGTCGGGGATGTAGGAGAAGTTTTCGTCCTTGGAGGAGGCCACGATCTTGACCTCACCGTACTTCTTGGCCTCGGCGATGGCCTTCTTGGACCAGGCACCGGTCTCCACGTAGCAGGCCACGCCGTTCTTCATCAGGTTGATGGGGACCATGGCGAACTGGACGGTGCCGCCGCCCTGGACGAACAGGACCTTGTAATTGTCGGGAATGCCCATCAGCTTGCGGAGGTCAGCTTCGGCCTCATCCCGGATCTGCTGGAACACCTTGGAGCGGTGGCTCATCTCCATGACGCACATGCCGCTGCCGCGGTAGTTCATCATCTCGGCTGCGATCTCCTCCAGAACGGGCTCGGGCATCATAGCGGGACCAGCGGAGAAGTTGTAGGTACGACCGTATTTCATAGCAAAATTCCTCCATCTTTTCGTATTTGAACGGGCGCGGGTGTCCCCGACGCCAGGGAAAAGGTCGCCCTTTTCCTGCGATCTTGTTTTCAGTATACGACAGGGGGACGGGAGAATCAACCAATTCCGAAAATTTTTCAGTCCGAAAAATAAATTTTTGTTCTGTGTGGGAAATCAGTGGTTGCCGCAAACGATTGCCTGAAAAGCTGGAGGAAAACGGACGGGAGAAACCCAGGAAAAGTAGTTGCGTCTTAACGGATTCTGAACTATAATGACCGTGTGTGTGCTGCAATCCGGCAAGGGATTCCTCCGGATCGTATTTGAAAAAAAGAGAGCAAGGAGAAACCATATGAGAGCAGACGGAACCCGGGTCAAGGGACTGACCCCCATCGTGCAGGCCCTGCCCTACATCATGCCAAAGCGATTCGATGCCATGAACTGGGCCAGCGACTCTGTGGACGAGGAGATCATGAAGACCTTCATCCGCCAGAAGCGGCGGGAGGGTCACCGGGTGACCCATATGAGCGTCCTGATCGCCGCCTACTATAAAGCCGCGCTGGAGAACCCCAAGGTGAACTATTTCATCATGAACCGGAAGGTGTACAAGCGGAACCACTTCTGCGTCAGCTTTGTAATTCTCAAGACCCGGGCGGACGGCACCCCTGACGAGACCACCCTGAAGATCTATTTGAATCCCGAGGATGATGTGTTCACCATCAGCCAGCGCATTCAGGAGCACATCGACCGGAACATGGAGGCGATCCACAACAACAGCACTGACAAGTTTGCCAGCATTGCTTTCTCCATTCCGGGACTGGCACGGTTCGTGTTCTGGCTGGCTTACCACCTGGACCTCCATGGCCTGCTGCCGAAGAAGATCATCGACCTGAGCCCCTTCCATACCAGCCTGTTCATCACGAATCTGGCCTCTATCAATACCAGCTATATCTTCCACCACTGCTATGAGTTCGGAACCACCAGCGTCTTTGTCTGCATGGGTAAGCCGGTAAAAGACCCCTTTGCACCGGAGGGTACCCACAAGAAGCGGATGCCTCTGGGCGTGGTGATGGACGAGCGCATTGCCACCGGCATCGAGTACTCCCGCTTTTTCGCTGCCTTTGAACGGTATCTGAAAAAGCCGGAGCTGCTGGAGACCCGCCTGGACGGCAAGGCGGAGTAAGGGGGCATTCTCTTGAAACGCGAAAACCCGTTCCCGGCGTGGCTATCCCACATCGGGCTGTACATCCGGGCACTGGCCAAATGGCTGGCGCTGGCGGCGGTGATCGGCACTCTCTGCGGCATCATCGGCTCTGCCTTCCACATCGGTGTCCACCACGCCACGGAGCTGCGGGGAGAACACCCCTGGCTGCTGTGGTGCCTGCCGCTGCTGGGGCTTGTGATCGTGGGCTTTTATAAGCTGACAAAGACGGAGGGCCAGGGCACCAATGACATCATCGACGAGGTCAGCCAGGGCAAGGGCCTGTCCCTCTGGCTGCTGCCGGCTATTTTTCTGGGCACGGTCCTGACCCACCTGGGAGGCGGCTCCGCCGGCAGGGAGGGCGCGGCACTCCAGATGGGCGGCACCATCGGCTACCACACCGGGCGTCTGTTCCGCCTGGATGACCGGGACATGCGCACCGCCACCATGGCGGGTATGGCGGCCTTTTTCTCCGCCCTGTTCGGCACGCCTCTGGCGGCCACGGTGTTCGCCATGATGGTCATCAGCATCGGGGTCATGTACCACGCCGCCTTCATCCCCTGCCTGACGGCTTCTCTGGTGGCCTTCGGCGTCTCCTTGGTGATGGGCGTTGAGCCCACCCGGTTTACGGTGAACATGCCCGCCCTGGAGGTAGGACTGCTGCTGCGGGTGGCGGTGCTGGCGGCACTGTGTGCCTTGGTATCCGTCCTGTTTTGCTGTACCATCCAGTTTGCAGAGCACCAGATGCAAAAGCACATTCCTAACGCCTGGTTCCGGGTAGTGGTTGGGGGTGTCGCCGTTGTGGTTCTGACGTATCTCTGCGGCACCACGGACTATAACGGTGCCGGTATGGGCGTTATCACCGCCGCCGTGGAGCAGGGGACCGCCCGCCCGGAGGCCTTTCTGCTGAAGCTCTTGTTCACCGCTGTCACCCTGTCCTCCGGTTTCAAGGGCGGCGAGGTGGTGCCATCCTTCTTTGTGGGGGCTGCGTTTGGCTGTGTAGTCGGTCCGCTGCTGGGGATTCCCGCCGGCTTTGCGGCGGCCTTTGGCCTGATCGGTGTGTTCTGCGGTGCCACCAATTGTCCGATTGCTTCCATTTTCCTGGCAGTGGAGCTGTTCGGAGACGAAGGACTGCTGTATTTCGCACTGGTTTGCGGCGTCAGCTATATGCTCTCCGGCTATAATGGCCTGTACTCCAGCCAGACCATCCTGTACTCCAAGCTGAAGGCGGAGTACATCAACGTTCATACCAACGCCTACCACGCCGGGGACCCCCATGCGGCCCCGCCCACCAAGGGCAGCATAAAAGAATAAGAGAATAAAAGCATCCCTCCCGTGGCAAACTGCCTGCAACAGACATTGCCCCGGGAGGTTTTTATGGGAGAAATACTGAACCAGGTCGGTATGACGAGCCTTACCACCCTGCTGTCCATTGCGGTGATCTTTTTGCTGGCGAAGCTGATGGGCACCAAGCAGGTGTCTCAGATGACCATGTTCGACTATGTGGTGGGCATTACCATCGGCTCCATCGCGGCAGAACTGGCTACGGAGCTGGAGGAGCCTGCCAAGCCTCTGACAGCCATGATCCTGTACGGCCTGATTGCCGTGCTGATCTCGGTGCTGACCAACAAATCCATCAAGGTGCGGACCATGGTGACGGGCAAGCCTATGGTTTTGCTGGAAAACGGCGTCATCTACCGGGAAAACCTGAAAAAAGCCCGGCTGGACCTGAACGAATTCCTGACCTACTGCCGCATCGGCGGCTGGTTCGACCTGAATCAGCTTCAGTCGGCGGTGCTGGAGCACAACGGCGTGGTCAGCTTCCTGCCCAAGGAGACGGACCGTCCCGCCACGCCCACGGACCTGAATCTCAATCCCAAGCAGTCTCAGGTCCAGGTGCCCTTCGTCATGGACGGCATTCTGCTGGCGGATAACATCCATCAGGCAGGAAAAGAGGAGAGCTGGGTGCAGAGCAGCCTTCTGCGGCAGGGCTACAAGGACGAGAAAACCGTACTGCTGGCCCTGTGGGACGGTGGCGAGAAGCTGACGGTATTCCCCATGGACCCGCCGGCGGAGCCGTAGGACGGGGGTATCGCCGCCTGACGTATCAAGCCCCGGGCGCAATGCGCCCGGGGCTTTCCGCGTATCACATTTCCAGCAGCCGTCTGGCTACTTCCACGTTTTTCTGCTCCATTTCCTGCAGCTGTTTCACGGCGGCCTCCTGGGTCTCCGGATGGGCAGACCGGGCCACCGCCTGGTCAATCATGGCCCGCAGATTTTCCTCCGTCAGGACTTCCAGATCCGTGAACAGGTCCTGGCCGATATACCGCAGGAAGGCAGACACCTTGGGGTCGTATACCACGCCCGCCAGAGGGATGCCCTGCCCAGCGGCGAAAATCAGGGCGTGGAGCCGCATGGACACCACCGCCTCCATGCGGCTGAGGGCGCCGATGATGGTACCCGCACCGCCTGCGTCGTCCAGAAAGTAGTGGGGGATGTCCAACCCCCGGGCGGCCAGCTGATTGGCCCCGGGGTCCTGGTGCTTTTCCACCGCCACGAACACGGGCGTCAGGCCGTAGGTCTCATAGGCGTATCTGGCAGCCCGTCCAAACAGGGGGGCCTTTTCTTCAAAGCCCTTCCACTTCCGCAGAGCGAAGCAGAGGTAGCGCCCCTCCGTGGGGATGCCCGCCCGCAGCAAAACACTGTCGGTGGCGTCGTCCACAGCCCGGTGCAGCGTCAGAGCAGGGTCCGCCGTCAGGACGGTCTCCGGCACGGTGACGCCCATGGCCCGCAGCTCCGCCAGAGAGTCCGGCTCCCGCAAGGTGATCACATCCACATACTGGTTCAGAACCTTGGCGGCCAGCTTCCGGTGGTTTTCCCGGGTGACGGGGCCGATGCCGCAGCCGTACATCTGCACCTTGCAGCCCGCCTGCTTGGCGGCCCGGATATTGTGGAGATAGAACCACAGAGACCGCCGGGAGGTCACGTCCTGAATCAGACTGCCGCCGCCGTTGATATAGAGTTTTGCCTGCTTCATGGCCGACCGCCATGCCGGAATATTCATCCGGCTTACGGACCGGACCCGGTAGGTGAGGCGGGTGCTCTTGGGGTCCTTGCTGAGCACTGTCACAGGCATGTCCGGGTCGATGGACCGCATCTCCTGAAGAATGGCCTCCAGGATGGCGTCATCTCCGGCGTTGCCCCGGCCATAAGCGCCGCAGATCACCACGCCGTCCCGGTTGTGCTTGGGCCGGGCGTGGCGGCGGAGAATTTCCTCATAGATGTGCAGCTGGGTATCCACGGTTTTTTGAATGGAGAACTGGGTGGACGCCTTTTCGTACAGCTTCTCGCCCAGGGACTTCCGCAGAGCGTCATCATTGCCCATGGCGGCCAGATGCTCTCCCAGGGCTTCCCAGTCTCCCGGCTGGAAGAGATAGCCGTTAACGCCGGTGTCAATGAGGTAAGGGATGCCGCCCACGGCGGTGGCCACGGTGGCCAGATGGAACCGGGCGCCCTCCGTCAGGGCGTAGGGGAAGGTCTCGGACAGGGAGGTCAGGGCGTTGATGTCCAGAGCGGAGTAGAAGCGGTCCATGCCGCCGCTGATCCACCCGGCAAAAGTCACCTGCTTTTCCACGCCCAACTCTTTGGCGAGGCTCTCCAGCTTCTGGCGCTCCTCGCCGTCACCGGCAATCACCAGCCGCAGCCGGGGACATTTCTGATACCCTGCCGCGAAACCCCGCACCAGGGTGGACATGTCCTTGACGGGGTTCAGCCGGGCGGCAATGCCCACCACCACGCTGTTTTCGTCCACGTCGGCCCCCAGAGAGCACAGATATGCCAGCCGGTCCCCCTGAATGGAGGCTGGGGTGAAGTCGATACCGTTGTAGATGGTGTAGAAGCGGTCGGGAGCAAATCCCCGGTCAATCAGCAGGTCCACCATGGCGTCGGATACGCCGATGCGGTAGTCCAGGCGTCGTAGGGCCCAGGCGTTGATGGTGCCGAAGGTCAGGCGGCTGAGGGGGCGGCCCATGTAGTCCAGCTTATAGTCGCTGTGGACGGTGGAGACTACCGGCAGTCCGGTGGAGGACCGCAGCAGGGCGCCTACCATGTTGGCTCGGGAGCCATGGCAGTGAATGAGCTGATAGCCGCTCTCTTTGATATAGGCGCTCAGCTGGCGCCGCAGGCGGGGAATGTTGTTGCCGCCCATGATTTCCGTGGGGATGTCCAGTGCCCGGGCCTCCTCGGCAAAGGGACCGTCCCGGAAGCACACCAACTGGGCAGTGATGGTCTTGTTCAGGTTCTGCAGCAGGCTCAGCACGTGGGTCTTGGCGCCGCCGGAGTCACCGCCGCTGATCAAATGGATGACTTTCATGGGAAAGACCTCGCTTTTCGAGAAAATGGTCTTGAGAAATTGTAAAAAATAGTATACAATATTCCGCAGATAATGTCCATAGGAGGAATGTATGGAACAGAAAGCAAAGCGCATTGGAAAGTTCAATATCGTGGATATCATTGCTGTGGTGCTGATCCTGGCGGTGGTTGTGTTCGCGGCATATAAGCTGCTGGGCCGGGATGATACCGTCACCGCCGAGCGGGAGATGACGAAGGTCACCTACACCGTGAGGGTGGAAGGCGTGGCTGCGGAGCTGTATGACAACTGTCAGGCCCACATGCCCTCTCCGCTGATGGCCTCCGGCGCCCTGGTAGGCGGCGAGATCGTAGCGGTGGAGCAGGAGCCCTACTATGTGCTGGACGCCGGCGGAAACTGGGTAGAGGATCCCAACCATGTGACCCTGCTGTTTACGGCGGAGACGGAGACCCCTACCGCTGAGGTCATGACCACCAAGGTGGGCGAGCAGGAGGTCCGCATCGGCAAGACGGACTACATTCTCAAGAGTGAATTCATCGAGTTCTCTAACTGCACCATCGTGGATGTGGTCTGGGGCGAATAAGGACAAGCGTGCAGGCACCGGATATCCGGTGCCTGTTTTGCGCACAGGGCCCTGGCTGGCCGGCGGCACGACGCATACATTCTTTCCTTGACAGAACTGCTTTAAAGGCTTAAACTAATAGTGCCGTCAAAGAGGACCGTGGAGGAGGGTTTACCCCCCTTCTCTTTTTGCCATCCGCGGTTCAAAACGTCACGAGAAAAAGGAGATTCCTCCCATGAAACGAGAGAGCTTCCAATCCCGCTTGGGATTCCTGCTGGTGAGCGCCGGCTGTGCCATCGGTATCGGCAATGTCTGGAAATTTCCATACGTTACCGGACAGAATGGCGGCGGTGTGTTCGTGCTGTTCTATCTTCTGTTCCTGACCATCATGGGTGTGCCCATCCTGACCATGGAACTGGCGGTGGGCCGGGCCAGCCGCAAAAGTGTGATCCAGGCCTTCCACACCCTGGAGCCCAAGGGCAGCAAGTGGCACATTCACGGTTGGGTGGCCATTGCAGGTAACTACATCCTGCTGATGTATTACACAACTGTCTGCGGCTGGATGTTCGGCTATTTCTTTAAGTTCCTGGCCGGCACCTTTGCAGGCCTTGACAGCACTGCCATCAGCGGTGTCTTTTCCGCCATGCTGGCCTCTCCCCTGGAACTGCTGGGTTGGATGGCCCTGAGCCTGGTGCTGGGTGTGCTGGTGTGCAGCATGGGCCTGCAGAACGGCCTGGAGCGCATCACCAAGGTCATGATGCTGGGCCTGCTGGGCCTGATCGTGGTACTGGCCGTCCACAGTCTGACCCTGGAGGGGGCTCTGGAGGGCGTGAAGTTTTATCTTCTGCCCGACTTTGGCCGGGCCATGGAGAGCGGCCTTTCCAACGTCATTGTGGCTGCCATGAACCAGGCCTTCTTCACCCTGAGCCTGGGCATGGCCGGTATGCAGATTTTCGGCAGCTACATGAGCAAGGACAACACCCTCACCAGTGAGTCCATCCGTATCTGCCTGCTGGATACCTTCGTGGCCCTGATGGCCGGCCTCATTATCTTTCCCGCCTGCTTCAGCTTCGGTGTGGAGCCCAACGCGGGGCCGCCTCTGATTTTCGAGACGCTGCCCAACATCTTTGCCAACATGACCGGTGGCCGCCTCTGGGGCGCCCTGTTCTTCCTGTTTATGACCTTTGCCAGCTTTTCCACCGTCACGGCCGTCTTTGAGAACCTGCTGGCTTCCTGCTGCGACAACTTTGGCTGGAGTCGGAAAAAGTCTGCCCTGCTGAACGGCCTGCTTCTGCTGGTGGCGGGGATCCCCTGCGTCCTGGGCCACAACGTCTGGAGCGGTGTGACTCTGTTCCGGGGAATGGGTATCATGGATACCGAGGACTTCCTGGTGTCCAACCTGATCCTGCCGGGCGGCTCCCTGGTGTTCCTGCTGTTCTGCGTCACCCGGTGCGGATGGGGCTTCGACAAGTATCTGGAGGAGGCCAACACCGGCACCGGCATCCGTATGTCCCGGAAGCTGAAGCCTTTCTTCCAGTTCGTTCTGCCTGTTTTGATCCTGGTGATCCTGATCCGGGGCCTGGTCTGACACAGATAGCCCTCGCGGCGGTAAAAGTGAGGCCTGGGCTATCCGTCTTTAACCGGCCGTTTTTCAGAACGCGTCAAGTTCGGAAAGATTTTTTGATAAGCTGAAAGGAGACTCGGCGCATTAGGCGGGTGTCTGTAAAACAGAAACAGTCCTCTTGCAGTATTGCAAGAGGACTGTCCTTTTTGCCAATTCACCGGCCGCAAACACTTGTTAAACCCGGTTGAGGGCGGCATGTCCACAGGAGATAGCCGCTTTAGCGGCGCAAGTGGGCGGTCACCTTGACGGAACAAAGCAACGCAACATTCTCTGCAGGCAGTTTTCTTCTGCAGACAGAGCATGAGGCACGATACTCCCGTTAGGAAAGTACAGAAGTGCGCCATTTCGTTTCGGAGGCGTTTCGCATCGGCCCGATAAATAGAAAGTTACAATCTTGAATCACAACAATGTTTTCGCAATTCTTCCATATCCCTTTTAATCAATGAAATCATACTGTCCTTGTATTTCGATAAATCCATGGTATTTAATTTGACTTCGATTTTCTCCGATAAATCAGGTTTATAGAGGATAACTGTATGGAGCGCTGCTAAACATTGTCTTACTGCTGTGGGCTTTTCATCATCAAGCATGCACAGTAATATATCTAAGTTTTTTTCAAGCTTGTTCTCCGTGTCCCATTGCGCTTGCGAACATACCAGTCTAAAGCCTCTTGTTCTTACAAGCGACTTTTTATGATTTAGCAGTGCAATAAACTCGTCAAAATAACCGTATAACACGTTGGATTTAGACGCTTGCATTTCAAGCTGAAGCAGCAGTTGATATGATTCTTTATCATTTTTACTTTGCAGACTTTCTATAATATTCATCTTTTTTGTCCTCTACAAATTTCAATTCATCGTGTTCTTTTACCAAGTAAAGTGTACCAGAAATGTGCGAAAATTCAATCATCTGCAAAAAGGAACGCCCGGGGAAGTTCAAAGACTTTCGGGCGTTCTTATGTGTATTCAGATAGCGGCTTTTTGAGCCATATGGCCAATTATGTCATATGCCTTCACGATTGCGCCGAGCCTCTTTTTTCGCAAAGGTTACATGCCCTGACTCTTCTCCCAGGCGGCGATGACAGCATCCATGACGGCGCCCCGGAAACCCGCTTCCTCCAGAGCGCGGATGCCCTGAATGGTGGCACCGCCGGGGGAGCAGACCTCGTCCTTCAACTGGCCGGGGTGCTTGCCGGTCTCCAGCATCAGCTTCGCCGTGCCGATCATCATCTGGGCGGCGCTTTCCAGCGCCAGAGCCCGGGGCAGGCCGCAGGCCACGCCGCCGTCCGCAAGCGCCTCCAGGAACAGGTCCGCGAAGGCGGGGCCGCAGCCTGCCACGGCGCTGCCGGCATCCATCAGACGGTCCGCCAGAGGTGCCAGCCGTCCGGCCCCAGCCAGGGACTCCAGGAAGATTTTTTCCTCCGGTTTGGTGATGTTTTCACTGCAGTCGTAGAATACCATGCCTTCGCCGATGGCGGCGGGGGTGTTAGGCATGATGCGAATAACAGGATAGTCATTGCCGGACAGTTCCCGGATACGGGGAATGGTCAGGCCAGCCGCCATGGACACCAGGATGAAGCGGCTCTCGCGTTTTTCCAGAATGGGCGTAATGTCTGCCATGACCTCCGCCATGTACTGGGGTTTGACCCCCAGGAAGATGAAGTCGGCACTCTCCGCAATGGCGAAGTTGTCCGTTACGCGGCAGCCCAGCTCCTCTGCCAGTGCCTTCGCTTTTTCAACTGTCCGGTTGGACAGAAATACCTGGTCACTGGGGACACTCTTGCAGGCCGCCCGGGCCAGGGCACCGCCCATGTTGCCGGTGCCGATAAAACCTAAAGTTGCCATAGTTGCACATCCTTTCTCTGTATGGAAACGGGACGAGTGGTTCCCCAGTCAGGGGGGATTTACCGCACCTGCCCCTCACCGTAGATGACATACTTGCAGGAAGTCAGCTCCTCCAGTCCCATGGGTCCCCGGGCGTGTATTTTCTGGGTGGAGATGCCGATCTCGGCTCCCAGACCGAACTCGCCGCCGTCGGTGAACCGGGTGGAGGCGTTGACATACACTGCCGCCGCGTCCACCTGGTCCAGAAAGTGCTGGGCCTTGAAATAATTCTTTGTGATGATGGCTTCGGAGTGGCCGGTGCCGTGGGCGTTGATGAAACCAATGGCTTCGTCCATATCCTTCACGGTCCTCACAGCCAGAATGTAGTCGTCGTACTCCGCGTCCCAGTCGCTTTCGGCGGCGGGACGGGCCCGGGTGCCCAGAAGCTTCAGAGCGGCTTCGTCCGCCCGCAGCTCCATACCCTTTTCGTCCAGTAAGGGCAGGGCCTTGGGCCAGAAATCCCTGGCAATGTCCTCCTGTACCAGCACGCACTCCACGGCGTTGCATACGGAGGGACGGGAGCACTTGGCGTTGAACAGAATCTTGGCGGCCATATCCAGGTCTGCCTCATCATCCACATAGATGTGGCACACGCCCTCTCCGGTGCGGATGACCGGCACGCTGGCCTCCTTGGCCACCGCCCGAATCAGGCCCGCACCGCCCCGGGGAATCAGCACATCCACATAACCGTCCAGGTGCATCAGTTCGTTTGCTGTCTCATGGCTGGTGTCCTGCACCAGAGAGATGCAGTCCTCGGGCAGACCGACGGACAGCAACGCTTCCCGCATGAGCTCTGTCACGGTGCGGTTGGACCGAATGGCCTCCTTGCCGCCCCGGAGGATACACACGTTGCCGCTCTTCAGGCACAAGGCCGCGGCATCTACGGTGACGTTGGGCCGGGCCTCGAAGATGATGGCGATGACCCCCAGAGGGACCCTCCTTCTGCCAATAATAAGGCCGTTGGGGCGGGTCTCCATCTTCGTCACCTGCCCAATGGGGTCCGGCAGGGCGGCTACCTGCCGCACACCCTCCACAATGCCGGCAATGCGGTCCCGGCTCAGGGTCAGCCGGTCCAGCATGGCGGGCCGCATGCCCGCCTCTTTGGCGGCGGCCACGTCAGCGGCGTTGGCGGAGAGCCATTCTTCCTGACGCTCTGTCAAAATGTCGGCGATGGCGGCCAGAGCGGCGTTTTTCTTCGCCGTCCCGGCAGTGGCCAAAATGTAGGTGGCGTCCTTTGCCAGCTTTCCCTGCTGCTGTAATGCTGTCATATCCCTATCCTCCTTATCTGGAAGCGATGAACCGCGTCCCAATGTCCTGTCCCTCCACGATGCCGTAGAGGTCCTCCATCCGCTCACCGTTGGTAATGACCATGTCGCATCCGGCTGCCATGGCGACGCGGGCGGCCGAGAGCTTGGTGGCCATGCCGCCGGTGCCGCGCCAGCTTCCCGCGCCGCCGGCCATTTCCAGAATTTCCGGCGTCAGCTCCCGTACCTGATGGAGCAGCCGGGCACCGGGATATCGCTTGGGGTCGGCATTGTACAGGCCATCGATGTCGCTGAGCAGCACCAGCAGGTCCGCCTGACACAGCTCCGCCACGATGGCGGACAGGGTATCGTTGTCGCCCAGCACCTTGTGGTGTCCGGTTTCGATCTCGGCGGAGGAGACGGAGTCGTTTTCGTTGACCACGGGGATGACGCCCATTTCCAGCAGGGCGGAGAAGGTGCTCCGCAAATGCTCTGCCCGCTCGGGATCTTCCACGTCGTCCCCGGTCAACAGAATCTGAGCCATGGTGCGGTTATATTCGGAAAAGAGCTTATCGTAAATGTGCATCATCCGGCACTGGCCCACGGCGGCAGCCGCCTGCTTCATCCGCAGCTCCCTGGGCCGCTCCGGGAGCCCCAGCCGCGCAGTGCCCACGGCGATGGCACCGGAGGTCACCAGAATGACCTCGTGGCCTGCGCCGCTGAGGTCGGACAGTACCCGCACAAGGTGCTCCATGCTTCGAAGGTCCACGGCGCCGGAATCGTGGGTCAGAGTAGAGGTACCCACCTTTACCACAATGCGCTGTTTGTTCTGTTCCATGGTATCAGCTCCCGGTCCTTGAAAAATAATAAATCAGTATAGCATGAAACCGGCAAAAAAGAAACCCCGGCCTGCGTGTAGTTTTCATAAAAATGGAGACAATACCGGGGAAAGAGAGGGATACTATGACCGAAAATACGAAACCCACGGAACCGGAAAAGGAAAAAGACGGCGGCAACGACACTGCCCAGTCCATTCTGGATTTCGGCTCCGCCATGACCCGCACGCCCCATGGGAATGTCTACTGCCTCACCATCATCGGCCAGATTGAGGGTCACACCACGGCGGGGAATTCTGCCAAGACCACCAAGTATGAGCATGTGCTCCCACTTCTTGCCAAACTGGAGGAGAGTGACGAGGTGGACGGTGTGTTGTTTCTTCTCAACACCGTGGGCGGCGATGTGGAGGCGGGTCTGGCCATTGCGGAGCTCATCGCGGGGATGACCAAGCCTACGGTCTCCATCGTCCTGGGAGGCAGTCACTCCATCGGTGTGCCTCTGGCGGTGGCCGCCAAGCGGAGCTTTGCTGTGCCATCCGCCGCCATGACCGTCCATCCCGTCCGCATGAGCGGCACTGTCATCGCTGCCCCTCAGACCTATAACTACTTCCAGCGGCTCCAGGACCGCATCGTGGCCTTTGTCTCCGGTCACAGCCAGATCAGCGCAGAGAATTTTCAGGCCTTGATGCTGAAAAAGGACGATATGGCCGCCGATGTGGGCAGCGTTCTCTACGGGGAGGAGGCTGTCCGGCTGGGTATCATCGACACTGTGGGAGGCCTGTCCGACGGTCTTGCCTGCCTTTACCGCCAGATCGGGGAGCAGAAAGGAAAGCCGGCGGCACAGTAACGTGCTGCCGGAAAATTTTTGCGTCAAAAAGTAAAATATACTTGACAAATAGCTTACGTGGTATTACACTGACCTCACAACAAAGAGAGAACAGAAACGGGAGGAAATATCTATGGAACATTCTTTGGGATACAACCTTGGCATGCTGATGGCGGTACTGGTGGGGGCGCTGGTGGGCGTCGGCATCGTGGCGCTGCTGTTTAAGCTGAAGGTCATGGACCTGACCTTTGACGAGCGGCAGGAGCGGGCCCGGGGACAGGCCTACAAATACGGCTTCTGGACCCTGATGACCTGCCTGCTGCTGTACGGCTTTTCCGACATGGTCCTGGGCCGCTGGTGCGACGTCCTCACCGGCGTTATGCTGTGCGTCGCCGCGGCGTTGATCGTGTTTGGCTCCGTCTGCATCGTGAAGGACGCCTACCTGAGTCTGAAGGAGAAGCCCCGGACCATCATGACCCTGCTTACCGTCATCGCATTATTGAATCTGTCCATCGGCGCCATGAATCTGAAAAACGGCCGGGTGGTGAAGGACGGCGTCCTGACTTACGGCGCGGTGAACGGCATCTGCGGCGTCTTGATGCTGACGATCCTGGTGGTATATGTGGTGAATTATCTGCTGGCGAAGCGGGAGGCCGGGGAATGAAGAACCTGCGGCTGAAATCCGCCCGGGCGGCCCTGGACATGAGCCAGCAGCAGCTTGCTGACGCGGTGGGCGTCTCCCGCCAGACCATCAACGCCATCGAGAAGGGCGATTACAACCCCACCATCAAGCTGTGTCTGGCCATCTGCAAGGCCTTGGGCAAGACCCTGGACGAGCTGTTCTGGGAGGAATAAAGACGAGGAGACAGGCGGTGATGCCTGTCTCCTTGCATATATTCGGTTATTCCGTCGCCGCCAGCAGTACCGACTGCTGCTCTGGATAAAACTCCTCCAGCACTGCCTGGAAGGTCTCTGGCTCCGCCGCCCGTTGGGCTTGCAGCAGGCTGCCGATGAAGTCCGCGTACCGACCATAGGAGGTGAGGCAGAACTTCATCATGCTCCGGTCCCGATCCGCCTGTCCGGTTCCCACGGCGGCGTTCTCCAGCGCTGCCTGCAGGGGCGTCCACCAGTCGGAACCGTAGAAATTCCGCCCCATGACACCCCAGGTGTCGTTCCGGAAGGCACCGATGCAGTCCAGCACCTCCTGGTCCGTGACCTCTTCCGGACAAACCAGCAGGGAGGCGATGACCCGGCTCGTGCGCTGGTTGGTCTCCGAATAGTCGCTGTCGACGCCGTCCGTCTGCTCCACGTTCGCGTCAGTGGCCTCATCGCTGAACCAGACGGAGTTGGCAACAAAGTCTTTCGCCGCACCCAGAGGCGTCAGCAGCTCCGGGTGCTGGCCCTCATCGCACTCCACCTGCAGATCGGCGTAATATTCGGCGGCGGGCACATCGCTTTCCGGGAAATACAGGCACAGATTACCGCACTCGTCATAGAACCGCTCCACGCACCAGAGACCGCCTTCCCCCTGCCTCGCGGGCTGGGAGAGTACCAGCGTGTAGAACTCTGATTTGGAGCCGTCGAAATTGTAGTAATTGTAATATTTGGCGTAGGTGTGTTCGCTTTCCCAGGTGAAGGGCTGATTCCGGACCTCCCGCTGGCTGTACGGCGTCAGGCCGTTGCGGTCCACGAAGTCCTGGCACACCCAGTCCCCCAGGGTGTTCAGGGTCTCCCATTGCTTCCAGTCCTCGGTTTGGCTGTCGATAACGCCGCCGGAGCGGTAGAATTGCACGTCGGTGGGATAGATTTTGACGTAGTACCAGGTTTCGTCCCGGGCAAAGACGTCACATCCGCTGTAATCGTATTGGAGAAACTGTTCAAATCCCACCTGATCCATGGCGGCGATGCCGAACAGGAACCCGCCGCCCGCGCCGCTGCCGTAGTCCTTCTCCATCGCCTCCACCGACGCCTTTTCCTGGACGGACAGCAGGGAAATCCAGTGCTCGTCCGTCTCCTCAAATTCTGTGGTGACGATCAGCAGGTCCCGGTATTCTTCCGGAATCTCAGTTTTCAGGGTGTGGGGATCGATGGGCGCTGCCACTTCCTCCGGCGGGGCCTCCGGGGCGGGGGAGACAGGCTCCGCCTGCCCACAGCTGACCGTCAGCAGCAGAAGTGCCGACAGACACAGAGAGACCAAAGACTTGCGCATCTTCAAAACTCCTTTCCGGATTTCATGTTCTGGGTGATCTTTCATCTTCATCTTAGGCGGAAAGGGCGGTGCCAACAACCACAAATCCCCAACAAAAAGCAACAAACTGATAACAAGGCCGGGAGTTTTCCTTGAAAACTCCCGGCCTGTTGTTCTTTTTGTTATTTTGTCAGGGTCAGCTTGAAATCAAGACCGTCCTCAACCACAGAGACCTGATAGCCGTTGGTGGTTGCCAGACGGGTGATGTTCTCCACAGCCACCTTGGCGTCAGCCAGGACCTCCAGCTTGGCGGGGGCATCCTTCTTGATAGCCTGCTGGACCATCACCACGGGGATGGGGCAGGAAAGACCTCTTGTATCGACCATTACGCATTCTCCTTTCCGGGCAGATGAGTGACAGAGATGGCAGCCAGGACCACAAAGCCCAGGACCACGGCTACCATGCCGACGGTGGAAGTGCCGCCCACCTTGTAGACGCCGTCCACCACGCTGTCGGGGTTGCCGGCCATGCCGAAGTTGTGGGCGATAGCGGCGCCGACCACCATGCCCAGCACGGTGACGGCGGAGTCGCCGTTGCCCTCACCGGCCAGGATCAGCTGGCGCAGGGGGCAGCCGCCCAGCAGGATGGAACCCCAGCCGGCCAGAGCCATGCCCAGGAAGGACCATAGATGCTGGGTGTGGGCGATGGGCTGAGACAGCATGCCCAGGTTGTATTTGCCCATGATCAGGTTGCCGATGGTAATGGTGATCCAGATGGCCAGGAAGCCGGACAGCAAGGTGAAGTCCCGCAGCATGAAGGCATCCCGCAGGCCGCCAGCCATGCACAGGCGGCTGCGCTGGGCCAGCAGGCCCACGACCAGGCCGGCCACCAGGGAGATGATCCAGAAAGCCCGCATGGAGCCGGGACCTTCCTCAGAGAACTTCAGCAGCTGGGGAGCGGCCACCAGCAGTACCAGCAGTACCACCATGACACCGGGCAGCATAAAGCCCTCACTCTTGCGGACGGAATAGGCCCGTCCCAGGGAAAAGCCCTTTTTCAGGAACACCACACCCACCAGGATGCCTGCCAGGAAGCCCAGCAGGCCGATCACGGCGGTCAGGTCGCCGCCGCCGAGGCGGATGACCATACGCAGGGGGCAACCCAGGAACACCAGGGCGCCGATCATGACGAACAGGCCCAGCACGAAGCGGATGGCGGGGGAGGAACCGGCTCTGGCCCGGAACTCCTTGGCGGCCAGAGCGGCTACCATGGAGCCCAGCACGATGCCGATGATCTCGGGACGCATGTACTGGACTTTGCCCGCACTGTGGAGACCCAGGGCACCGGCAATGTCCCGCTCAAAGCAGGCGATGCAGAAGCCCATGTTCTTGGGGTTGCCGACAGCGGTCAGCACCAGCGCGGCAATGCCCACCACAATACCGGTCAGAATGATCAGTCCGTAGCTTTTCAGCCAGTTTTTTTCTTTCATAGCGCACACTCCTAAAACTTTGCTTTGCGATATTTTTTGAAAAGAATACCAATGAACGAAAAAATTAAAGCAGCAGCTCGTGATATCCCGCAGCCTCCACGGCGTGCCGGACCAGCAGGGCTTCGATGGCCTCCCGCAGAGCGACCGGGGCGGACCAGGCCAGTCCGCAGTCAGAGGTGATGCTGCGGGGTACGGAGATCAGCTTGCCCTCCAGCCCGTTCTGACGGCACAGCCGCTCCGTGGCCATGGCCTCCGCCGTGGTGTGGAACGAGATGACAAGACGCGGCTCTTTGCTTCGCACAGGGATGGACTCCTTTCCATATCGCTATTCTTTTGATAGAATAACATGATCTCCCGGAAATGTCGAGATCTGTTTCGAGTATCACGCTTCGCGTCCTGCGGCTCCGCCGGAACGCCCTGAGAAAAGCCCGGCCCTTCACGGATTTTGCCTTGAAATACGGCGGCTTGTCTGTTATAGTATTCTAGTTAAAGTATGTTGATCTGTATGAGGTGACGCTGTGTATCTGAAAGCATTGGAGATCCAGGGATTCAAGGCATTCCCTGACAAAACGGTCCTGAACTTTGCGGAGGACATCACCGCTGTGGTGGGGCCCAACGGCTCCGGAAAGTCCAACATCTCCGACGCCATCCGCTGGGTCATGGGCGAGCAGAGTGCCAAGGCCCTCCGTGGTGCCAAGATGGAGGATGTGATCTTCAGCGGTACCGAAAAGCGGCCCCCGGTGGGGTTTGCCCAGGTGACGCTGGTCATCGACAACACGGAACACATTTTTCCCACCATGGAGGAGAGCGAGGTCTCCGTCACCCGCCGGTATTACCGCAGCGGGGAGAGTGAATATTACATCAACCGCCAGTCCGTCCGGCTGAAGGACGTGACGGAGCTGTTCATGGACACGGGCCTGGGCCGGGAGGGCTACTCCATCATCGGTCAGGGCAAGATCGACGAGATTCTGTCCGCCAAGAGCGGCGAGCGCCGGGAGATTTTCGAAGAGGCAGCCGGCATCTCCAAGTTCCGCCACCGGAAGGAGGAGGCGGAGCGGAAGCTGGAGCGCACGGAGGAGAACCTGGTCCGCATCAACGACAAAATCGCCGAGCTGGAGCTGCAGGTGGGGCCTTTGCGGGAGCAGTCCGAAAAGGCCAAAAAGTATCTGATCCTCCGGGATGAGCTGCGGTTGTTGGAAATCTCCGTGTGGCTGGAGAATCTGGACAAGCTGAAAATGGATGCCCGGAAGCTGGAAGCTGACCTGCGGGCCGCCGAGACCCAGCGGGACGAGGCCCGCGCCGCTCTGGACGCCCTCTATGCCGAGGGGGAGCAGTTCGGCGAGAAAATGCGGGAGAAGGACATGGAGGCGGAGCGCATCCGCACCGAGGCCGCCGAGCTGGACAGCCGGGTGAAGGAGCAGGAGTCCGCCGTGGCGGTGCTGGAGAGCGCCATCGTTCACAACCGGGAGAACATTGACCGGGCCCGCCGGGAACTGGAGGAGACCGACAGCCGGGCCGGAGGGCTGGAACAGCAGGCGGCGGAGCAGGAGGCGCGAATCTCCGAGATCGACCGTCAGCTGACGGAACTGAATGATGTCCTGGATAGCCTCTTGGAACAGGCCCGCATCGCCGCCGAGCAGGCGGGCGGTGCCCAGACGCAGGCGGAGGCTCTGCGGGCCCAGGAGGCCATCGCCGTGGCCGCCGCCGCAGACCGGCGCGCCGAGCTGGCGGCCATCGCCGCCGAAAACGGCCAGATCGCAGAGCGAAAGGAAACGGTGGAGGCCGACAAGACCGCCGCCGAGGAACAGATGGCGGAGTCTGAAAAGCAGGCAAAGGCCAACCGCCGCGCCCTTGAGGACGCACAGGATGAGGCCGCCGCCGCCGCCAATATCATCGCGGGTCATACCCTCCGGATGGAGGAGCGGGAGAAGAAAGCCGCCGCCGCGTCGGAGCAACGGGTAAAGCTGACCATGGACGTAGGCGCCCTGGATAACCGCATCCGCCTCCTGACGGAGATGGAGAAGGAGTACGAGGGATTTTCCAAGGCCGTCAAGGTGGTCATGCAGGCCAAGGGCAGCCTGCGGGGCATCCACGGCCCCGTGGCCAACTTGATAAAGACCGACCAGAAGTATAGTCTCGCCATCGAGATCGCCCTGGGGGCGGGCCTCCAGAACATCGTGGTGGACCGGGAGGAGGATGCCAAGGCGGCCATCAACTTCTTAAAGCAGCGGGACGGCGGCCGCGCCACCTTCCTGCCTTTGACTGCCATCCGGGGCGACGAACTGCGGGAAAAAGGCGTGGAGGATGAGTTCGGTTTCGTGGGTCTGGCCTCCCGCCTGGTGGAATTTGACGCCAGATATCAGAACATTTTTAACAGCCTTCTGGGCCGCACGGTCATCGTGGAGGACATGGACTGCGGCATTGCCATGGCCCGGAAGTACCGCAATGCTTTCCGCATTGTGACCCTGGACGGCCAGGTCATCAACCGGGGCGGCTCCATGACCGGCGGTTCTACCAGCCGCAATGCCGGTGTGCTGAGCCGTGCCGCCGAGCTGAAAACCCTCAACAGCCGTGCCAGCGCCATGCACGAAAAGCTGGCCGCCGCCCAGCGGGACGAGGAGACGGCGGCCCGGGAGCTGGCCGCCGCACGGTATGAGCTGGAGACCGCCGAGGCCCAGCGCCGCCAGGCGGAGGACGAGGTCCTGCGCCTGGAGGGCGCCAAAAATCACTTCGACATCCTCCTGCGGTCCCTGCGGGACAATCTGGAAAATCTGGAGGGTGAACTCACCAGCCTGACGGGCCGCCTTGGCGACAACGCCGTCCGCTCCGCCGAGGCGGAGAAGGCGGTGGCGGAGCAGGAAGCTCTGGCCGTCGGATTCCGGGCCAAAGCGGAGGAGGCCCTCTCCGGCCAGACGGAGCTGCTGGCTCAGTCCGGTGCTCTGACGGAGGAGATCACCGGCAGAAAGGCGCAGCTGGCCGCCCTCAACGCCGAGCGGGAGGCCGCTGTCCGCCGTGCTGCCGACCTGCGGCAGCTGGTGGCGGACCTGACCGGGGACCGGACCCAGAAGGAGGAGACGGTCCGTTCCTACCAACAGAACATCGACAGCGCGGAGACGGAGATCGCCCAGCGGAAGGAAGCACTGGCGGCGTTGTCTCACCAGGGCCAGTCCTTCAAGGACCGCCTGGCGGCCCTGAACGAGGAAAAGCTGGCACTGGAAGCGGAGCGCACCGCCCAGAACAAGCGGAGCCAGGATATGAACGAGGACCTGCTGAACCTGGAGCGGGCGGTGAGCCGCCTGGAGCAGAAGAAGGCCACCAGCGCCATGGAGGAGAAGCAGATTCTGGACCGGCTGTGGGAAGACTACGAGCTGAGCCATTCCGATGCCACAGCGATCCGCATCGAGCTGGAGAGCGTCCCCAAGGCCACCCGCCGCATCGGCGAGCTGAAGCGGGACATCAAGGGCCTGGGCGCCATCAACATTGGCGCCATCGAGGAGTTTGACCGGGTCAATGGCCGCTATACCTATCTGTCGGAGCAGCGCAACGACGTGGAGAAGGCCAGGGAGGAGCTGGGCGGCATCATCGAGGAGATCACCGGACAGATGACCGCCATTTTCTCGGAGCAGTTCAAGCTCATCAACGAGAGCTTCCAGACCACCTTCACCGACCTCTTTGGCGGCGGTCAGGCCCGGCTGGAGTTGGAGGACGAGAACGACATCCTGGGCTGCGGCATCGAGATCAAGGCCCAGCCCCCCGGAAAGACCCTCAAGACCATCTCCCTGCTGTCCGGCGGCGAGAAGGCTTTCGTGGCGATTGCCCTGTACTTTGCCATTTTGAAGGTCCATCCCACGCCCTTCTGCGTTATGGATGAGATCGAGGCCGCCCTGGACGAGCCCAACGTCATCCGGGTGGCCCGCTACATGCGGCGGCTCTCGGACAAGACCCAGTTCATCGTCATCACCCATCGCCGTGGCACCATGGAGGAGGCCGACGTCCTCTACGGCGTCACCATGCAGGAGCAGGGCGTTTCCAAGATCCTGACCATCAATCTGAATGACATGGCCAAAGAGCTAAAAATCAAGTAAAAGGACGAACGTTATGGGCTTTTTTGACAAACTGAAAAAAATCACCACCAACCTGTTCTCCGGCTTCACGGAGGCCGACGAGGCCTTCTTCGAGGAGCTGGAGGAGACCCTGATCCTGGCCGATCTGGGCATGGACACTGCTCTGGACGCGGTGGAAAAGCTGCGGACAAAGGTCCGCAGGGAAAAGCTCCACGATCAGGAGGAGGTTCGGGCGGCCCTGCGGGACATCCTGGTGGAGGAGATTTCGGTGGAGAACACCGACCTGGACCTGTCCACCACCCCCAGCGTGGTGCTGTTCATCGGCGTCAACGGCGTGGGCAAGACCACTTCCATCGGCAAGCTGGGCCACCAGCTGAAAAGCCAGGGCAAGCGGGTCCTGTTCTGCGCGGCGGATACCTTCCGGGCCGCTGCCGCCGACCAGCTGGAGATCTGGTCCCAGAGGGCGGGCTGTGAGCTGGTCCGCCAGCATGAGGGCGCCGACCCCGGCGCGGTCCTCTTTGACGCCCTCCAGGCCGCCAAGGCCCGGAATGTGGACGTGGTGCTGTGCGACACCGCCGGACGCCTTCACAACAAGTCCAACCTGATGGCTGAGCTTTCCAAGCTCAGTAAGATCATTGACCGGGAGTGCCCCGGCGCCGCCCGGGAGACCCTGCTGGTGCTGGATGCCACCACCGGCCAGAACGGTCTGATCCAGGCCAAGCAGTTCAAGGAGGCCGCAGGCCTCACCGGCATTGTCCTCACCAAGCTGGACGGCACCGCCAAGGGCGGCATCGTCATCGCCATCGCCCGGGAGCTGGGCGTGCCCGTGAAGTTCGCCGGTGTGGGCGAGGGTATTGATGACCTGCGTCCCTTCGACGCCCGCTCTTACGTGGAAGCCATTATCTGATTTCTGGGAGAGGAGCTGTATGCTGACCATCTTCAACCGCCGGGAACTGTTGACCGCGCTTTCCGCGGAGCAGTTATTCCGGGTCAAAAACGCGTTGGCAGACGCCGGCATTCCCTGTCATACCGCTGCGTTGGACCATGGCGGCCCCTTCCGGACCCGCGGGAGAACACCTTTTATCAAAATGGATTACTTGAATCAGTATAAAATCTACGTCCACAAGGACGACTATGACCGCGCTATGGCGGCCATCCAGACCGCTCTGCGGGGAAACTGAAAAGAGGATAACATATGAGCAGACAAGACGGACGGGCGCTGGACGAGCTGCGCCCCATTAAGATCACTACCGATTTTGTAAAATTCGCGGAGGGCAGCTGCCTCATTGAGTGCGGTGACACGAAGGTTCTCTGCTGCGCCAGTGTGGAGGATCGGACGCCGCCCCACGTTCCCGAGGGCGAGGGCTGGGTTACCGCCGAGTATTCCATGCTGCCCCGAGCCAACCGGGAGCGCAGCAAACGGGACGTTTCCAAATTGAAGCTCTCTCCCCGCAGCGCCGAGATTCAGCGGCTGGTGGGGCGGTCTCTCCGGGCCGCCGTGGATATGAGCAAGCTGGGCGAACATACCATCACCATCGACTGCGATGTGCTCCAGGGGGACGGCGGCACCCGCACTGCCTCCGTCACCGGCGGTTTCATCGCCCTGAGCCTGGCCTGCCGGAAGCTGGTGGAGGACGGCGTGCTGGCCTCCAGCCCCATCCGCCACTACGTCACCGGCGTCTCCGCCGGAATCGTGGGCGAGCAGGCTATGCTGGACCTGCAGTACAGCGAGGACAGCCATGCCCAGGTGGACCTGAACTGTGTCATGAACGAGCTGGGGGAGATCATTGAGCTTCAGGGCACCGGCGAGGGCCGGGCCTTTACCCTGACTGAGCAGCAGGAGCTGGTCCGCCTGTGCGCCAAGGGCAACAAGGAACTTTTGGCGATCCAGAAAGCGGCTTTGGAGGGGTGAACAGGCATGGCACAGGTGTTTGAGACCATCATGCTGCTGTGCTTCGGCGCGTCCTGGCCCTTTAATATTTCAAAATCTCTTCGGTCCCGCACGGCCAGGGGAAAGAGTATTTATTTTGAAATCTGTATCATTGTGGGTTACCTGTGCGGCGTGGCCGGAAAAATTGTTGGAGGAAACATTACCTATGTTCTGGCGGTCTATCTGCTGGATATCTGTATGGTGTCCATCGACCTGGCACTGACTTTGCGGAACCGCCGGCTGGACCGACTGGCAGAAATGGAGGAGCGGATATGAAATTTATACTTGCAACCCACAATCCGGGCAAGCTGAAGGAGATGGGCGCTATCCTGGCGCGGTTCGGCGTGGAGGTGGTCAGCCCGAAAGATCTGGGGATCACTGTGGATGTGGAGGAGACCGGTACGACCTTTGCGGAAAACGCCATGCTGAAGGCAAAAGCCATCTGCGAAGCGGCGGGTCTGCCTGCCATTGCCGACGACTCCGGACTCTGCGTGGATGCGCTCAACGGCGGTCCCGGGGTCTATTCCGCCCGGTACGGCGGCGAGGGCCTGGACGATAAGGGCCGCTACATGCTGCTGCTGAACAACATGCGGGGCCAGCCTACCCGGGCGGCACACTTCACCTGTGCCATCGCCTGCGCCTTCCCCAACGGCGATGAACTGAGGGCCGAGGGCCGCTGCGACGGCACCATCGCCTTCGCCCCTATGGGGGAGGGCGGCTTCGGCTACGATCCGGTGTTCTTCGTGCCGGAACTGAAAAAAACCTTCGGCCAGCTGACGGGGGCGGAGAAGAGCGCCATCTCCCACCGGGGAAAGGCACTGGCAGCTTTTGCTGAGAAACTGGAAACTTATTTGAAGAAATAACCGTCTATATCTATATTATATAAAATTATATAAATCCGCAGGGTGGGGCGCCTTCGCTCCACTGCTCGATAATAGGAAAGGTAATCAAAAACAACTATGGAACTGACAAGCAAGCAGCGCTCCCAACTGCGGGGGCTGGCCAACAGCATCAACACCATTATCCACATCGGCAAAGATGGCATCAGCGAGAACCTGATCAAGCAGGCTGATGATGCCCTGGAAGCCCGGGAGCTCATCAAGGGCAAGGTCCTGGACAACAATATTGAATACGACGCCCGTCTGGCGGCGGAGGAGCTGGCGAAAGCTACCCGCAGCGAGGTGGTCCAGGTCATCGGCACCAAGTTTGTGCTGTACCGGGAGACCCATTCCAAGCCCAAGGAGAAGCGAATTCAGCTGGTGAAGCCCACCAAAAGGAAGGCGATCCGGGAATGAGGATTGGCATTTTCGGCGGCACCTTCAACCCGCCCCACCTGGGCCACATCACGGCGGCCCGGGAGGCCTTTGCGCTGCTGGGCCTGGACCGGCTGCTGCTGATCCCGGCGGGGCTGCCGCCTCATAAGGAGCTGCCCGCCGGCAGTCCTACGGCGACCCAGCGGCTGGAGATGACCCGGCTTGCGGCGGAAGCCACGGAGCTGGGGGAGCAGGTGCAGGTGTTGGATATGGAGCTGCACCGGGAGGGGCGGAGCTTCACTTCCGACACGCTGGAAGCCCTGAGCGCCCAATACCCGGGTGACGAACTGTGGCTTCTGATGGGAACGGACATGTTTATGAGCCTCCAGACCTGGCATGAGCCGGGGAAAATCCTGTCTCTGGCGAACATCGCTGCCTTCGGCCGCACGGCAGGGGACGGGGAGACGCAGTTCTCCGCCCAGCGGGAGGCACTGATGGAAGTGTATCCACAGGCCAGTATCTGTACCCTTCGTATTCCCAGCGTGGTGGAAGTGTCCTCCACGGAACTGCGGGAAAAGCTGGTGAAGGGCCAGGGGGCGAACCTGTTGGCCCCGGCTGTGTACGGCTACATCCTGCGGGAGGGCCTGTACCACACCGGCGCCGACATGAAGCGCCTGCCTTTGGAGCAGCTGCGGCCGGTGGCTCTCAGCTATCTGAAGCACAAGCGCATTCCCCATGTGCTGGGGACAGAGCAGGAGGCGGTCCGGCTGGCGGAGCGCTACGGCGCCGACGTGGAAAAGGCACGTGTGGCGGCTCTGCTCCACGACTGCACGAAAAAACTCAGCATGGAAGAGCAGCTGGCCCTTTGTACGAAATACGACATCCAACTGGACGACCTGGAACAAAAGGCGTTAAAGCTCCTTCATTCCAAGACCGGCGCGGCCATCGCCAGGGATGTGTTCGGTGTAGATGACGACATTTACAGCGCCATCTGGTATCACACCACCGGCCACGCCAACATGACCAAACTGGAAAAGATTATCTACCTGGCGGACTATATTGAGCCCTCCCGGGATTTCCCCGGTGTGGACGAACTGCGGAACGTGTGTTATGAGGATCTGGACAAGGGCCTTTTGAAAGGCCTGGAGATGACCATCGAGGAAATGACAGCGATGGGGAACCCTGTGCACCGCGCCACCATCGAGGCGCGGGACGCATTGAAAGGATAGAGAAACGTGGCTAGAGAGACAGGAAAGCGCGTGGCGGGTGGAACGCCGAAACAGAAAAAGCCGAAAAAACCCAGCCGGCTGACCCGGCAGCAGAAGGTCCTGCTGGTCATTGCCATCTGCCTGACCGTTGTGCTGGCGGTGGTGGCGGCCTGCCAGAGCCTGTTCGTCCGCCCGGACGTGGAGAACAAGAAGAACAACGACAAGAAGGGCGAAAACGCGCAGGAGGAAGTCATCGACTACGGCGACGGCGTCCGCCCCAAGGCCGACGGTGAGCGCAAGAGCGAGGATTATTATACCGTCCTGATTTTAGGCCGGGATACCGGCGGCGGCGGGAATACGGACACCATGCTGCTGGCAAGCTATGATGTGACCAACCAGAAGGCCACGGTCATGTCCATCCCCCGGGACACCATGGTGAATGTCAGCTGGGATGTGAAGAAGATCAACTCCGTTTACAATATGCACAACGGCGGTGACAAGGGCATCCAGGCCCTGTACAAGGAGATCGCTCAGCTGGTGGGCTTCGAGCCGGATTACCAGGTGGTGGTGGAATGGGAGGCCGTGGGCAAGCTGGTGGACGCCATCGGCGGCGTGTACTTTGACGTGCCCTATGACATGGACTACCATGACCCCTATCAGGATCTGGTCATCGAGCAGGCCAAGGGCTACCGTCTGCTGACCGGCGATGACGCCATGCAGGTCATCCGCTGGCGGAAGAACGATAAGGGCAGCCTCTACGGATACGCCTCCGGCATCGGTGACAGTGGCCGTATGGAGGTCCAGCAGGACTTCCTGAAGGCGGTGATCCAGCAGCTGATGAAGCCTGCCAATGTGATGAACATCGGCAAGATTGCCAAGGTGTTTCAGGAGTGCGTGGAGACGGACTTGAGTTTCCAGGAGATTTTGTGGTTCGGCAAGTCCGCGGTCTCCGGGGGCCTCAGCGTGGAGAATGTGGAGTTCCTCACCATGCCCTGGAAGGGAGCCTACGCCTGGAGCCGGAGCTATAACCAGAACCTGGACTACGTGGTCCCCATTGCCAATGAGCTGTTGGAAATCGTGAACAACAAGCTGAGCCCCTTCGTGGAGACCTTTACCCTCAGCGACCTGGACATCATGTCCGTCAATGCCGACGGCAGCCTCCGCTCCACCACCGGTCATGTGGAGGACAGTAAGGCGGCGGTGCCTCCGGTGAAGCCCACCCAGAGTGACCCCGTCGAGGAGCCTGTGGTGGATGAAAACGGCGATCCGATTGATCCGGAAACCCCCATTGCAGTGGACCCCGGCACCGGAGAATCCACCAATCCCGGCACCGCGGACCCCGGAATGACCGATCCCGGCATCACTGACCCGGGGACAACAGATCCCGGAACCACAACAGATCCTGCGACCCCGCCGGAGGGCGGCGGAGAGACACCCCAGACCATCCCTGAGACCCCGGCGGAGCCGGAGAATCCCGATTTCATCATCATGGAGCCGCAGCCCGCGGCCTGAGGAAAGGAAACTGATATGACACCGAAAGAATTAGCAATCATTGCCGCCAAGGCCCTGGACGAGAAGAAGGGCAAGGAGATCGCGGCCATCGAGGTGACGGAGCAGACCACTTTGGCGGATTACTTCGTCATCGCCACCGGTACCTCCAACACCCAGATCAACGCCCTGTGCGGCGCTGTGGAGAAAGCCATGGAGGAACAGGCCGGGGAGAATCCCCTGCGCCGGGAGGGCTACCGGGATGGTACCTGGGTCCTGCTGGACTACGGCTGTGTCGTGGTCCACGTATTCTCCGCCGAGGCTCGGGAGTTCTACTCCCTGGAGCGTTTGTGGCACGACGGCAAGCCTCTGGATCTGAGCAGCGTCCTGACGGCAGACTGAGTGTTTGCGAAAAAAGAGGAGATTTTCTCCGTTTTCCTTGACAAACACCCAAAATCCTCATAAAATAGATACGTTAGCGACTTTGATGGGAAGAAAGCCCAGAGGTCCCGCCCAAAGAGAGCCGGCGGCTGGTGTGAGCCGGTGGGGGAGCCTGCGGTATACTGGTCCCGGAGTCTTTCGCCTGAACGCATAGTAGGGCGGAACGGTTAGCCCCGTTACAGGCTCCCAAGGGCTGCCTGATGGGCGGCTGAAGCAGGGTGGTACCGCGTTTTCCACGCCCCTGACCGGAGACGGTCGGGGGCTGTTTTTTTAAAATCACATCCGAAAGGGAGAAAAATATGAAGTACGATTTTACCGCCATTGAGAAAAAGTGGCAGCAGAAGTGGCTGGAGGAGAAGCCCTTCGCTGCCGTCACCGGGGACACCACCCGGGAGAAGTTTTTCGGCCTGATCGAGTTCCCCTATCCCTCCGGCCAGGGCCTCCATGTGGGCCACGCCCGCCCCTTTACCGCTATGGACATCATCTGCCGCAAGAAGCGGATGCAGGGCTATAACGTCCTGTTCCCCATCGGCTATGACGCCTTCGGTCTGCCCACGGAGAACTTCGCCATCAAGAACCACATCCATCCCGCCAAGGTGACCCACGACAACATCTCCAACTTCCGCAAGCAGCTCCACATGCTGGGCTACTCCTTCGACTGGGACCGTGAGGTCAACACCACTGACCCTGATTATTACAAGTGGACCCAGTGGATCTTCCTGCAGATGTTCAAGAAGGGCCTGGCCTATAAGGCCTCCATGCCCGTGAACTGGTGCACCAGCTGCAAGATCGTCCTGGCCAACGAGGAGGTCGTGGAGGGCGTCTGCGAGCGCTGCGGCGGCGAAGTCATCCGCAAGGAGAAGAGCCAGTGGATGCTGGCCATCACCAAGTACGCCGACCGCCTGATCGACGATCTGGAGGACGTGGACTTCATCAACCGCGTCAAGATCCAGCAGCGCAACTGGATCGGCCGCAGCGAGGGTACCGAGGTGGACTTCACCGCCACCAACGGCGACAAGCTGACGGTCTACACCACCCGCTGCGATACCCTGTTCGGCGTGACCTACATGGTCATTTCTCCCGAGCATCCCTTCCTGGATCAGTGGAAGGACCAGATCAAGAACTGGGACGAGATTGCTGCTTACCGGGACGAGGCTGCCCACAAGTCTGACTTCGAGCGCGGCGAGCTGAACAAGGAAAAGACCGGCGTCCGCCTGGAGGGCATCGAGGGTATCAACCCCGCCAGCGGCAAGCATGTGCCCCTGTTTGTTTCCGACTACGTGCTGATGGGCTACGGCACCGGCATCGTCATGGGCGTGCCCGGCCACGACCAGCGCGACTGGGAGTTTGCCACCAAGTTCGGCCTGCCCATCATCGAGGTGGTCAAGGGCGGCGACATCACCAAGGAGGCCTTCACCCTGAAGGACGACACCGGCATCATGGTGAACTCCGGCTTCCTGGACGGCCTGACTGTCAAGGAGGCTATCCCCACCATGAAGAAGTGGGTCACCGAGCAGGGCATCGGCCATCCCAAGACCAACTTCAAGCTCCGTGACTGGGTGTTCTCCCGCCAGCGCTACTGGGGCGAGCCCATCCCCCTGGTGAACTGCCCCAAGTGCGGCTGGGTGCCCCTGCCGGAGGACCAGCTGCCCCTGCTGCTGCCTGAGGTGGACAGCTACGAGGTCACCGATACCGGCGAATCCCCCCTGTCCAAGATGACCGACTGGGTCAACACCACCTGCCCCCAGTGCGGCGGCCCTGCCCAGCGTGAGACGGACACCATGCCCCAGTGGGCCGGTTCCTCCTGGTACTTCCTGCGGTATATGGACCCCCACAACGACAAGGCCCTGGCTTCCAAGGAGGCTCTGGAATACTGGTCTCCCGTGGACTGGTACAACGGCGGCATGGAGCACACCACCCTGCACCTGCTGTACAGCCGCTTCTGGCATAAGTTCCTGTATGACATCGGCGTGGTGCCCACCAAGGAGCCCTACGCCAAGCGCACCAGCCACGGCATGATCCTGGGCGAGGGCGGCGAGAAGATGTCCAAGTCCCGCGGCAACGTGGTGAACCCCAACGATATCGTGGCCCAGTACGGCGCCGATACCATGCGCCTGTATATCATGTTCGTGGGCGACTTCGAGCAGGCGGCCATCTGGTCCACCGAGGCCGTCAAGGGCTCCAAGCGGTTCCTGGACCGTGTCTGGAACCTGGCCGAGGGCGCTTCTGACAGCTATGACGTGACCTCCGCCAACGAGCCCATTATCCACAAGACCATCAAGAAGGTTACCGATGATATCGATAACCTGAAGATGAACACCGCCATCGCCGCCATGATGACCATGGTCAACGAGCTGAGCGCCAACGGCGTCACCAAGGGTGATGTGAAGTACTTGCTCCTGCTGCTGAATCCCTTCGCCCCCCACATCACCGAGGAACTGTGGGAGATGCTGGGCTTCGCCGCCCAGACCGGCAAGATGTGCTGCCAGGCGGAGTGGCCCGTGTATGATGAGAGCAAGACCGTGGCTTCCACCGTGGACATGGCCGTCCAGGTCAACGGCAAGCTGAAGGGCACCATCACCATGCCCGCCGACAGCGAGGAGAAGGCCGTGGTGGACGCCGCCCTGGCTGTGGAAAAGGTCCAGAAGGCCACCGAGGGCATGAAGATCGTCAAGACCATTTTGGTGAAGAACCGCCTGGTCAACCTGATCGTGAAGCCCCAGTAAGCTGGTATTTTCCACCCTTACTGTGGAAAAACACAGGAATTCGGAAAAATTCCCTTGACAACGGTGGAGAACTTACGTATAATATCGTTGTTAACGCCATAGAATTCAATTATGGCCCTTAAAGTATCCTGGATTGAGCCGGATACCTCGGAGGGAGGGAAATATAGATGTCTGAAATTCATGTGAAGGACGGCGAGTCCATCGACAGCGCACTGAAGCGTTTCAAGCGCTCCTGCGCCAAGGCGGGCGTCATCGCCGAGGTCCGTAAGAGAGAGCATTATGAGAGCCCCAGCGTCAAGCGTCGCAAGAAGTCTGAGGCTGCTCGCAAGAACAAGAAGCGTTTTTATTAATGCCGAAAAAGGTGCTGTACCCATTGGGTACAGCACCTTTCAGCTTGTCAAAGAACCTCGCCGGTGGCGAGGTTCTTCTGGTATAATAGG
>CAMFAL010000014.1 GCA_945948185.1 uncultured Clostridia bacterium | reverse complement strand
TGTCCTACATAGGGGGCCTTTTGTCTATTGTCCGTTTTTACTGGAGCTGTTCACTGAGGTTCTGGATGTAGGTTAACACAAATCAACGCTAAATGCAAATTTTATGGAGATTGGCTTTCATACAGATAGTTAATCATGCACACTACGACGATCTGGAGTTCGCGATAGCAACGACTGCTTTTTTTAAAGATTTAGCTAGAGCTGACTATGGAGCAAGGACATGATGCCGCGCTGACGATGGCAAAGGCGGGAGAGACGGTCACCATGGTGGAACGCCGCGCGAGCATCCTGCCAAGTGCCGCATCATGGCATGGACATTACCAAAGGTATGGAGATCTATGCCCACAAGGCGGCGTGCCTGGGAGATTTCATGGAGCTGAATGTTGGGGTTATGAACTGTCTGCCCGAAAAGCAGATGCGGTAATGATCGAAATTTCTTAAAGAAGGGATTCTATTCCCACTTTAGATTTGCCCGCCAGCCTGCGGACTGGCGCGTGTACCCAATGGCGCACAAGTCAATGTATTTTCACCGCGAATATTTCCTGCGGTATCTGCTGATGATTTATGAGCTGATCCTGAAGCGATCGGAGGGCAGAGAAGGGAACACATCTAAGAAACTCGTCCGGACCGCCGGCCCCGGATGTCCCGACACATGCTTGAGACAGGGCGGTTATCCTTCGCACATCTGCAAAACGGCATAAGGTTCCCGGAGCGGATTTGTGTTTGTTATCGCTTCCTCTTGAAAACGGATGATGATCAGTCTATAATGTAGCTAATAAATATTAGCTGGAGGCGTTTGTGAAAAAAGAAGATACGAAACAACGAATTTTGGCGGAGGCCCTGAAGCTGTTTTCGGTAAACGGATATGATGCCGTTACGGTGGAGCAGGTCGCGGCCGCAGTCAGCATCAAGGCTCCGTCGATCTACAAGCATTACAGGAGTAAGAGGGACATTTTCGACAGCATCGTGGCGTGTATGAGCGAGATGGACATGGAGCGGGCAAAGGAATATGAGATGCCGGAGGGAACTTCGGAGGAGATGGCAGAGGCCTATCAGGACATTCCCATGGAGAAGATCCGTGTTTATACAAAAGCGATGTTTCTCCACTGGACAGAGGAACCGTTCTCTTCTGATTTTCGAAAACTGCTGACGCTGGAGCAGTATCGTGACACAGAGATGGCGCGGCTCTGCCAGCAGTATCTTTCCACCGGACCAGTGGAATACATGGCGGATATCTTCCGAAGCATGTCGGATTCTGATGAGACAGCCTGGCAGCTGGCATTGGAATTTTATGGTCCGATCTATCTGCTTTATAGTGTCTATGACAGTACACAGGACAAGACCGGCGCGCTGGCAGCCATCGACAGGCATATTGACCGATTCTCTGTGTATATGGAACGGTTCCGGGGAGGGGTAGCCAAAGCGGGTAAGTCCTGAACATAAAAGACATGGCCTGTCGGGAGAATTTCCTGACAGGCCATGTCTTTGTTTTGTTATAAGTGAGCAAAAAAGCCGGGAGTAAAAAATTTGCGCTTACCCTCGAAATGCGCTCAATTCAGGAAGTCCTTCAGCTTTTTGCTCCGGCTGGGATGGCGCAGCTTCCTCAGGGCCTTGGCCTCGATCTGGCGGATGCGTTCCCGCGTGACGTTGAACTCCTTACCCACTTCCTCCAGGGTGCGGGTGCGGCCGTCCTCGATGCCGAAGCGCAGCTTCAGCACCTTCTCCTCACGGGGGGTCAAGGTGGACAGCACATCCATCAGCTGCTCCTTCAGCAGGGTGAAGCTGGCGGCCTCGCTGGGCTCGCTGGCACCCTCGTCGGGAATGAAATCGCCCAGGTGGGAATCCTCTTCCTCGCCGATGGGGGTTTCCAGAGAAACGGGTTCCTGAGCAATCTTCAAAATTTCACGGACCTTCTCCACGGGCATGTTCATCTCAGCGGCGATCTCGTTGGGGGAGGGGTCGTGGCCCAACTCCTGCAGCAGCTGGCGGCTGACCCGAATGACCTTGTTGATAGTCTCCACCATGTGAACGGGAATACGAATGGTGCGGGCCTGATCGGCGATGGCCCGGGTAATGGCCTGACGGATCCACCAGGTGGCGTAGGTGGAGAACTTGAAGCCCTTGGTGTAGTCGAACTTCTCCACGGCCTTGATCAGGCCCAGGTTGCCCTCCTGGATCAGGTCCAGGAACAGCATGCCCCGGCCCACATAGCGCTTGGCGATGGAAACCACCAGACGGAGGTTGGCTTCGGCCAGCTTCTGCTTGGCTTTTTCACCGGCCTTCAGATCCTTTCTCCAGACGGCCTCCTGCTCGGCGGTCACGTCATCGGTGGGCTCTCCTGCTTCGCGGCGGGCCTCCAGGTCCGCCAGCTTTTCGGTGGCGATGTTGCCGGCGGTCAGGGCCTGGGCCAGGACGATCTCCTCATCGGGGGACAGCAGAGGGACCTTGCCGATCTCCTTCAGATACATGCGGACGGGATCGTCGATGGAGAAGTTGTTCACCAGGGAGTTGGGGTCCACCAGCTCCTCTTCCTCCACGTCGGCGATCTCCTCGGCGGCGGGCTCCGCATCGCCCAGGTCCGGCAGCAGCAGATCCTCGCCGGTGCTGATGTCAATGTTCAGCGCCTCCAGAGAGTCATACAGCTGGTCCATCTGCTCGCCTTCCAGGTTCAGGTCATCCACGACCTCCATTAGCTCCGAGGAGTCCAGCTTACCCTTTTTCTTGCCCTTGGCCAGCAGTTCCCGCAGCTTTTCCTGGCTGATCAGCCAGCTGGCGGCGGGCAGGGCGGCCACCTGCTTGTCATCCAGACGGACGATACCGGCCTTTTTGGCCTCCTCGTCGGTCATGATGTGAGGGACCTCCGGCTCCGCCGCGGCGGCTTTCTTGCCGGACTTCCTGGAGGACTTGGCAGATGCCTCCTTTTCCTTCGCCTCTGCGGCGGCCAGCAGGGCGTCTGCCTGCAATTCCAAATCATTCTTCTTAGCCATACTGCTTTCCTCCAGTACCCTTCTTGTCTTTGTATTTTTCTGTGGCAGCCAGCAGGGGGTCCATCCCCTTGCCGGCACGTTTATCCGCTTCGGTTTTTACGATGTGTATGTAATCCGCCAGGGCCCGCTGCGCGTTCTGAGATGACTCGGGCTGCTGACAAATAGCGGCGATGTGACTGGCTTCCTCAGCGTCCAGAGCATCGGACAGGAGCCCTGGCGACATGGGACGCCCTTCCCGATGGGCTGCCCAAAGCAGGGTGAAAGCCCGGCCCAGCAGGGGAGAGGAGAAATCCTCCTCTTTCAGGGGCGGCTCTTCATCCGGGAACAGACTGTCGTCCATCATCAGGAGCCGCAGGACGCCCTCTTCCGCCCGGGCGGAGCGCAGGTTTTCATAACGCAGGGACCGCTCCTTGGGCTGCAATTGAGCAGCCGGGTTCAGATCCTTCCGCAGCTCGGCCCGTTTTTCCCGGGCCATTCGCCGCTTGAAAGCCCGCTGGACCTCCAGCTTCATGGCCTCCGGTGTGATTTTGGCCAGCTCCGCCGCACGGGCGGAATAGATCTCCCGTTCCACCGCGTTTGGCAGCGAGGACAGCAAATTGCTGATCTCCTCGCAGTAGGCCACTCGGGCCTCATCGCTGTTCAGGTCATATTTCCCGGCCACTTGAGCCATTCGGAACTCAATGCCGTTTTCGCTGCCGGTCAGCAGGCGCTCAAAGGCGTCGGGGCCCTGAAATTTGATGAAGTCATCAGCGTCCTGCTTGACGTATTCTCCGTCCACCAGCCGCCGGGGCAGCTGCAGGACCTTCACGGAGAATTCGGAGTTGTTCAAAATCTGCAACGCCCGCTCCGTGGCGATCCTGCCGGCGTTGTCGTTGTCGTAGCACAGCACCAGTTCCTTGGTGAAGCGGCTCAAGAGCCGGGTCTGCTCTACCGTCAGAGCGGTGCCCATGGATGCCACCGCGTTGTCGAACCCCGCTTGGTGCAGCGTCACGATGTCCAGGTTGCCCTCACAGAGAATGATATTGGGCCGCTTGGTTTTCTTGGCCAGGTTCAGGCCGTACAGCACCCGTCGCTTGGAGTACACCGGTGTCTCCGAGGAGTTCATATACTTGGGCTCGGATTTGTCCAGTACCCGGCTGCCAAAGGCCACCACATCGCCCCGGGTATCGATGACCGGGAGCATGAGGCGGTTGCGGAACTTGTCGTAAAAGCCGCTGTTCTTGTTCTGGACGATCAGACCCGCCGCCAGCAGCTCCGACTTGGTATAGCCTTTTTTGGTCATGGCGTTCAGCAGTGTGTCCCAGGAATCAAGGGAGGCACCCATGCCGAACTTAACGGCAGTGGACTTTTTGATCTGGCGTTTGTCCAGATACGCCTGGACTGCCCGCCCCTCCGGCTGCTGGAGCAGCTGGTAGTAAAATCGGGCGGCATCTCGGTTCAGGTCCAACAGACGCTGCCGCCGGCGGCTGGCCTCCCGGTCCCCTTCTTCCTCGGGGACCTCCATCCCGGCGCGCTTGGCCAGAAAGCGGATGGCGTCCGGATAAGTGAGGTTCTCCTCTTCCATAATGAAGTTGACCACGCCGCCGCCCTTTTTGCAGCCGAAGCAATAATAAATCTGTTTGTCCGGCAGGACGTGAAAGGAGGGGGTCTTTTCACTATGGAAAGGACAGCATCCCCAGTAGCTTCCGCCCTTACTGATCAGAGGAACAAAGCTGCCCACCACGTCCACGATATCGCTGCGAGCCATCAGCTCGTCCAGAAATTGTTGGGGGAACGCCATGGAAGCAGGCCTCCTTTCGGTCAGTTTAGCCAAAATTCCCGTTTCCCATACAAGAAAAACAAGCCTGCCGATAAATCAGGAAATCTCGTGCGACGGGAAGAAAGGATGTGTGCGGGAAACCCAGGGAGGGTGTCCTGCGTCATTCAGATCATCGATTTTCGGAACGTTTCCAACGTTCTGAAAAGGGCCTCAAATGGGTCCTTCTGCGTGAACGACATTTAGTTATACCCCGCGAGTTTTAAAAATCCTCTTTTTTTTCACAAAAATTTTGAAAAAAATTTGTCAGGACTATTCATTTACAGGATCAGAAACATCTCATAAAATAAAATTTTACGAGAGGGGGGAGCAAAATGACTGTTAACCTGTGGGCTGCCCGTTTAAACCGGCCGCTGGCAGAAGGGGAAGTCGAGCTGCTGTCCCTGCTGCCGCCTGAGCGCCGGGAGCGGCTGGTGCGCCTTCCTGCGGAGAAGCGGCGGGAACCCCTGTGCGCCTGGCTGCTGCTGCGGCTGGCCCTGCGGGAGTCCTTTGGCTGGACGGAGCTGCCGCCTGTGGCCCTGACGGACCGGGGCAAGCCTTTTTTTTCGGATTATCCGCAGGTGCATTTCAATCTGAGCCACACGGAGGGCGCTGTGTTGGCGGGACTTTCGGACAAGCCCATCGGTGTGGACATCGAGCGTATTCGCCCTGTCGCTCCCAGACTGATGGCACAGGTGGGGGCAAGCACGGATGAGGATTTTTTTGCCGCCTGGGTCCGGCGGGAGGCCAGAACCAAATGCAGCGGCAGGGGTATCGGCGCCATGCTGCGGCAGGAGCCGCCCATGGAGCCGGGAGAGCTCTGCCGGGAGCTGGAGATCTTCCCGGGCTATGCTGCCTGCGCGGCCAGCCGGGGTGGGACGCTGCCGGAAACCGTGCGCATTTGCTCCATGGAGGAACTGCTGTGAGTATATGACGCGGCGGGAGGTTATCCCGCCGCTGCTTTTCTGTTGTAAAGCATAAGCCAGATACAGAGAGGCAGACAGAAACCGCCGGACGGGATGTTTCCCGTCCGGCGGTTGGATATATGGGCTGAAAGATCAGAAGATGCCCTGGGCCATCATGGCGTCTGCCACCCGCTGGAAGCCCGCGATATTGGCTCCGGCCACCAGGTCGTAGCCCAGGCCATACCGCTCTGCCGCCTCCACGCTCTGCTGGTAGATGGTGTTCATGATGCGGTGCAGCTGGGCGTCCACCTCCTCGGCTGTCCAAACCAGCCGCTCGCTGTTCTGGGCCATCTCCAGGGCGGAGGTGGCCACGCCGCCGGCGTTGACCGCCTTGCTGGGGGCCACGGTAATGTGAGGCTGGGCCATGAGGAACTTCAAGGCTTCATTGGTGGTGGGCATATTGGCGACTTCGATATAATATCTGGCGCCGCTGGCCGCGATCTGCCTGGCCTGCTCCATGTGGACGTCGTTCTGCATGGCGGAGGGCATGCAGATGTCCACCGGCACCGCCCAGGGCTTCTGGCCGGGGAAGAAGTCCACGCCGAACTTGTCCGCGTAGTCCTGGACCCGGTCACGGCCGCTGGCGCGCATCTCCAGCAGGTATTTGATTTTCTCTTCTGTTACTACGCCGTCAGGGTCGTAGATATAGCCGTCGGGGCCGGAGAGGGTCACGACCTTGGCTCCCAACTGGGCTGCCTTCTTGCAGATGCCCCAGGTGACGTTGCCGAAACCCGCGCAGGCAATGCGCTTGCCGGCAATTTCCTCTCCTGCGTGGTGCAGGACGTTTTGCAGATAGTAG
Organism: uncultured Clostridia bacterium; assembly: GCA_945948185.1. Lineage (GTDB taxonomy): Bacteria > Bacillota > Clostridia > Oscillospirales > Oscillospiraceae > Oscillibacter. The sequence continues at coordinate 25,941 of CAMFAL010000014.1, read as the reverse complement.
ACGGCGCCGTAGCCCGTGGCTTCGGGCCGGATACGGGAGCCGCCGGAGGCGAAGTCCTTGCCGGTGATAACGCCGTTTTCCCACACGCCTTTCAGGTGACGGTATTCACCGAAGAGGTAGCTGACTTCCCGCATACCTACGCCCATATCACCGGCAGGCACGTCCACATCAGGGCCGATGTAGCGGTACAGGGACCGCATAAAGCTCTGACAAAAGCGCATGATTTCCGCGTCGGATTTGCCGGTGGGGTCGAAGTCGCTGCCACCTTTGCCGCCGCCGATGGGAAGGCCGGTGAGGGCATTTTTGAAGGTCTGCTCAAAGGCCAAAAATTTCATGGTGCCCAGGTCCACACTCCGGTGGAAGCGCAGACCGCCCTTATAAGGGCCGATGGCGCCGTTGAACTGGCAGCGGTAGCCGGTGTTGGTGTGCCAGGAGCCGTCGTCCGCCATCCAGCAGACGCGGAAAATGAAGGTCCGTTCCGGTTCCACCATGCGGCTGAGAAGGTCTGCTTGTTCATATTCGGGATGCTGTGCAATGACGGGTTCCAGGGAAGAAAACACCTCTTCAACGGTCTGAACGAATTCGGGTTCGTGGGCGCTGCGCGCTTTGACGTTTTCGATCACACTTGCAAGGTACGCGTTCATCATCCATCCTCCTTGTTATGAAGTTGTCAGACGGTCCGGGTTCGGTAGTGGGTTCTCCTGGTTTGATTGTAACATTTGTCCGTCTAGGAAACAACAGAAAACAGAAAAACGTCCATATATCAGCCTCCGAAAAAGAACAGGCCTTTTTGTGCAGTTCGACGGAAAAGGTTGACCTTTTCGACGGGCGTCAAAAATAGATGAAGTGAAGCGGGGATGATTGACTTTGCCGCCAGAATCGGTATAATATTTTTGAAATCGTATGTCCCTGGTGGGGTTATATTTAAGGGAGGCGCATTATATGCATACCTATTCGATGAATATTGCCGGTCTGGAACGGGAACTTCCCATCTGTAAGGTTACGGACGACCTGTATATCGGCGCGTTTATTTGCTTTGGTGACGCGGAATTGACGGTTGCCTGTGCCCGAGAGCTTCTGAAGCTGGTTCCGGCGGACAGCTATGACTATCTCTTCACAGCTGAGGCCAAGAGCATTCCCCTGATTCATGAGATGGCCCGCCAGTCCGGCGCCAAGAAGTATTTTATCGCCCGGAAGGGACCCAAGGCCTACATGCCTGACCCCATCCATGTGGAGGACCAGTCCATCACCACTGCCGGTGTCCAGAAGCTGTATCTGGGCCGGGACGACGCAGACCTGATCCGCGGCAAGCGCATCCTCATCATGGATGACGTGATTTCCACCGGCGGCTCTTTGCTTGCCATGGAGGCCCTGGTGAAGCAGGCTGGCGGCATTGTTACCGGCAAGGTGGCAGTCCTTGCGGAGGGCGACGCCCAGAAGCGGGATGACATCAAGTTCCTGGCCCCGTTGCCACTGTTTAATGCGGACGGAACTGTAAAGTAATGATACATAACAGCTGAAAAAACGGCGCATCCCTCATTGGGCGCGCCGTTTTTTATCTGGTGTTTTGGGAGAGAAAACTATGAAAAAGGAAACTGTGTATTGGGTACCGAAGATCGGCGTCCTAACGGTTCTGGCGGCGCTGTTTATGGCGGCCTCTGCCGTGCTGCGCCTGATTTGGGCCGGGGGAGAGAACGGGATCGCCAGGGGACTGTTCTGGTTCCAGATCGTGCTGCCCCTGCTGGCCAACGTGAGCTTTTTGGTCATCCTCTTTCGGGATGGCCGGGACCGACTGTACCGCACCGCTGTTCCGGTATGGTTAGGATGTGTGTTCTTTGCTGTAAAGGCATTGAACTTTCCGTCTATAATCCACACCATCCTGTGCCTGTGCCTCTATGCCCTGGTGGCCTTTCTGTTCACAGCCACGGTGACCGGCTATATTGCGACCCAGAAGCTGCTGTGGCCCCTGTTCGGCCTGCCCATGCTGTACCACATTTTTGCGGAGGACACGCAGAAGGTTGGCTGGCCTCTCCATGACTGGCTGCCGGAGCTCAGCGTACTGTGCTGCATGGCGGCACTGCTGTGCCTGTCTCTGGCAATGCGGAAGAAGCCAGTGGAGGAGGGAACCTATCTGAAGCGCTTCGGCGACAGGAATGACGGCCGCCGCCTGCGGGGCCTATCTCCCATTTTTGCCGTGTCCCCCTACCTGATGAAGACCCGCAACACCTCTCAGAATTTTATTGAGGACCACATCGAGATCTCGGCGGTGGAGCGGTATATCGTGGAGAAGCGGAAGTCCGGTATGAAGTATTTCGGCATTCTCCATGTGCTGCTGGCGGCTTACGTCCGCACCTGTGCCCGGTATCCGGGTCTGAACCGCTTTATCGCGGGCCAGAAGATCTTCACCCGGGACCGGGAGATCGAGGTCAATATGACCATCAAAAAGGAGATGTCCACGGACTCGCCCGACACGGTCATCAAGGTCACCTTCGATCCTGCCGACACCCCGGAGATGATCTACGAGCGCTTCAACGAAAAGGTGCGGGAGGTGAAGGACGCTCCGGCGGACACTGGCTTCGATAAGCTGGCAGGGGCCTTCAACCTGATCCCCGGTTTGTTGCTGAAGTTCTTCGTGTTTCTGCTGCAGGCGATGGATTACTTCGGCCTGCTGCCCCGGTTCCTGACGAAACTGTCCCCCTTCCACGGGTCCCTGTACATTACCTCCATGGCGTCCCTGGGTATCCCGCCCATCTACCACCACCTGTACGATTTTGGCAATGTGCCGGTATTCTGCTCCTTTGGCAAGAAGCGCCGGGTGTGGGAGATGAAACGGGACGGCAGCCCGGTGCTGCGGAAGTACATCGACTGCAACTTCGTCACCGACGAGCGCATCGTGGACGGCTTCTACTTTGCCTCCGCCCTGCGGTATCTCCACAATCTGATGGATGACCCCTGGCAGCTGGATGAGCCGGCGGCGGAGATCATCCGAGATGAGAATTGAAACAAAAGACCGTTCTCCACATCGGAGAACGGTCCTTTTAATATGGCTCAGCGGATCAGCGCCAGACCCAGCAGGGCAGAGGATGCGATGACCATTGGGATGCTGATTTTGAATTTCAGCAGCGCCACCAGGGCGGCGGCGCCGATGAACAGGGCGGGCAGACTGACTCCGCCGGCGGGAGCGGCATAGTTGGATATGGACAGGGAGCACAGGACCGCCAGGATCAGGCCCAGGCAGATGGGCCGGACGCCGGACATGACTTTCTGCATAAAAGAGGAGTCCCGGAACTTCTCAAAAGCCACGGCGGCGACGGCGCAGATGAGAAAGGTGGGGGAGAGGACCCCCAGGCTGGCGGAGAGCGCGCCCAGGAAGCCGGCCACCCGGGTGCCGGCGAAGGTGGCACAGTTCAGTCCCAGGGGGCCGGGGGTCATTTCGGCAATGGCTACAATGTCGCTGACCTCGGAGAGATTCATCCAGCCGTGGGAGAGCATCTCATGGTTGATGAGGGGCACCATGCTGAGACCGCCGAAGCTGGTGAAGCCGATCTTGCAGAAGGACCAGAACAGTTCAAGGAGTACCATCAGAAGGTCCTCCTTTCCACTGCTCCCGCCAGCCGCTCAGCAGGAAGCCCAGCAGGCCGCCCAGCAGGACGATCATAATGCAGTTCATACCAAAGAACAGGTACAGCACAAAGCCCAGCAGCAAAATTAGATAGCCGAAGCGGTCCGTCAGGGCGGCCCTCCGCAGTCCCAGAGCCGCGGAGGCGATGATGGGGACCACGGTGGCCCGGACGCCCACCATGGCCCGGCTGACGTAAACGTTATCCTTCACCTGGGTATAGCACCAGGTGACGATCGTCAGGATCAGCAGGGGCGGGATGCACATGCCCGTCACGCAGGCAATTGCGCCGGGGAAACCCGCCACATGATAACCGAACAGATAGGACACGTTGCCGATCATCAGACCCGGCAGGCTGCGGCCAACGCTGGTGATGTCCAGCAGGTCCTCCTCCGTCAGCCAGCGGCGTTTTTCCACGTATTCCTTCTGCATCTGGGCCACGATGGACCAGCCGCCGCCAAAGGTATAGCAGCCAAATTTGAAAAATTGCCAGAATAGGCCGGGGACCCGGCTCTTCCGGCAAGTATTCGTTTCTTGCGATGTTTCCATGATGTGCCTTTCAGTGATTCTTTTTATAGGTAAGGTATCCTTCCAGAATTAGCGTGGCCGCTACGGCGTCCACCACCTTTTTCCGCTTTTTAGCGTTCTTGCCGCTGTTAAAGAGAATCTGGTGGGCGTCGATGGTGGTACGACGCTCGTCCCAGAGGACCACGGGCAGGGAGGTGGTTTCTTCCAACAAGACCTTCATGGCCTGGGCCTTTTCGGAGCGGGGGCCCCAGGTGCCGTCCATATTGATGGGATGGCCCAGCACCAACTCCTCAACGCCGTGCTCCTTTGCCAGGGCGGCAACGCGGTCCGCCACCACCTCGGGGCGGTAGGCGTCGATCACAGTGGTGAAGCCCGCCAGAAAACCAGTGGGGTCGGAGATGGCGATGCCGGTATGGGCGTCGCCGTAGTCAATGGCCATGATGCGCATAAGAGTGTCCTCTCTTTTCCGGTTTATTTCTCAGCAGGATATCACATTTTGCGCCGAGGCGCAAGGGCGCGGGAGGAACGGAAAAAATGTAAAAATTTTTCTGAAAAAGCGGTTGACCTTCCGTTTGACTTGTGGTACAATCTCTCTTACCTGTGAAAAAGGGCTTTCTTGTTGTGCGCTTTTTTCGCTTTTCAGGCGACGGCGGAAAGGACCTTACAAAAGGCAGGGAGGCAGTCGGCATCCCCGGCGGAGCCGTGAGGATGCCAATAATAAGGAGGTGCCGTTAGATGCGCGTAAAAGTGACCCTGAGATGCAACGAGTGCAAGCAGAGAAACTACAATACGATGAAGAACAAGAAGAATACCCCGGACAAGCTTGAACTGAATAAGTATTGCCCCTTCTGCAAGAAGCACACGCTCCACAGCGAGACCAAGTAATGGTCAAAACGATTAAGAAAGGCGTGTAACGTATGGCAGAAGAAGTCAAGAAGAAGAGAGACCGCGGTCTCTGGTTCCGTGAGATGAAAAGCGAACTGAAGAAGGTCGTATGGCCCAACAAGCAGACGGTGCTGAAGAATACCGGTACGGTGTTGCTGTGCTCCCTGGCCATCGGTGCCTGCATCTGGATTTTCGATTTCGTGGCGACCTCCGCCGTCCAGATGATCCTGAACGTGTTCGGTGCTTAAGGAGTAGCGGATATGTCAGACAGCGCGAAGTGGTATGTGATCCATACCTATTCCGGCTATGAGAATGCCGTCAAGACCAGCATTGAGAAGTTCGTCACCGGCCGCGGCATGGAGGACAAGATCCTGCGGATGGAGATCCCCATGGAGACCGTGACAGAGGTCACTGATTCCGGTGCCACCAAGGAAGTGGAGCGGAAGGTGTTCCCCGGCTATGTGCTGATCAAGATGGTCATGACCGACGATACCTGGCATCTGGTGCGGAATGTCCGCGGCGTCACCGGCTTTGTCGGCAGCGCCAACAAGCCCATCCCCCTGACGGAGGAAGAGGTGCTTGCCATGGGCATGGAAAAGCACGAGATCGTGGTCAAGTACAATGTGGGCGACCACGTGAAGATCGTGGACGGCCCGCTGGCCAGCTTCACCGGCGTGGTCGAGGAGATCGAGCCCGAGAAGAACCGGGTCAGCGTGATGGTCTCCATGTTCGGCCGCGAGACGCCCGTGGACCTGGAGCTGGATCAGGTCGAGGTCCAGAACTGAGCAAGCATACGCGCCGGACGGTTCCGGCACAAGTGGGAGGGACCCTCCGGTCCCGCCAAGGACGGACCTTCGTCCGCCACCACATTTATGATTTAGGAGGTGCTACTCCGTGGCACAGAAAATTACTGGTTATGTGAAACTGCAGATCCCCGCAGGCAAGGCAACTCCCGCTCCCCCTGTTGGTCCCGCTCTGGGCCAGCACGGCGTGAACATTGCCGCCTTCACCAAGGAATTCAATGAGCGCACCAAGAACGATGTGGGCATGATCATCCCCGTCGTCATCACCGTGTACGCCGACCGTTCCTTCTCCTTCATCACCAAGACTCCCCCCGCGGCTGTCCTGATCAAGAAGGAGTGCAACATCGAGTCCGGCTCCGGCGTGCCCAACAAGAACAAGGTGGCCACCATCTCCAAGGCTTCCATCCAGAAGATCGCTGAGATCAAGATGAAGGACCTGAATGCCGCCAACCTGGAGTCCGCCATGAGCATGATCGCCGGTACCGCCCGTTCCATGGGCGTTGTCGTTGGCGACTGATCCCTGACTATCAACAGCGGAGCGGCATCTATGCCGCTTCATACAGTGGGAGGAACGTAGAGTCCGAAGAACCACTATGAGGAGGAAATAACATTGTTTAGAGGCAAGAAATATCAGGAGAGCGCCAAGCAGATCGACAAGAACACTCTGTACGAAGCTGCTGATGGCATGGCTCTCATTTGCAAGACCGCCAGCGCCAAGTTCGACGAGACCGTCGAGCTGCACGTGAAGCTGGGCGTTGACTCCCGTCACGCTGACCAGCAGGTCCGTGGCGCCATCGTGCTGCCCCACGGCACCGGCAAGACTGTCCGCGTGCTGGTGTTCGCCAAGGGCGACAAGGCCGATGCTGCCCGCGAGGCCGGTGCCGATTTTGTTGGCGATATGGATCTGGTGGAGAAGATCCAGAAGGAAAACTGGTTCGAGTTCGACGTGGTCGTCGCCAGCCCCGACATGATGGGTGTTGTCGGCCGCCTCGGTAAGGTCCTGGGTCCCAAGGGTCTGATGCCCTCTCCCAAGGCCGGTACCGTGACCCCCGATGTTGCCAAGGCCGTGAAGGAAGTCAAGGCCGGTAAGATCGAGTACCGTCTGGACAAGACCAACATCATCCACTGCCCCATCGGCAAGGTGTCCTTCGGCCCCGAGAAGCTGACCGAGAACTACAACGCTCTGATCGGCGCCATCGTGAAGGCCAAGCCCGCCGCCGCCAAGGGCCAGTATATCCGCAGCTGCGTCGCTGCCTCCACCATGGGCCCCGGCGTGAAGTTCAGCACCGCGAAGCTGGTCTAATGAGCTTCAAGGGGGAGCAGGCCCCCCTTGAGAATCCCCCACCACCAGTGACGTCGGTCACTGGTGTGTGCGCCCCATGGGCGCACGGGTCAAGGTATTTTTGTCAGGCACATGTCCTGACAAAAATGATCCCATTTGGTTGATTTGCCGTAGGTAAATCAACTGGGAGAACCGGAGGTTCCCCCTAGCCCCCTTCCTGAGTTTTAGGGAATTCGGGCGAAAATGTATATAAAAGTATTGACATTTCATCAATTCTTTTATATAATACCAGATGCGTTCCAAAGACAGCAGGTGAGGGGAGACCCTCGTAAGTCCTGCCGAGGGCGGCAAACATGATTTGCTATCCGTCCTTGTGTGTCTTTGCGCACAAGGACGGTTTCCTTTTTTGAACGCACCTACAAATTTCCTGGAGGTGAAACCTAGAATGCCTAACGCAAAGGTCTTATCTGAAAAGCAGGCAATCGTTGCCCAGCTGACTGAGAAGATCCAGAATGCCACCGCCGGCGTCCTCGTCGACTACAAGGGCATCACTGTTGAGGAAGACACTGCTCTGCGTAAGGAGTGCCGCGAGAACGACGTGCATTACGCCGTTGTCAAGAACACCTTGCTGCGCTTTGCCTTCAACAACACTGGTCTCAGCGAGTTGGACGACCTGCTGAACGGCACCACTTCTCTGGCCCTGTGCTCTGACCCTGTGGCTCCCGCCCGCGTCATGGCCGATTACGCCAAGAAGCTCAACGGCAAGTTCGAGATCAAGGGTGGTTTCATGGACGGTAAGCCCGTCGATCTGGACACCATCAACTCTCTGGCTTCCATTCCCCCGCTGCCTATCCTGCAGGCTCAGGTCTTGGGCACCATGCTGGCCCCCATTACCGGTCTGGCTGTTGTCCTGAAGCAGATTGCCGAGAAGAACGGCGCTCCTGCCGAGGCTGCCGAAGAGGCTCCCGCCGCCGAATAATCAGACGGCAACACACTTATTTAAATTTAACAATTAGGAGGCAAATACAATGTCTGAGAAGATTACCGCTATGATCGAAGAGATCAAGGGCTTGACCGTTCTGGAGCTGTCCGAGCTGGTTCACGCTCTGGAGGAAGAGTTTGGTGTTTCCGCCGCCGCTATGGCCGCTCCCGCTGCTGGCGCTGCTGCTCCCGCTGCTGAGGAGAAGACCGAGTTCGACGTGGTCCTGACCGGCTTCGACGCCGCTGCCAAGATCAAGGTCATCAAGGCTGTCCGTGAGATTACCGGCCAGGGTCTGGCCGAGGCCAAGGCTACCGTCGAGGGTGCTCCTTCCACTCTGAAGGAAGGCATCTCCAAGGACGACGCCGAGGCTTTGAAGAAGCAGCTGGAAGAGGCTGGCGCCAAGGTCGAGCTGAAGTAATTTACTTTCTGAAAAATCCCTGTCCGGACGGACAGGGATTTTTTTATACGAATGAAAAAGAGCCGAAAAAGCGGCTCTTTCCATTTACATGAACATACACAGCAGAATGGGCAGGAAGATGGCCGGAACCAGGTTCATGACTTTGATTTTCGTCAGGTCCAGCATGTTCAAGCCCAGGGCCACGATCAGCAGGGAGCCCACGCAGGTCATCTCCGCGATCACCGCATCTCCCAGGAAGGGAGAGAGGAAGGAGGCTGCCAGGGCAATGACACCCTGGTACAGGAACACCGCCACGGCGGAGAAGGCCACACCGATGCCCAGAGAGGCGGCAAAGACAATGGAACTGATGCCGTCCAACAGGGATTTGGCGAAAAGGGTGGCGTGGTCGCCGGTAAGACCGTCCTGCAAAGCGCCTACGATAGCCATGGCTCCCACGCAGAATAGCAGGCTGGCAGTGACGAAGCCATCGGAGATGGAAGGACCGGCGCTGTTGCTCTTCACAAGATGTTCCGTCTTTTTCTGGACCCAGTCACCCAGGTGGCGCATCCGCTTGTCCAGGTCCAGCAGCTCGCCGACGATGGCGCCGATGACCATGGACAGAATGGCAATCAGAGTGTTGCTGCCTTTGAAGCTGCCGCTGATGCCGATGAACAGCACAGACAGGGCCACGCCCTGCATGATGATAGTTTGGAGCCGCTGGCCCAGAGAGGTACTTCCGGCGGGGAGATGGCTGGAGAAGCGGCCAGCCAGCCACTTCAACAGAAGTCCCGCCGCAGAGCCTGCCAGAACAGCCAGGGCGTTGACGATGGTACCTGTCAGCATAAGGATCTTCTCTCTTTCTCAAGAATATGGCGGACCACAGCGCTGCCCAGCAGCAGTCCTGCCGTGGCAGGGACCCAGGGGTTGCTGGCCGGGACGCTGCGGCGACCCGGGGGAGGCGCTTCCAGCTGGATGGTGGGGGCGGGTTCTTCGGGGCTGAATACCACTTTTTGGTGATGGATGCCCCGGTTTCGCAGTTCCTTCCGCATGACCCGTGCCAGGGGACAGCCGTAGGTCTCGGAGATGTCCGCCAGCCGCAATTGGGTGGGGTCCAGCTTGTTGCCGGTGCCAAGAGCCATAATCAGGGGGATGTTCAGCCGCCGGGCGGTTTCCAGCAGGTCCAGCTTGCAGCTTACCAGATCAATGGCGTCCACGATATGGTCGTAATAGCAGCCATCTGGGAAAAACAGGTCCCGGTGGTCGGCGTCGTACAGTTCCTGAATGGGGTGAAGAATGGCAGCGGGATTGATGTCCCGGATACGAGCTGCCACGGCGTCCGCCTTTGCCATCCCCACCGTGGAGGTGGTGGCCTCCAACTGTCGGTTGATGTTGGTAACGGATACAGTGTCGCTGTCCACCAGGGTCAGTTCTCCGATACCGGAGCGGGCCAGGCATTCCGCTGTGTAGCTGCCCACGCCCCCCAGTCCAAACAGGATCACATGGGAGGCCGCAAGCCGTTCCTGGCCTTCCCGCCCCCACAGCATCTCATTGCGCAGAAATCGCTGGTCCATAGAGTCCTCCTGGGAGAAAGGGAGGCGGCTTGAAAGCCGCCTCCCTTCGTGTGATGAATGGGGATTAGCCCACGAACTTCATGCCGAAGTCATGGCGCTCAATGGTGCTGTCAGCGGAGAGGCCCTCCAGCCACTCGCTGTAATCAACATCCCGCAGGTCGGAAACCACGCTGGATTCCCAGACGGGAAGCTGCTCACCCACGAAGTACATGACGTGGGCACCGTAGTCGCTCTCCACCACGCCGGTGTCGCCGGGCTTGCGGCTGGCATCCAGGCACCAGTTCTTAAAGGACTCCACCAGGCTGGAATCAGGGGTAATACCGTCGATCAGGCCGCCGGTGTACTTGGAACCGTCGGCGGATTCCTTCATAGCCAGGGCGGAGAAGGAAGCCTCGGTGGCTTCGCCAGCCTGCCACTGGGCCAGGATGTCCTCGGCCTTGGCCTTGGCGTCGGCCTTCAGCTGGGCCTGCTGGGCCTCATAGCCCTCATCACCCTCACTGAGCGTACCGGCCTCGGGCTGAATCAGGATGTGACGGACGTCGATCTCGGGAGTCTCATCCCGGAAACGGTCCAGAAACACCACAACATAATAGGTGGAGTTGTAATCCAGAACATCGGAGTCGCCTTCCTTGCGGGCGCCGTCAAACAGCCATTCGGTGACCACGTCGCCGGAATAGGTGCCCTTCTCGTTCAGGGTGTAGACATAGGACTCGTCGGCCTTGGACAGAGTCTCCAAGCTCTGACCGGCGCGGTAATCGGCCAGCATCTGGTCAGCGGCCTTCCCGGCCTTTTCCAAAGCGGCAGCGGACTCCTCCTCAGTGGGTTCCACCTCGTTGCCGTCGGCATCGGTGGTGCTCTCGGCGACACCGGGGATGGCCACGATCTCATAGGACACCAGGTCGTACTTGTTGGTGTCGGCTTTGTAGGTGTCGTTGATCTTGCCGTCGTCGTAAGTCAAGCTGTCATAGTGAGCACTGGCATAATCATCATACTGCAGCACCCGCATCAGCTGGTCGGCATAGACCTTCTCAGTTATCTGGGCGCCCATGCTGTTCTTCAGAAACTGGGAGACAGAAAGGCTGTTAGCTTCGGCAGACTTCTTCAGGGCGGCCATGGAATCATCATACTGAGCCTGGACGCCGGCAGAGTAGGTGTAGCCCTCGGCCTTTGCGGTATTCAGAACGGACTGGACGGTGGCCATCTGATCCAGAGCCTGACTCAGGAAGTAATCCTTCCAGGTCTGACCGGCCTCGGCGCCGATCCAGGAGGCAGCCGTCTCGCTGACGGTCTGACTGTCCAGAGAGGCCTGCGTGTTCAGTCCCATATAGGACAGCAGGTAGGAATAGTTGCTGACAAAATTCTGATAGACATTCTGATAATAGAAGCCTACCTCAGCGGCGGTGTACTTCTCACCGTCAATGGTGACGGCAGTGGCATTCTTGGGGATCACGTTGGAACGCCAGATACCGGCGGCGATAACGGCGATGAGGAACAGTGCGGCGATGGTGCCGTACAGAATATTGCTGCGCTTTTCCTTTTTGCGCTGCTCCTGTTCACGGACGACCTTGGGGTCCACCCAGCCGGAGCTGGCCTGTTCCTGACGGATCTGCTTTTCTCTTGATGCGCTCATTTGTAATTTCAGTCCTCTCAAGTATTTCATGCTGGGATTCACGAAGCCTCAGACGCGGTCTGAAGGTACACTGAATTCCCGGGATGCGGCAGCCGGGACGGCTCTGCTGACATTTTACGTACCTTAATATTATACCGAATATCGGTATGTTGTGCAAGGGGTAAATCCGAAAAGCCCACTGGAAATTCCTGATTTTTCAGCCGGGACAGGGGACTGGGCCATGGTTGCCGCCACATTGCGTTAGATATAATTTATATCATACAAGAGCTATCTGAAAAGAAACTGAAAGCAGGGGAGGAACCCCTGCTTTCCGGCAATCTAAAAAAACGTGCCCCGCGATGGCCGTGTAGACCTCGTTATAACCTGCACCTTTACGGACAGGTGGGTCGCCTCCAAGGCGCTTTATCGCTTCCAACTTCCAGCCGCAGAAGGCAGCCGGGAGGCCTGCGAACCACGACTTGATCCGGCATCCCGTATAACGAAATGTGGGTTAAAAAAAGATCTATCACGAACCCCGCAGGGCATTTTATTATTTGAACAAGAGAGTGGTTACTCCTCTTCGTCGCTGAAGAGAAGCTCCATAAACTGCTCGTAGACTGCCTCCAGTTCCTCGTCGGAGTCCAAGGTGGACAGCAGATCTTCGCCGTCTTCATGGATGGTCTTCAGAATCACCAGACCGGCGTCAGGATCTTCCTCCTCGCCCTCTGTCTCTGCGGGGAAAAAGGCCTGGTACATCTGGCCATTGTATTCCAGGGCGTCCACGAACTCCAGGACGATCTCCTTACCATCCTCATCGGTGACGGTAATAAAAGTGGGGCCGAAATCTTCACTCATGGGAGAGGTCTCCTTTCTTTGGCTAATCGTATTTTACATGAAGCCGAGGACGATTGCAAGGGCAGAAGAAGTCAAAAAGACGAAAAGTTTGTCTGCCAGCTGGCATGTATCCTGCCCATAAACAAAATAATCATACAAACAGGGAACTTTTTTTCGAAAAAATACGACATTTTCAATGTTGACATGGGATGATACAATAGTAAGTATTCTGGAGTACTATGTACTACGGAAAGCGGCGGATGTCCCGCAGCTTTCTGAATCCTATTCAAAAGAAAGAAGGAGGTGTCTCCTGTGGAACGAGAGAACAGACGACCCACCCAACGGAAGTCCGGGCGGGAGAAGAGAAGAGGAGGCGTGGCCGGAAAAATTTTCTTCTGCCTTTTCACGCTGCTGCTGATCGGCGTTCTGACCTGCGGAATGATCGCCGGTATCTTTATGAAGTATGCGGAGACCAATATCATGCCCGTGGTGCAGGTCAACGCGGAAGATTACACCATGAACCTCAGCTCCATCGTCTATTATCACGACGATCAGATGGCTGCAAATGACGGCTGGGTGGAATATCAGACGATCCACGGCACGGAGAACCGTATCTGGGTGGATATCGACGAGATGCCGGATGCTCTGTGGCAGGCGGTCGTGGCCATTGAGGACCAGCGGTTCTTCCAGCATAACGGCGTGGACTGGAAGCGCACCGGCGGCGCAGTGCTGAATATGTTCATCGGCATGCGCAATACCTTTGGTGGTTCCACCATTACCCAGCAGGTATTGAAGAACATGACGGAGGACAATGCCGGCACCGTCAACCGCAAGGTGCGGGAGATCTTCCGGGCGTTGGAGTTTGAGAAAAACTACACCAAGGCGCAGATCCTGGAGCTGTATCTCAACACCATCTATCTGGGCCAGGGGTGCTATGGCGTCCAGACAGCAGCGCAGTTTTACTTTGGCAAGGATGTGTCAGAGTTGAGCGTGGCGGAGTGTGCCAGCCTCATCGCTATTACAAACAACCCGTCGCTGTACGGACCTATGTATGATATCACCTACACCCGGGAGGACGGAACCACGGTGACGCCCCGGGAATTGAACAAACAGCGTCAGACCAACATCCTGAATAAGATGTGCGACGCGGATGACGAGGGCATCGTGGGCCCCGCCACTCTGGAGGAGATGGGCAGCGATTCCTCTACCTGGAGCCCCTATCTCACAAAAGAGGAGGCCGAGGCCGCCAAGGCGGAAGTCCTGCACTTCACGGACGGCACGACCTCTGCGGATGATATTGCTGCGGCTGCTGCCGGCGGTATCAAGATCAACAACTGGTTCGTGGACCAGGTCATCTGGGATGTCTCCAAGGACCTGGCCAATAAAATGGAGATCACCGAGAAGGAGGCCCGCATCCTCATCAACAACAGCGGCTACCGCATCTATACTACCATGGACCTGCGGATCCAGGAGATCGCCGAGTCGGTCTATGAGGACCGCAGCAATCTGGACCTGACCAGCCGGGATGGCCAGCCCATCCGCTCCGGTATCACCATCATCGACCCCTATACGGGCAATGTGGTGGCCACGGTGGGCGATCTGGGAGAGAAGGAGGGCAACCTGCTGACCAGCTATGCCATGGACAAGCGGCAGCCCGGTTCCTCCATCAAGCCGCTGACAACCTATGCCCCGGCCATTGACTCCGGCAAGGTGACGCCAGCCACCACCTTTGATGATTACCCCGTTCAGCTTTTGAATGACAATCCCTGGCCCAAGAATTCTCCCAACAAATACCGGGGCTGGACCTCTGTGCGGACCGGTATCCAGCACTCCATCAATACCATTGCTGTGCAGACCCTGCAGGCTGTGGGTGTTGCCGATGCCTACGCCTTCGCCACGGAGAACCTGAACCTGAGTCTGGTGCCTGATGATATGGGTCTCAGTCCCCTGGGTATGGGCGGCTTGACCTACGGCTTGAACACCCGGGAGATGGCGGCGGCCTATGCCTCCTTCGCTAACATGGGCATCTACAATTCCCCCAGAACCTACCTGCGGGTGGAGGATGCCAACGGCAATGTGATCCTGGAGAACGAAGGCGAGAGCCATGCGGCCATGAAGGAGACCACGGCCTACCTGATGAATGAAATGCTGAAAAACGCGGTGAATGCCGGTACCGGTACCTCCGCCAAGTTCAGCGGCATGACCATCGCCGGCAAGACCGGTACCACCAGCGACAACTATGACCGCTATTTCGTGGGTTACACTCCCTACTATGTGGCGGCGGTGTGGACAGGCTATAAGTATAACGCCAAGATCAGTTACAGCGGCAACCCCGCCATCACCCTGTGGAAGAAGGTTATGCAGCAGGTCCACGAGGGCTTGGAGAACAAGGATTTCCAGAAGCCCTCCAGCGGGCTGGAGACCATCAAGGTCTGCGCGGACAGCGGCCTGCTCTGCACGGATGCCTGCCACGCCGACCTGCGGGGAGACCGGGTTATCACCATGACGGTGGCCAAGGGCACAGGCCCCACTGAATCCTGCACCATGCATGTGTTCCGCGACTACTGCACGGAAGGCAAGTGCCTGGCCACAGCCACCTGTCCCATGGAGACCGTGACCCAGGTGGGTGTGCTGGACTACGTTCGCGAGGACTACGGTCCTTCCATTGTGGCGGAGGACAGTGCCTATACCATCCAGAAGATGGAACAGGCCATCGGCCTGCAGCCCACCATTGCCGAGGACGGATCGGAGATCTATCCGGATATCGTGGGCTGCCCCGTCCATGTGGGCGGCTTTGTAGATCCGGACCTGCCCACGGTGGAACCGGATGACCCCAACTATATCCCGCCCAGCCCCGGCGGTGAGGAACCCGAGACCCCCACACAACCTGTGGAGCCGCCTCCCACGGCCCCCACGGAGCCTGAGGTCCCCACAGAGCCGGAGGACCCCTCCGGAGGCTTTGGAGGCATAGACTGGAGCATCGGATAAGCCATACAGAAAGCGCCCGGAAATCCGGGCGCTTTTCTTTATCCGGAAGAACCGGACCTTGACGCGGCAGTACGCCAGTGTTATTCTATAAAAAATAGAACGAAAGGGGAGGACGCAGATGCTGTCGGAGCTGCTGGGGATCCGGCCAGGTGTGACGGCCGTTATTGGCGGCGGCGGAAAGACCACCCTGCTGCGGACTCTGGGACAGGAATTGGCCCAAAGTTATTCTGTGTTGCTGTGTACTACCACGAAAATTTTCCCCTTTCCGGATATTCCATGCGCCAGGAGCGAAGAGGAACTGACACGGCTGCGGGAGCACTGCCGCCTGCTATGCGCCGGACAGGAGGCGCCCGGCACCGGCGGAAAGCTGACGGCGCCCCCAATGCCCATGGCCCAGCTGGCGGAGTGGTTCGACTATGTACTGGTGGAGGCGGACGGCTCCGCCCAAAGGCCCGTGAAGGCCCATGCGCCCCATGAGCCGGTGATCCCGCCGGTGGCCAATCAGGTCATCTGCGTGGTGGGAGCCGCCGGGTTCGGACGGCCCATCCGTGAAGCTGCCCACCGTCCGGAACTGTATGCCCGGCTGGCGGGAGCGGAGGAGACAGACATTGTTACACCGGAGATTGAGGTTGCTGTTCTGAAGGCTGAAAGCCTGTACCACCGCCTGTTCATCAATCAGACGGACACTCTGGAGGACATGGAAACAGTAAAACAGCTGGCTGCCCTGCTGAATGGTCCTATCCTGGCGGGGAGCCTGCAAAAAGGAGCGTATTTCAGATGCTTGTAGTGATCCGAGGCGCCGGAGATATTGCCACCGGCATTGCACTGCGGCTGTGGCGGGCTCACATTCAGATCGTAATGACTGAGATCGAACGGCCCACAGCCATCCGCCGGACTGTCTGCTTTTCCCAGGCCGTGGTCCATGGCGAGACCACGGTGGAGGGCGTGACGGCTAGACGGGCGGAGAGCCCCACGGAGGCTCTGCGCATTCTGGGGGGCGGCTGCATCCCTGTGCTGCCGGACCCGGAGGGAGCCTGTGTTCTGGTACTGAAACCCGAAGCGGTGGTAGATGCCATCCTGGCAAAGAAAAACCTGGGCACCAGGATTACCGATGCGCCGGTAGTCATTGGTGTGGGTCCCGGCTTTACAGCGGGCGTGGACTGCCATGCGGTGGTGGAGACCATGCGAGGCCACTACCTGGGCCGTGTTATCCATGAGGGGACCGCCATCCCCAATACTGGGATCCCCGGCCTTATCGGCGGCTTCGCGGGAGAACGGGTGCTGCGGGCCCCGGCCGACGGAGAGTTCCGCCAGCTTCTGGAGATTGGCGCCCAAGTGAAGATGGGCGACGTGGCGGCCACTGTCAACGGCGAGCCCATGGTCTGCACCCTGGACGGTGTGCTCCGTGGTATCCTGGCGGACGGTACGCCGGTGTTCAAGGGCATGAAGTCCGGTGATATTGACCCCCGGTGCAAGATCGAACATTGCTACTGTGCCAGCGATAAGGCCCTGGCAGTTGGCGGCGGTGTGCTGGAGGCAGTGCTGGACCTGACCGGGGCGCTGAAATGAAAATACTGAGACGCAGATGCCTCTGGAACCGAGTGTTGGTAAAATTGAAAAAATACTTGGAGCAGAACTTTGGAGAATTGTCTGCCATCTATGAAAGAGGAGAACTACCATGCCTGAAAATGAAGTAAAACTGACCAAGTTAGCCAAGTGCGCCGGGTGCGGCGCCAAGGTAGGCGCCGGCGTCCTGGCCCAGTTGCTGGACGGCATCAAAGTCCATCAGGACCCCAACCTGCTGGTGGGCTTTGACAAAAGCGATGACGCCTCTGTCTACAAGGTATCCGACGACATGGCCCTGGTGCAGACGGTGGATTTCTTCCCGCCCATTGCCGACGACCCGTACCTGTTCGGCCAGATCGCGGCCACCAATGCCCTTAGCGACGTGTATGCCATGGGCGGCGAGCCCAAGCTGTGCCTGAACATCATGGCCATTCCGGCGGACATGCCCAAGGACGCCGTCCACCAGCTGCTGCGGGGCGGTTATGACAAGGTCTATGAGGCAGGGGCCCTGATCACCGGCGGCCACAGCATTTTGGACGAGGAGCCCAAGTACGGTTTGGCGGTGACGGGGTTTGTCAACCCGGACAAGGTGCTGACTAACTCCGGGGCCAAGCCGGGCGACGTGCTGCTGTTCACCAAGCCCATCGGCATCGGCGTCATCACCACCGCAGCTAAGGCGGACATGGCTTCCCAGGAGAGCATCGAATTTGCACAGAAGATGATGACGACGCTGAACAAGTCCGCCCGGGACGCCATGGTGAAGTACCGGGTCCACGCCTGTACGGACGTGACGGGCTTCGGTATGCTGGGACACACCTTCGAGATGGCCCAGGGCAGCGATGTGGAGATCGAGCTCCATGTAGACCAGATCGACTTCATCCCCGAGGCTCTGGAGCTGGCCCGCATTGGCATCCTCCCGGAGGGCATGTACCGCAACCGTACCTTCGCGGAGAGCGGCGTGGACGCAGGGGAGACGGAACTCTGTAAACAGGATCTCCTTTACGATCCCCAGACAGCAGGCGGCCTGCTGATGGCTGTGGACCCGGAGGACGCGGATGCTCTGTTAGAGGAATTGAAGGGCTGTGTCCCCAGTGCCCGGCGCATCGGTCTGGTCCGGGACTACCAGGGCGGTAAACGGATTTTCCTGCGATAACGTAAAATAACACCGGTACTTCAAAAAGTGCCGGTGTTATTTTGCTTATTCCATGGCCGTTACTGTGCCGATGAAGATGGGGAGCTGGTCCTGGCAGTCGATCAGCAGGTAGAGGAAGGGGCGGTCCAGTTGGACCACCTTGGGCTCCGACGGCGGCTCGGAGGTGGGCTCCAGCACCACTGCTGTGGCGGCCCCAGCCTTGGTGCCCCGTTCATCCACGGTGATGCGGGTTTTGTGGAGGACCTGGCTGATGGTGAGGTTCCCTTCCGCGGAGCTGCCGATGCCGGAGAAGTCCGCCAGCTGTCCGTCGAAGGCGTCCGTCATCCCCAGTGCTTCCAGAGTATCGCACAGGTTTGTTTCATAAGTGCTCTCGAATTTTGGGATGGCTGCCCGGACTTCCGCCGTTTCCGGGTTTGCCAGCAGCTCATGGAGCTGCTCTCCGGCGAGGGAATCCACACACTCCGCCAGGGAAACGCCCTCCTTGGGCAGCAGGGCCGCAAAGGCGCAGTTCCTTCCGTCATAGTATTTCAGGAAGCCCACAGCGGTCCCGGTCTCCAGATAGCGGGATTCCTCGGAGTACATCATCTGTACGTCCTGCTGACGGCCGTCCTCCGCAGTGAACACGCCGTCCCGGATGCTGCTTTCCTGGTAAATGCGCGCCCATTCCGCTTCAAAGGCCAGAGCGTTGATGAGGTACATGGCGGCATCCGGCGATATTTTCTGGAGAATTTCCGGGATCATGCCGCCGGTCTCCTTGCGCACCCAATCGTTGATGGCCTTGCAGGCGGCACTGTTAAAGGGCAGCTGATAGAGGTCCGCGTCATACCAGGCGGCATTGCTTTTCAGAAAATCCTCCTCCACAGTGGGGGAGTCGTCGTCCTTGAACCAGATGGAATTGGCCAGGGAGATCCGGCACTTTTTTTCGCCGGGGAGAGCCTTTCGGTAGGCCAGCAGATAGGCGTTCATGGACTCCACTGGCAGTCCCAGGACCTGCTCCATCTGGGCAAGAGTCTCGCCTCTGGCACCGTTGGCCGTCATGGACAGGGCGCAGAGAATGGACAGGGGGGACAGCAGGACGTTGGGCTCCCCATTTTCCATCTCCTGCCGCAGCAGCCGGAGGGCCAGCCCGGAGGCGGCTTCGGCTCCATTGGCAGGAATGGCTGTGTCGGAGACGGCGGCGGGGGTAACACCCTGCATCAGGTCCCGTTTTCCGCCGCAGCTGGAGAGGCTCCCTGCCAGTAGGCAGGCGCAGAGAAACAATAACAGCAGTTTTTTCTTCATGGAGCAGCCTCCTTTTTGCTGATGTGAAACAGGTTGTCATAATTTGTTCCTATTATATACTTTTTTGACACCATTTGTATCCGAAAATGCCACGACATTCCGAAAAAATTTTCATAGGATGGTCTCAGTAAACAGGTATTGGAGGGTGGAGAGATTCTTATGAAAAAAATACTCTTGGCGCTGCTGATGGTGGTATCGCTCAATCTGCGGGGCACCGTAATCCCGGCCCGGTCTGTCCAGATGGACCCGCAGCCAGCGGAGACTTTGCCAACTGTCACCGTCCTGCCTGATCCTTTCCAGCCGGAGGAAACTGGGACGGAGGAGACAGGAGAAGAAACTGAAAGGGAGCCGGAGGATCCGGCACGGACTGTGGAACCCAGCCGGCCTATGGTGGCTCTGACCTTTGATGATGGTCCCCATCCGGTCTATACAGACCAGCTCCTGGATATTCTGGAGGAGAACGGAGCTGTGGCCACCTTCTTCGAGGTGGGACAGAAATTGTCCAGCGCCCCGGAGGCAGTACGCCGGGCCGAAAAACTGGGCTGTGAGATCGGTAGCCACTCCAACCGCCATGCCAATCTGGGGAAGCTGGACCCTGAGGCCCTGGAGGTGGACTTGGCGGCGGCAGACGTAGCCTTTGAGGAAGTGTTGGGTACCGTGCCCACCCTGCTGCGGCCGCCTTACGGCGCAACTAGTAAGGCGCTGAAAACCGATTCCGGTTACAGCATCGTCACCTGGTCCGTGGATCCACAGGATTGGAAGCTTCGGGATGTGGAACAGGTGGTGGCTCATGTACAAGGTATTGGCGATTTGGACGGACAGGTGATTTTGCTTCACAGCATCTATGAGAGCTCCGTGGAGGCCACCCGAACCCTGGTCCCCTGGCTTCAGGAGCAGGGATACCAGCTGGTGACGGTGTCGGAGCTGATCACGCTCCGGTTCGGGGACACACTGGAGCCAAATCGCCTCTACAACTATGATTACTTCCGCTGCCCGCCGGCTCTGTCGGAGGCAGTACGGTGAAGTCATTTGTTGATACAGACGGATGAATGAAAAAAATGTTCCCGTGAAAATGAGGCATTTTCACGGGAACATTCTGTCAGTATGCGGCCTCCATGGCCTGAATCTGTGCATAGAGCCAGTCGTTGACGGGAACGGCAATGCTATGCTTTGCCGCCAGTCGGCGGACGGTGCCCGCAAACAGCTCTACTTCGCTTTTTCGGTGGGCCAGGCTGTCCTGCCGCATGGAGGTCATCCCCTCCGGTGGGAAGCTGTCGATGATGGACACCCAGCTTTCCACATCCCGCTCTGACAGGGAGATGCCCTCGGCGTTGGCGACAGCCACTACCTCCCGCATGGCGCCCAGCATGGTATCCCGGGCCTTGCCGGGAAGCTGCAGGCCGCCGTAGCCGCACTGGAACACCATAGTGGTCTGGTTGCAGCCGGTGTTGCACAGCAGCTTGCTCCACAGGTGGGTGCGGATATCGGCGGGCAGGGAATAGGGAAACCGGATGCGGTCAAAAAATGCCGTCAGCCGCTTCAGGTGGGCCGGGTTTGTTCCGGCGGGAACGCCCAGGGCAAGCTCTCCCAGTGGGTCTGCCTCTGCGTGATTGCCCTCCTTGCGGGCGGCCATCTTCTGGGCCACGCACCAGACCACCTGCTCCGGAGAGAAGGCCTCTCCCAGCATGGGTTCGCTGGCGATACCGTTGAGGACCGAGACTAAGGTGGTCTCCGGCCCCACCAGATGACGGCAGGAGGCGATGGCATTCTCCAGTCCACCGAATTTCACGGCAAACAGCAGCAGGTCTGCCGGCTCCGTCACGGAGGCGGCGTCCGTATAGTTGAAGTCACAGAGCTGGCCGTTGAAGGTGACGCCTTCCCGGCGGTAGCGCTCCACCCGGGCCTGATCTGCAAGCACCAGCACCTGATCCCGGCCCAGGCCCTTCGCCAGCAGATGGGCATACAGGGTGCCCAAGGCTCCCAGGCCGATGATGCCCACGGTTTTGATCTCTTTCATAACAGTGCCTCCTGATGAAAAAAGCGGCGGAATTGTCCGCCGCTTTTCAAAAAATCAGACTCTTTCCAGCCACTTCAAGTCGTGGGGTTCGAAAACGACCTTTTCATAGGCGTCCACATCCATCATGACGCCGGTCCAGTCGGAGTGAATATCGCCGTTCTGCTTGATGAGGATATCGTACAGAATGTCATAGGTCACGCCGTCCTTGGGGTCCGTTTCCACAATGGTGGAGTAGGGCAGGGTCTTGTGGTAGGTCAGCTCCATGCCCTTGTAATCAAAGTGGAAGCCGCAGCGCATCCGGCAGCCGTCCAGACCGGTATACCGGGCCACCTGCTTCAGATCGTGGAGAATCTTGTCCCCCTCCTCCTCATAGAGGTTTTCGGGAGTGGTGGCGGTGTAGTCAAACCGGAACTGGATGGAGGCGCCGGGGAGCTTCAAAAACCGCTCCATGTAGGGCACCAGCCCCTCGGCAGGATAATTCTTGTACAGTACGCAGTTGACCCGGAAGGGCACCGGCAGCCGGGCCAGCAGGTCGTCGTTGGACTCCACCACGTACTTCTGCATGTGGCGGGAGACATTGATGCAGGTAATCTTGTGCTTGTTGCGCTCAGCAAAAGCCAGGATATCCTCCTCGGACTGGGTCTCAGACACCGGCAGGGTAGTGTTGATGTAGACCTTGTGGGTGGTGGGGATCTGGTCCAGCATGGTCTGGAGCTTTGCGATGTCGGCAAAGGGCTCGCCGCCGGTAAACACAAAATCACAGTAAGGGGTGATGGCGTCCATCCGGCGGATGCTCTGGCAGATCTTTTCCAGAGAGAAGCCCGTCAGATCCGCGTACTCGCCTTTGTTGATGCAGAAGGGGCAGTGGTTATTGCAGTCATAGGGGACAAAAACAGTCACCGTGGCGCCGCCTTCACGCGTCTTGTAGGGATGTTTCATGATGATCGATCGGCCTTTCGTAATATATATGGGGAGACGGCGCACGGCACCGTCCGCGATATTGCACACTTATTTAGTTTAATGGATTTTATACGGCAGGTCAAGAGAAAAAGTGAAATTTCACCGCACTTTTGAACCGCTTTTTGTATATAGGTGGCGGAACACTGTACATCCGGATGAAAAAGTGCTATACTAACTCTAATTTTTCAAAAAAGGAGGCTGTGCGTATGGAACTGGTGACGGCGCCTTTCCAGGCGGCGCTGAATGCCGTAACGGCGTGGCTGGCAGCCAATCCCCTGGCGGGCGCCTGGTATACGGCCATCGTCCGCTTTCTGTTCCCGGTGCTGGCTGTGCTGATCCTGTACCGTGCCGTGCGGTCCCTGCTGCGGATCCCCCACACCCCGGAGACCTGGGGACAGTTGAGCCTGCCCAATGGCACCCCGCTTCTGCTGACCCACTGGGAGAATATCATCGGCCGGGGAAAGACGGCGGATGTCTATCTGAACTACCCCAGCATTTCCCGGCAGCACGCCGCTCTGTGCCGGGGGGAGACAGGGGAGTGGACGGTATATGACCTGGGCTCCAAGGGCGGCACTCTGGTGAATGGGGAGGCCGTGGATGGTTCCGCCCCGGTTAAGTTGGGAGATACCATCACCCTGGGAGGCGTCCCCCTGGTGTTCCTGCCCCAGACGGTGGCGGAGCGGGAGGAGCTGGAGAGAAAGCGCCTGGCGGAGCGGCCTGCCGCCATGTGGCCTTCCTTTTTATGGCTGACGGTGTTTCAGGTGCTGGCCTGCCTGCAATTGGTTATCGCGGAGGGGACGGAAGCCAGCGTATGGGTGCCGTTGTCTTTCCTGGGCCTGACGGCGGTTATGTGGCTGTACGCCATCATTCTGCGGTGTACCCACTGCGTGGGCTTTGAGATGGAGACCATCGCCTTTTTCCTGTCTACGCTGTCCCTGGCGGTGACGGCCTCCAGTGCGCCGGGAAGTCTGTTCAAGCAGTTCGCTGCCATCGTGTTGGGATTGGTGCTGTTCCTGGTACTGGGCCTGTTCCTGCGGGACCTGGGCCGGGTGCGGAAAAGCCGCTGGTGCATGGCGGCCGCTGCCATGGGCCTGCTGGGTATCACGCTGGTGCTGGGCAATGCCAAGTACGGTGCCGTCAACTGGATCTCCATCGGCGGACTGTCCTTCCAGCCCTCGGAGATTGCCAAGATCTGCTATATCTTTGCTGGTTCCGCTACGTTGGAGCGGCTGTTCCACAAGCGCAACATTACTCTGTTCATTCTGCTGACCGGCGTGTGTATCGGACTGCTGGGTCTCATGAGCGACTTCGGTACGGCGGCCATCTTCTTCGTGACCTTCCTGGTGATCGCCTACCTCCGGTCCGGAGACTGGGCCACCCTGACCTTGATCTGCGGCGGCGCGGTGTTCGGCGCGGGTATCATCGTGACCTTCAAGCCATACATCCTCAGCCGCTTTGCCTCCTGGGGCCACGCCTGGGAGGCGGCCTCCACCACTGGATACCAACAGACCCGCACTATGTCCGCGGCGGCCTCCGGCGGCTTGCTGGGCATGGGTGGCGGCAACGGCTGGCTCCACCGCATTCCCGCGGCGGATACGGACCTGGTATTTGGTATGCTGTGCGAGGAGTGGGGGCTGCTGATCGCCGTGCTGGCGGTGGTAGGCATCATTACCCTGGCGATTTTCGCGGTGCGGGCCTGCCGGGTGGGCCGCAGCAGCTATTACATCATCGCCGCCTGTGCGGCTGGGTCCCTGCTGGTGTTCCAGACCTGCCTGAACGTGTTTGGCTCCGTGGACCTGCTGCCCCTGACAGGCGTGACCTTTCCATTTGTATCCAACGGCGGCTCTGCCATGATGTCTGTCTGGGGCCTGCTGGCCTTCCTGAAGGCCACGGACACCCGGGAGAACGCCAGCTTCGCCATCCAGCGAAAGCCCCAGCGGCAGCTGACGGAGGAGGCCCGCCGGATGGCGGAGGCGGTGGAGGACCCCTTTGGGGAAGAACAGGAGGCGGATCATGAAGAAGATTGAGCGGCGGGCAGTGGTCTGCGCTGTGCTGGCCCTGCTGTTGGCGGCGGGCCTGGGATTCTTTCTGATCCGCTATTTTCTGGATGGCGGCAGTTGGGCGTCCTCTGCTTTCAACCGGCACCTTTACGATACCAACGGTGTTCTGGCGGCAGGGACCGTGCTGGACCGGGACGGGGATGTGCTGTCCGAGGTGAAGGACGGAAAACGCACCTATTATGAGAATGAGACCGTCCGAAAGGCCACCCTCCATGCGGTGGGTGACTTGCAAGGAAGCATCGGCACGGGCGCCCTCAACGCCTTTGCCGACAAGCTGACGGGATACAGCTTACTGAACGGCGCCTTCGGCGCGGAGCGGGGCTCAGAGCTGTACCTGACCATCGACGCCCGGTACAATTACGAGGCCTATCAGGCTCTGAACGGCCATGCGGGTACCGTGGCCGTGTATAACTACAAGACCGGTGAGGTGCTGTGCATGGTCTCGGCGCCCAGCTATGACCCCCTGAACGTTCCCGGAGATATCGAGACCAACGACCGTTACAAGGGCGCCTATCTGAATCGCTTTCTGTCCTCCGACTTCACTCCCGGCTCCGTCTATAAGACGGTGACCCTGGCGGCGGCTCTGGAGGAGATCCCAGATATCCAGGATCGCACCTGGACCTGCCAGGGCAGCGTCCAGATCGGAGATGAGACCATCGTCTGCTCCGGTACCCATGGGGAGCAGCACATTGGCGACACCTTTGCCAACTCCTGCAATGTGGCCTTTGCCCAGATCGCCGTGGAGCTGGGGGCCGAGACCATGCGGAAGTACACAGAAAAAGCAGGGCTGACGGACATTTATTCCGTCGACGGCCTCCCCACCGCCAAAGGCTCCTTCTCCTGGGAGAACATCACGGACGGCTCTCTGGGCTGGGCCGGTGTGGGCCAGTACAAGGACCAGGTGAACCCCTGCGCTCTGATGGTCTACATGGGCGCCATCGCAAACGGCGGCAGGGCCGCACAGCCCTATCTGATTGAAAAGACGGTTAATTCCTTGGGGCTCCCGTCCTTGCCCCATCTGACCCGCAAGACCGGGACACTGGTCTCGGGAAAGACCGCCGGCATTTTGGCGGACATGATGGCGGACAACGTGGAAAAGACCTACGGTACCAAGCGGTTCCCCAACATGGAGATCTGCGCCAAGTCCGGCACCGCCGAGGTGGGTGAGGGAAAGACGCCCCACGCCTGGTTCGCAGGGTTCCTTCGGAACGAGGATACGCCCTATGCATTTGTGGTCCTGGTGGAAAACGGCGGCGGCGGAAGCTCTGTGGCCGGCACTGTGGCAGGCCGGGTCCTGGATATTATGGTCAATGGCTATTAAAAAACAGCCGCTGTGTACTCAGTACACAGCGGCTCAGCTTGTCAAAGAACCTCGCCGGTGGCGAGGTTCTTCTGGTATAATAGGA